>CAYXMF010000095.1:0-5684 GCA_964465845.1 uncultured Eubacteriales bacterium | reverse complement strand
GGTTGATATTGAAGACCTTATTGCTGAAGAAGACTGCGTATTTACTCTTACAAAAATGGGTTACATCAAGCGTCAGCCTGTTGAAACCTATCAGGTACAGCGTCGTGGCGGTAAGGGTATCAAGGGTATGAGCCGTCGTGAAGAGGACTATGCTGAGAGTATGTTTATCTGTTCTTCACACGATTACATTCTTTTCTTCACATCAGAAGGAAAGATGTATCGTCTTAAAGGTTATGAAATTCCGGAGGGCACACGTACAAGTAAGGGTATGAATATTGTTAATATTCTTCCGATTACTGCAGACGAAAAGGTTACTGCAATGCTTCGTGTTCCGGACTTTGGTGAAGATAAATACTATCTCTGTATGGCAACAAAGAATGGTGTTATTAAACGTACAGAACTTGATGCATATAAGAACATCCGTAAGAGCGGTATTATTGCAATAAATCTTGACGAGGGTGACGAACTTCGTTGGGTTAAACTTACTGATGGTGAGCAGAACTTGATGGTTGCTACTCGCAAGGGTATGAGCATCTGCTTTAATGAAAACGATGCCCGTGCAATCGGCAGAACTGCTCGTGGTGTTCGTGCTATTACTCTCGGCGAGGGTGACGAAGTTGTGGGAATGGTTATTTTCGGCAACGAGGGTAAAGTTCTTACAATCAGCGAAAAAGGTTATGGCAGACGCAGCGATGTTTCAAACTACCGTGTTCAGAATCGTGGTGGTAAAGGTCTTACAAACTACCACACTGAACAATATGGTGAGGTATGCGCTATTGAAATGGTAGATGAAACTCAAGATATTATTATGATTTCTTCTGACGGTATTATTATCCGTCTTCCTGCGGAACAGGTTCGTGAGTGCAACCGTCCTTCAAAGGGTGTTATTCTCATGAAGACTAAAGAAGGCGAAAAGGTTGTTACAATTTCTCTTGCTGAGCATGAGGAAAATACAGAAGAAACTACAGAAACAGTAGAAACTGTTGAGGGTGCTGACGAGGAATAATTTATACAAATTTTTCTGTTAGTGAAAGGAAAGATATAACATGAGCGACAACGAGAAAAAGTTAGATGAAGTTATAGAAAAACCTGAAAAAGAGAAGAAAAAAAAGAAACTGTTGGTAGTTTTACTTCCGATTATTGCGGTTTTTCTTGCTTTGGTTATTGCAGTAGTTGGTTTTGTAGGTCATAAGTTCAGTCTTATTGATTTTGATGAAAATGAAAGCACAACTATTGATCCTAATCAGGAATTTGTTGAATCGGAAGATGAAACTCTCGATTTTGCCGAAATGGACGACGCCACAGGTAATGATTTTAAGGAAATTCTTAAAAACTGGGCAACTAACGACGGCGAAAAAATGAGTAATCGTGACATTATTAACGTTTTACTTATCGGTAGCGATGCCTCAGCTGAAGAAGCAGGTAGAGCAAGCATCACTGAAAAGGGAAATACTGATGTTATGATGCTTGTTTCTATCAATCAGATAGACGATACAATTAAATTGATATCATTTATGCGTGACAGTTATACTTATATGGACCAATTTGACCGTTATGCAAAACTCAATGCGGCATGTGCAAACGGCGGACCTGCATATCTTGTTGAAACAATTGAAAATGATTATAAAATTGAGATTGACGGTTATGCTATGGTAGATTTCGATTCATTTGTACAGGTTATTGATGTTCTTGGCGGTGTAAATGTTGATGTTCCTCAATATGTTGCAAACTTTTTAGGTAATGGATTTCCAAGCGGTGACAATGTGCTTCTTGACGGTGATCAGGCACTCAGATTCAGCCGAGTAAGATATTCTGACTCAGACGGTGACGTAAGCCGTGTTGCACGTCAGCGTCAGGTTGTAAATGCTCTTATTGAGAAAGCAAAGGGAGCAACTCTTGCAGAAATCAATGAAATTGCTGATGTTATTCTTGCAAATGTGCGTACAAATATCAGCAAAAAATCAATTTTAAGTTATGCTTCAAAGGCAGTAACTGAAGGATGGGCAAATTATGAGGTTACTGAATTGACAATGCCCACACCTGATACACGTTATGCATACAGTTCAAAGTCAACTGCGTGGATCTGGGTTGTTGACTATCCTCTTGCTGCACAGAAACTTCAGCTTGAATTGTATGGTGAAACAAACATTAAGCTTGATGAAGACAACAGAAAAACAGCAATTACTGTTATTGGTGGCTACGTATCAAAAAAGACAAGTGACAATTAACTGACATTTTAAGGAGTTTACAATGAATAATTATCAGAATCAAAATGGTCAGTTTGGCGGATGGGGACAGAACAATGCGCCGTATAATATGAACTATGCAAATAACGGATACGCTTCGTATTATAATGAGCAGTATATGAAACAGCAGGAAAAGAAAAATGACAAGAAAATTCTGCGAAAAATGGGCAACCGTTTTGGTCTTGCCATAATTGCTTATGTATTTCTTTCTTTTGCTATGTCTTTTGTAATCGGATTATTAGCAAATTTCTTCCCATCATTTATGTTGCTTTATGATGATTCAACAGCAAATTATGCATATAGCGTTGTTGGTTCAATTCTTTATATCGGAGTTCCGTTCGGAATTGCATACCTGACACTTAAATCAAGCAAAATTGCAGGCAAATTACCATTTGGCACTCCTTATAACGGAAAAGCGGCAGCTTTTCTTACAATGTTTCTTGTTCCTATTACCATTTTTTCTTCAATGGCAGTGAATTATATTTCTCTTATCTTCCAGGGAATAGTTGGTCTTGAATTTACAAGCGGTCTTGAAGATATGGAAATGAATGGTATTGGCGGATTTCTTGTAGGAACAATTTCAATGGCAGTTGTTCCTGCTATTATTGAAGAATTTGCGATACGTGGAGTAGTGTTACAACCATTACGTCGATATGGTGACGGTTTTGCAATAGTAGCAAGTGCATTAATCTTCTCAATTATGCACGGCAATATGGTGCAGATTCCATATACAGTTGTTGGTGGTCTTTATTGGGGCTTCCTTACGGTTGCAACGGGCAGTATCTGGCCATCAATTATTCTTCATTTTATAAATAATTTTTATTCGGTTGTAATTTTGGCTGTAAGCAGTAATTTTGGTGATAACTGGTCATTTGTTGCAGTTATAATTATGATGGTACTGTTTATTATTTCAGGTATTGTTGGTGGCGTAGGATTTTTCTCAATGCGTTACAAAACAAAACTTGATAAAGGTGTAAACACCTTGAAAACAGGAGAAAAAGTTTCTGCATTGTTTGGAAATGCCCCTATGATTATTGCAATAATTATTATGCTTGGAATTACACTTACAAGTATTGAGTTTTAATTATGGATAAGTTCGATTTTATGAAATATGCACTTTCTCTTGCTGAAAAATCGGCAGATGAGGGTGAAGTACCTGTGGGCGCAATCGTTGTTTGCGATGGCGAAATAGTGGGCGAGGGCAGAAATCGCAGGGAAGTTGTGAAAAATGCTTTGCACCACGCTGAAATTGAGGCAATAGACAATGCTTGCAAAAACCTTGGCGGTTGGCGACTCTGGAAATGTGACTTATATGTTACACTTGAGCCTTGCCCTATGTGCGCAGGTGCAATCATAAATTCAAGAATTAAAAATGTGTATTTTGGTGCAAAAGATGAAAAAAATGGTGCTGTCGTTTCGGCGGCACGTCTTTTTGATATGAACTTTACTCATAAACCGCAGTATGAGGGCGGAATAATGGGTGAAGAATGTGCTGAAATACTTTCAAATTTCTTTAAGGATTTAAGAAAAAAGAAAGCGGGTGAAGAAAATTGAGTACCGTAGCGGCGATTTCAACGGGTAAAGCTCCCGGCGGAATAGGAATTGTCAGAATTTCAGGTGAAAATGCAATAAATATTGCAGACAAAGTGTTTTCTTCATTCAACGGTAAAAAACTTTGTGAGATTCCCGGTTATTCGGCTCTTTATGGCAAAGCTTATGACGAAAGCGGAAACATTGACAATGTTGTGTCACTTGTATTCAGAGCACCAAAAAGTTATACAGGTGAAGACGTAGTCGAGATTTCTTGTCACGGCGGACTTTTTGTAACCGATAAAGTTTTAAAGGCGGTACTCGGTGCAGGTGCAATTCCTGCAGAAGCAGGTGAATTCACAAAACGTGCGTTTTTAAACGGAAAAATGGATTTGACAAGTGCCGAATCCGTTATGAATATAATTTCTGCTCAGGGTGAGCAGGCTGAAAAAATTGCTCTTGGCGTGCTTGAGGGCAAACTTTTCAAAGAAATCAAGAAAATTAACGACAAATTAGTTTATGATTTGGCACTTCTTTCTGCTTGGGTTGATTACCCTTATGAAGAAATTGAAGATTTGTCAGAAAACAATTTGAAAGAACATATAGATGAAAGTATTCAGAGTCTTGAAAAACTCATAAACGACTTCTCAAAAGGGCAGATTATAATGGAGGGTGTTGATACCGCTATTGTGGGTTGCCCCAATGTTGGTAAATCAACACTTATGAACTTGCTTTCGGGTACTGAAAAATCAATAGTTACTGAAATTGCAGGTACAACACGTGATATTGTTGAAGATACCGTAAATGTTGGCGGAATTACTCTTCGCCTTGCTGATACAGCTGGTGTGCGTGATACTGACGATGTGGTTGAAAGTATCGGCGTTGACAGAGCGGTTAAACGACTCGAAAATGCAGAACTTGTGCTTGCTGTTTTTGATGCAAGCAGACCTTTGACTGATGCTGACCGTAAACTTATTGAACTTTGTAAAGGCAAAAAAGCTATAGGAATTGTCAATAAAACGGATTTAGATAAAAATTATCTAAGCGGCGAAATCGAAGAAAATTTTGCGCAGACAGTTTTTATCTCAGCAAAAACAGGTGACGGTAAAACGGAACTTACAAACGCGGTTGAAGAACTTTTGGGAACAGCAGATTTTGATACATCTGCCACAGCAATTGTCAATGAGCGTCAGCGTGATTGCTGTAAAAAGGCACTTGATGCGTTAAAGGATGCTGATAATGCCTTAATGCTTGGTATGACTATGGATGCAGTTACGGTTTGTCTTGATTCTGCTATTGAAAATCTTATGGTTTTGACAGGTGAAAAGGCAACAGAGTTAGTTGTAAATGAAATTTTTGCACAATTCTGTGTAGGAAAATAAATCGATTAGTTAATTATTATCTATTTTGAAAAGAGGTTTATAAAATGAGTGGATGTAGTGGAAATTGCAGCAGTTGCTCATCAAGTTGTGACAGTAAAAAACAGGATTTACACATTCCCGGCAATCCAATGAGTGATGTTAAAAAGGTTATTGGTGTTGTAAGTGGTAAAGGTGGCGTAGGAAAAAGCTTTGTTACATCTTCACTTGCAGTTACAGCACAGACAATGGGATATCAGGCAGCAATTCTTGACGCTGATATTACAGGTCCATCAATTCCAAAAGCTTTTGGTCTTCATGGTAATCCTGAAGGTACAGCAGAGGGAATGTACCCAATGATTTCAAGACTTGGCACAAGAATTATGAGCGTTAATTTCCTTCTTGAAAAAGAGGACCAACCTGTAATTTGGCGTGGACCTGTTATTTCAGGTCTTATTCACCAATTCTGGCAAGAGGTTATCTGGGGCGACGTTGACTTTATGTTTGTTGATATGCCTCCGGGAACAGGTGATGTTCCGCTGACAGTATT
>CAYXMF010000094.1:0-5694 GCA_964465845.1 uncultured Eubacteriales bacterium | reverse complement strand
CAGAAACCGTATTGAGAGATGCCAACCAGTCACTTATTGCTACAAGAATGCCCTTTGCGGATTTTGAACCCGTTCTTGAAAAGCTTAATAAGGCCGGTTACTATTCTCTTGAATGCTGGGGCGGTGCTACATTCGACTCATGTCTTCGCTACCTTAACGAAGACCCATGGGAAAGACTCAGAAACATCAAGGCAAAGTGTCCTGACACTAAGCTTCAGATGCTTCTCCGTGGTCAGAACCTTTTAGGTTATAAGCACTATCCAGATGACGTTGTTAGAATGTTTATTAAAAAGAGTATTGAAAATGGTATTGATGTTATCAGAATTTTCGATGCACTTAACGACGTTCGCAACATCCAAGTAGCAGTTGATGAAACAATCAAAAATGGTGCTATTGCATCAGGTGCTATTTCTTATACAACAAGCCCTGTTCATACACTCGAAAATTATGTGGCTCTTTGTAAAGAAATGAAAGAAATGGGTTGTTCTACAATCTGTATCAAAGACATGGCAGGCGTTATGACTCCTGTTGAAGCAAAAGACCTTGTAGGTGCAATTAAAGACGCAATGCCTGAAATGCCTGTTATTCTTCATACTCACTGCACAACAGGTATGGCTTATATGACAATCCTTAAGGCAGTTGAGGCAGGTTGCGATATTATTGATACAGCAACATCTTGTTTCTCAGGTGGTACTGCACAACCTGCAACAGAAACAATACACGATGCTCTTACAGGCCTTGGCTATGAAACAGGTCTTGACAGAGACACATTAAAAGAAGTAAACGACCATTTCAAGCCACTTCGTGACCAATATCTTGCATCAGGACTTTTAAAGCCAAAAGCACTTGTTACTGATACAGATGCTTTGACTTATAAGGTTCCAGGCGGTATGCTTTCAAATATGATGGCAAACCTTGAAGATATGAATGCTCTTGACAGAATGGAAGAAGCTCTTTTAGAGATTCCTCAGGTTCGTAAAGATATGGGTTATCCACCACTTGTAACTCCTCTTAGCCAGATGGTTGGTAATCAAGCTGTTACAAACGTACTTGTAGGCGAAAGATACAAGAACATTTCAAAAGAAATCAAAGCATATATCAAGGGCGAATATGGTAAGGCACCCGGCGAAATCGACGCTGACCTTCAGAAGAAGGTTCTTGGTGATGAGTCACCAGTTACTTGTCGTTTTGCTGATACTCTTGAACCAATGTTTGAGAAGACAAAGGAAGAACTTGGTGATTTAGCTAAATGTGACGAAGATGTTCTTTCATACATTGCTTTCCCTGCTCAGGCTGAAAAGTTCCTTGAAGGCAGAAAAGAAATAGAAAAGAACACATTCAAGTATTCTATTAAAAGAGTTGATTAAGGAGGACATAAAATGACATTGTCAGAAATTTTAAGCGTTTCTGCTACAGGTTTTATTGTCGTTTTAATTGTTCTTATTCTTCTTGCAGTTATTATTGTTATGCTTTCAAAGGTAATTCGTGCCGTTGAAGGCGGTGCAAAAAAGGTAACAACATCTACAGAAGAAGTTAAAGCAGAGGCATCCACAAAAGCGGTTACTCCCCCTGCCCCAGTTGTTGCTTCTACACCTGCGCCGGTACAATATACAGATGGTCTTACTCTTTATAAGACAGATTACAAAACTGCAGCATCAATTATGGCTATTGTAAGTCACGAAAGCGGTATTCCGCTTGATAGACTCAGCTTTAGTTCAATCAAACTTGATGACTCTCTTGAACTTTATAAGACTGACTATAAAACAGCAGCATCAATTATGGCTATTATCAGCCATCAGACAGGTATTCCGCTTGAAAAGCTTGTGTTTAAGTCAATTAAACTCTGTGATACACCTGAGCTTTACAAAACTGATGAAGAAACAGCAGTTAAAGTCATGGCTCTTACAAGCAAAGAATCAGGAATTCCACTTGACAGACTTGTATTTAAATCAATTAAACTTATTGAGAAATAAAGGAGATTATTAAAATGAAATATGTAGTTACATTAAACGGAAATGATTACGAAGTTGAAGTAAACGAGCTTAACGAAGCAGTTGTTACTGCTGTTGTTCCATCAGCAGCTCCTGTTGTTGTGGCAGCTCCTGTAGCACCTGTTGCTGCACCTGTTGCAGCTCCAGCACCTGCAGCCGCTCCTGTTGAGGCTGCTCCTGCAGCGGCACCTGCTCCTGTTGCAGTTGGTGACGGTACAAAAGTTACTGCTCCAATGCCTGGTACAGTTCTTTCAGTTAACGCATCTGTTGGTCAATCAGTAAATGAAGGTGATGTACTTTTCATTCTTGAAGCTATGAAGATGGAAAACGAAATTGTTGCTCCTTGTGCAGGCACAGTTAAACAGGTTATTGCAACAAAGGGTGCATCAGTTGCTACTGACGAAGTTCTTGCAGTTCTCGCATAATTGAGGTGCAAGCTATGCAAATTATTGATGCTCTTATAGAGCTTTTTAATCAATCTAACTTTGTTAACCTTCCGTGGCAAAACTGGATTATGATTGGTGTTTCTTTCATTTTGCTTTATTTGGCGATTGTAAAGAAATTTGAGCCATTACTTTTAATCCCGATTGCCTTTGGTATGCTTCTTGTTAACATATATCCCGAAATCATGGCAGACCCTACAAATATGTCATTTGTCGGTGATAATAACCCGTATCTTGACCCGGATGCACACTGGTACGATACAGGTGTTTTAAGACTTATTTATGCAGGTGTTAAATCAAGCATATTCCCCTGCCTTATCTTCATGGGCGTTGGTGCAATGACAGACTTCGGTCCGCTTCTTGCAAATCCATCAAGCCTTTTGCTCGGTGCAGCTGCACAGCTTGGTATTTACGTTGCATTTATTGTAGCTATGCTTACTGGTGAGTTTACTCCACAAGAAGCTGCTTCAATTGCTATTATTGGTGGTGCTGATGGACCTACAGCAATCTTCCTTACAGGTAAGCTTGCTCCTCACCTTTTAGGTTCAATTGCCGTTGCAGCATATTCATATATGGCATTGATTCCGCTTATTCAGCCGCCTATTATGAAATTGCTTACAACTAAAAAAGAAAGAGAAATCAAAATGAATCAGCTTCGTACAGTTAGCAAAGCTGAAAAGATTATCTTCCCTATTGTTGTTACAGTAATCTGTGTTCTTATTCTCCCTTCAGTTGCTCCGCTTCTTGGTTTCCTTATGCTCGGTAACCTTTTCAAAGAAAGTGGTCTTACTGACAGACTTTCAGACACAGCTCAGAATTCACTTTGCAATATTGTTACAATTCTTCTTGGCACAACAGTTGGTGCAACAGCAGAAGGTTCTGCATTCCTTAACAAGAAAACACTTCTTGTTATCGGAATCGGCTTGCTCGCTTTTGCATTCTCAACAGCCGGTGGTGTAATCTTTGCAAAACTTATGAATATCGCAACTAAAGGTAAGGTTAACCCACTTATCGGTTCAGCGGGAGTTTCTGCTGTTCCAATGGCAGCACGTGTTTCTCAGGTTGAGGGTAGAAAATATAACCCATCAAACTTCCTTTTGATGCACGCTATGGGTCCAAACGTTGCAGGTGTTATCGGTTCAGCAGTTGCAGCAGGATTCTTGCTTTCACAGTTCGGTGCATAATCCAAATACAAACACACATAAACAAATGCCGTAGTCCAAATTGAACTACGGCATTTTTATTTTTACTTTATTATTCATCTTAATTTCATCAGGTGTTACAACACTGTCGAAAACAAAAATTTCAACACCGTTTTCTCTTGCCCTTTTCAATTCCTCAGCAAACTGTGGGTGGGTATCATAGTTTGGCTCAAAATATTCGACATTAATCATCTGAATAAGGAACACCACACAAGCCCTGTAACCGTCCAGAACGGCTTTTTGTAGTTCTTGAAGGTGTTTTATTCCTCTTTCCGTCGGAGCATCAGGAAAACGAACCACGCCGTCTTTTTCAAGAGTTACACCTTTAACTTCAATAAATATTTTTTCTGTTTTAGTTTCAACATATATGTCAAATCTTGAATTACCGTATTTATACTCTTGCTTAATATATGTTATATCCTTAAAAATCTTATCTAACGACTCTGCAACCACGAAATTAGGGGCTTGGCTATCCATATTAATTAACCTATCGTTCTTTTGAACGGCAACAAGGTCAAATTGTGTTTTTCTGTTTGGATTAGTACTTTTCTCAAGATAAACCGTAACGCCTTTCCGGAGCAATTCTCGGCATCTACCAGTGTTTTTCACATGGCAAACTTCTTTTTTACCGTCAATTTCACAAATTGCAATAAATCGGTTAGGCCTTTCGAGAAATTTGCCTTTATAAATGTTGTTATATTTCATATTTCACCAAAAAAGACGGTGATAGTAACCTACCACCGTCAGAGTATTTATTAATTTATTATTTAGCCTTAGCTTTTCTTGCTTCAATTTCAGCAACCATTTCAGCCTGACGTTTTTCTGTAATTGTATAGAAGAACATTGGAATAGCACAAGCAAACATACTGATTACGCCTGAAAGGACAAGCATATTCCAGAGTGTATTTGCACCTTCCTGTGAAATGTAACCTGTTTCAGCGTCAATACCTGCTGCTGCGAAAGAAATAACACCAATAAATGCGCCAACAGCCATACCAACCTTATTCATAAGAGTTTGCATTGCAAAGCAGATACCCTCGCCACGTTCACCTGTTTTCCACTCAAGGTAATCAACTGTATCACCAATCATAGCATAAGTGATAATATTATTAACACCCTGAGGAATACCAAGAAGAACAAGTGCAATTGCTGCTACAATCAGTTTCCATGTTGCATCATAGCCAACAAAGTACATAACACCCATTACAACGCCACCGAAGAGGTGAACGATGATATATGCCCATTTCTTTGTGAATTTCTTTGACATCCACGGAACGAGAAGTGATGCTACAAGACCACCAGGAACAACAAGAAGTGTTATAAGGCTGTAAAGTCCTTCGTTCTGAAGAACATACTTTGCAAAGTAAAGACCGCCTGTGTATGTATAAACCATTCTTGCGCCACCAAGAACACCCGAAATAACAATGAGAAGGAGTTCCTTGTTCTTGAAAAGAAGCTTCAAGTTGTGACCAAAGCTTGGTGGGTTGTCATCAGCTGTGAAACGTTCCTTAGTGTTCTTAAATCCGTAGAAGAACATAGGAATAGCAAGAACAACAAGAACTGCTGCACAAATGAAATATGTCCACTTAAGTGTATCAGCATTTGCAAGTTCCTGACCACTGATAACTGTGCCAACAAATGTGTTTGCAGCCTCTTCAACTGTAAGTCCCTGATTAGCAACAAGCTTTGAAATATCAGCAGCCTTATCAACCATAATTTGATCCATCATATCAGCTGTGTACTTATACTTTCCTGTAACTGCACCTGTGATAATCGGAACGAAAACAGTAACGATACCTGCACCAAGTGTGCAAAGAAGACGAGTAACTGTAAGAAGGTTACCACGAACAACAGTGTCGTTTGTCATACAAGTTGAAAGTCCCCAATAAGGAACGTCAGCAACTGTGTAAACAACTGACCAAATAACATAGATAATTGCGATGATAATGAATGTAGATGTTGCCTTTGCCTGAAATACAGGTAAGAAGCAAGCGATTGTCATAATCGCAATCGGGATTGCCATCCATTTAAGATAAGGACGACATTTACCCCACTTAG
>CAYXMF010000093.1:0-5726 GCA_964465845.1 uncultured Eubacteriales bacterium | reverse complement strand
ACGGCTCAAGGAATGTGATACTGTATTTCTCTTTGATTTGCCAACAGAAGTTTGCATACAAGGTGCAACTGAAAGAATTGGAAAAGGTCGATATGATTTACCTTGGATAGAGACAGAATTAGACCCTGAATTCAAGACATTTATTGAAGAATTCCCAAATGATACATTACCTTATATTTATGAACTGATTGATAAATATAAAAGGGAAAAGCAGGTTATAATATTTAAGTCAAGAATTGAAGCTGACGAATATTTAAATCATTTTGGTTGTCTTGCAAAAAATGAAATAAAAGAATATATTGAAAATTATATTTTCCCTGAATATTCTAAAAATGATAATGGACATGGAATTGAGCATATAAAATATGTTGTTGACCGTTGTTTACGATTTGCAGAACAGTTTGATAACATTAATTTAAATGTGCTTTATACTGTTGCGGCATTTCATGATATAGCGCATCATATTGATAAGAATAATCACGAAGTATTATCAGCTCAGATTTTCTATGAAAATGAAGATATGAAACAGTTTTTTACTGATGAGCAACGAATCATCATAAAAGAAGCTATTGAAGACCACAGAGCTTCAGCAGAACACGCACCACGAAATGATTATGGTAAAATATTATCATCTGCAGACCGCTCGACCGATATTAATGATTTTCTTAAAAGAACTCACGCTTATACATTAAAGCATCAGCCAAACTGCACTATAGACGAAATGCTTGAACGTGCTTATGACCACACAATGCAGAAATACGGTGTTAATGGCTATGCGAAGCATTATGTAATTGATGAAGAATATAATCAGTTCAGAGATGAAATCAACAATCTTTTATTAAATAGAGAATTATTTAATGCAAAATACTTAAAAGTTAATAATCTATAAGTTTTATCAAATTAGGCTCTGTAGTAAATACAGAGCCTTTTTATATAGTAAAGAGGGGAGGTGTTATTATGCGAGACAATGAAAAAATAATTATGCTGATGAGATATGTATATGTGTGTGATTCATTTTTGAAAGATGAATATCTTAATATGCTGAACAACTATACTAAAAGTAACAAAACATATCCTGAAGAAGTTTTAGAATTATACCGAGCAAAAATTCGCTACGAAGCTTTTAAAGAATTTTGTCATAATGTTGATAGAATACTTTATGGTTGGTAAAATTTTTTCAACAAGCAAAGTTTTCGATTTTGTACACTTCTTATAAAAAGGGAAGTAAACCACAGTCGAAAACTTAATTTAATTGTTGACAATGTTGAAAACTTGATATATAATTATACAAAATAAATATTTTGTATCAAATAGGGGGGCTAAAAATTATACAAAATACGGGAAATATGGGTATTTTACAGTCCAAATGCCTATTTTGCCTATTTAAGCCTTTTTAATGCATATCAAGTTAGTTTTCATGGTCAACGATAAATTCCTATATAAAACAAATTGATTTATTTTTATTTAATTAAATTTTTAATTTTATTTCTATTCATTTGTACTTTATTCTGAATTTAAAATCTGATAACTTTTTTCAAAATGAACTCAGCATCGTTTGAAAAATTTCTATCGAATTTATTTTAATAAAAAAACACGATTTTACTTTAATTTCTATAAAATTTGATGTATTATTATAATAAGTTAATTTACTGACCAAGTTCGTATAATCTGAAACCAAGAACAATATTGGTCTATGACAAACTACATTGTTTTAATGTCGATATTCATCAATAATACAAACGCAGTCTTACCTATTTAATGCGATTATTCTTTAGTTGTGCTTATTACGACTAATTCATATATAATATAAACTATAATTAATTTGTGAAACAGTTTCACGGGTGACAATATGAAAAAAATAAATTACGTCGGCTTACCGCCAATTATCAGGGACTTTCTTGTATATCTTGATGTCATTAAGAATAAATCAGTACTTACTATTGACGAATACTCGTCTGATTTAAGACTTTTCTTCAAGTTTTTGAAGTATTATCGTGGGCTTGTCCCCTCTTCCGTTGAATTTGAGGAAATAGATATACTTGATATTGATGAAGATTTTGTAAGAAGCATTACTTTGAATGATGCTTACGCATTCCTTTCTTACTGCAAAAACGAAAGAGATAATCAAGAAGCCGCAAGAGCAAGAAAAGTATCTTGCCTGCGCACATTCTTTAAATATCTTGAAAAGCAAAAGCAGATTATCAGCGACAACCCTATGGAAGTTCTTGATTCGCCACGGCTTAAGAAATCACTTCCAAAGTACTTAACTCTTGAGCAAAGTATTAAACTGCTTAAATCAGTTGACGGCAAATACAAAGAACGTGACTATTGTATTCTTGTGTTTTTCTTAAACTGTGGATTACGTCTTTCTGAACTTGTCAGTCTGAATTATAATGATATTCGTGATGACCACACTTTAAGAGTAACAGGTAAAGGTAACAAAGAGCGTACAATATATCTCAATGACGCTTGCCTTGATGCTTACGCTCATTATATGGCTGTAAGACCTGTTGACGGTGTTGCAGCTACTGACAGAAATGCTCTGTTTTTAAGCAGCAGAAACAAGCGTATTAGTCCAAAGACAGTTCAGCATATTGTATATTCATACCTTGAAAAATGCGGACTTGAGGGTTATTCGGTCCACAAATTACGTCACACTGCCGCAACCCTTATGTATCAACATGGTAACGTTGACGTGCTTGTATTAAAAGATATTTTAGGTCATGAAAATTTAGGAACTACTGAAATCTATACTCACATCATTGATGAACAGCTCAAAAAAGCATCGGAATCAAATCCTTTGGCAAACATAAAAAGTGATGATAACTAAAGAAACAAGGAATCAAGCAGAAAACGCCTGATTCCTTGTTCTTTATAAAATATTAATTCTGGGTGCAATAAACGTTATTAAAAGCGAAGTTACAGCAATGCAAACAATATTGATTGCAGTTAATAACAAGTACCTCAACAAATATAGTCTTATCGAAATGTTATCTGCGGAGTTCTTACCGTTTAAGCAGTCATAAATGTACTGACTCATGTAAATATTTTCATTTGATGCGAATATTAACGAAGTTGTAGTAATTGTAAAACATGGATAAAGCAAAAGAATACAGAACAAAACCCCTTTTAATTCAAATTCATTGTATATGTAGCCACTAAAATACCCGATATAAAGGCATTTAAGCAATGGTGAAAGAAAAGATACCGGCGAGCCAATAAAACTTGTTCCTACAAAGAAATTCAGTAATACAAAGACGATATCAAGCTTAAACAGATGCAGAAAAATGCTTTTGAATTCACCCGACGTTAAAACAATGATATTGTTTGAAATTATGTCTGCCAGTTGTAAATCATCAAGAAATCTGTAGCTTATTGCACCTGATAAAATTCCTGCAACAGACATTAACAAAAATATTATTTTGAATTTTTCTTCATAAAGACCAGAAAGTTTCCTGTTCGACTTTTCTTTATAAATCGGAGTTTTAATTTTGTTGTTTTTTCTTTTTCTCAGGCTTATTACTTTTGTCATAATCTTATTAATCCTTATAAAATATTATTTTCTTCTCTTTGTATTAGCGCTGAAAATTCCGCCAATTGTTGAACAAACAATCATTCCTAAATATAAGATTGCGGTTTTAGAGCTTAGCTGTCCTTGTGAAAAAATCAACATAATTACTGTTACGCCCAAAGAAAGCGGAACCGATGCTATTACACCCGAAACCAATCCTTTAAAGCTGCACTTTTTCGATGCAAAAAAGCCTGTAAAAATCGCTCCAATCATGACACAACCAATGAAATACACGCCTACTGAATCAGATATTACTGATGATTTTGTCAATATTAATGAAATTAATAAAGTTAAAACAACAATTATTGCTATTCCTAAAGCGCTTGAAATTAAAACCCCAGTAATATTTTTTGTAGTTAAAGGCATCTCTTGCTTACGTCGTGTTATCTTTTTACGCATAAAAAAATCCCTCACATTCAGTAAAGAATATGAGGGATTATTAATTTTTATGAATAGATTATTCTTCGTCTTTCTTAGACTTCTTTGATTTCTTTTCTTTCTTTTCCATAGCAGCAGCTCTTGCAGCTTCACGTTCAGCCTGAATCTTTTCATTTGCTGTATGGTTAGTCTGAATCGCATACTTCTTGAACTTGATTTTAACTCTGTCTGAACCTGTTTCGAGAACGATTGTGTCATCTTTAACTGCTACAACCTTACCGCAGATACCACCAATTGTTGTAATCTCATCACCAATCTGAGTATTTTCGCGAAGTTCCTGTTCCATTTTCTGCTGTTTCTTCTGTGGTCTGATTGTGAAGAAATACATTGCAGCAAAAAGCACAGCCATCATGATAATCATTGAGAAAGAACCGTTTGAAGAGCCCTCTGTGCCTGTTGAGGTTGATGCGCTCATCATTGCGAAAGTCAAAAATTCTGTCATTTTAAAATCCTCCAAAAATCGAATTAAATATTAACTTGCATATTATACATAATATTTCTATATTTTGCAAGCAATTTTAAAAAAAATTCAAATTGTTAATAAGTGCAATTAAATTCTTGTATCCAATCTGTCAACATATTTGTTATAGAATTCGTCAAAGGTGTCATTATCAAGAGCTTCACGAATTCTTGTCATTAAATTATTATAAAAATACAAATTATGCATTACACAAAGACGCATAGCCAACATTTCCTGTGCTTTAAAGAGATGTCTTATGTAAGCTCTTGAATGTTTTTGACAAGTGGGACAATTACATTCAGGATCGATTGGTAATTCATCTTTTTCATACTTTTTGTTATTTATATTAATGATACCTGCATCTGTAAAAAGGTGTCCGTGTCGAGCATTTCGGCTTGGCATAACACAGTCAAAAAGGTCAACTCCCCTTCTAACTCCTTCCAAAATATTGCCAGGTGTACCAACACCCATCAAATATCTTATTTTATCAGCAGGCATATACGGCTCAACCGCAGAAATAATACGATACATATCTTCTTTAGGTTCGCCTACTGCAAGGCCACCGATTGCGTAACCATCTAAATCAAGTTTTGCAATTTCTTTCATATGTTCAATTCGTAAATCTTCAAAAGTGCAGCCTTGATTTATACCAAAAAGTAACTGGTTTTTGTTAATGGTATCAGGTAATGAATTAAGTCTGTCCATCTCTGCTTTACAGCGTTTAAGCCATCTTGTTGTTCTTTCACAAGACTGCTTTGAATATTCATATTTTGCAGGATTTTCAACACATTCATCAAATGCCATGGCTATTGTTGAGCCAAGGTTTGATTGAATTTGCATACTTTCTTCAGGCCCCATAAAAATCTTATGTCCGTCAATGTGTGAAGAAAAATATACTCCTTCTTCTTTGATTTTACGAAGTGAGGCAAGTGAGAACACCTGAAATCCGCCGCTATCAGTAAGAATTGGACCACTCCAACCTGTAAATTTATGAAGTCCACCCATTTCTCTGACAAGCGTGTCAGTAGGTCTTAAGTGCAAGTGATATGTATTGCACAGTTGAACCTGACAGTTTATATCTTTTAAATCATAAGCAGAAACGCCACCTTTGATAGCGCCCTGAGTTGCAACATTCATAAATGCTGGAGTTTGAACAGTGCCGTGAACAGTATGAAATTCGCCTCTACGAGCATTTCCGTTTTTCTTAATAAGTTTATACATAATATCTCCTTAATACAGTAACATACAATCGCCGAA
>CAYXMF010000092.1:0-5769 GCA_964465845.1 uncultured Eubacteriales bacterium | reverse complement strand
CAATAGTGTAAGTCTTTTTGCCTTCTTCACGCTTTGCGTGGAAATATTTGTTGTCAAGCCAGGTTTTATAAATTCTGTCTTCAACATTTTTCGGATTATACTGTTTTTCAAGTTCCTTAGACATATATTTCTTCCTTTCGGTTTATTTATAAGTTTATTTGTAAAAAAATCGCCCCATACAAAATGTATGAGGCGAAATAATTTCCGTGGTACCACTCAAATTGCTGTTTTTGAAACAGCCACTTAAAATTCTTAACGAGAATTACCCGTTTTCACTTAACGGCATTATGCTTTAGGCGAAACCACTCGAAAGCTACATATCAATTTAAAGGCTGTGTTGCCTTGCACCGTACGGCAACTCTCTGAAAGCGAGCTCAATAAATCTTCCTCTTTGTCATAGTGTTTATTTTATTCAATTCCAAATGATTTTAACAATAAAACTGTTAATTGTCAAGGTTTTCAGTATTGTTTTCTACAGTTTCTTCTGTTGTTGCAGGCTCACTTACAGGTGGCTGAACATATGAAGGTGGTGTTTGTGGTGGAACATTCACATTCTGATTGCCATAAGGCATCTGTCCATTAGGATTGTAATACTGTGGCGGAACATTATTCATATTATTGTATGGATAAGCAGCTCTTTGAGCCTTTTTCTTCTTTGAAGATTTAACAGCTACTACAATAACAACTACAACGATTGTAACAACAATCAAAAATCCGCCTATTAATACTGCACCGATAATAGTAAGTATTGATTTGTTTTCTTCATCAAGACTTGCTGCAGCATCATCATTAAAGTTCATTGAAGCCACAAATGTTTCAACGATTTCGTTTCGCTTTACAAGTAAATCATCAGCATAGCAAACATCGATATCAATCGTCACAATATAACTGCCAGTAATAAAAGTAATCTCTGAATACAGACCTTTATAATTTTGTCTTACGCCACTTTCGTTTGCGCTGTTATAATTGTAATAATAGTCATAAGCTACCGCCTGATAGTCCCCTGCCTGCATATAGTAATATGTTGAGTTTTCTATTGTTCCAGGTGCATATTCGCCTGCCCATTCAAAATCTTCTTCATTGTAGTAGTCTTCTACGCTTGGAACTTCAAATAAAAATGGTGTTTCTACATATAAATCAACTGTATTTCCTGTATAGTGTTCTTCGCCGTCTTCTGCAAGATACCACTCATCATACCAAATATTGATATAACCATCAACGTCCATTGAAGCATACTCGTATTCATCATAATATTCAGGGCAGTCGATTGTAACATAATCATCTGAATATGCACAAGCTGCAACTGAAAATACAGATACAAGCATTAAAACTGCAAGTGCCAAGGAAAATAATTTTGTCATTCTCTTTTTCATTTTAAAATCCCCTTTTTTTAATATTTACACTGTCAATGATGTAATAATTGAAGAATACACTTTGACAGGGTCATTAATAAAGTTTTGTTTTACGGTTTCAAGTTGCAAACTATCAACAACGTAAATTGAAAGTTTCATAAGCTCGGTATCTCTGTCAAAAAGAGTGAATGTGATTGTATAACCGCCGTCATCCTCTTTTTTTACTTCGATTTTGTTTTCTTTTTCAACTCTTGCACGAGTTACAAGTCTTATTGCGGAGTTAACTGCTTTTTCACGTACTGTACGTGGAAGGCTTGTCTGTAAAAGTTCTGCAGCCTCACGACCGCGGTCAGTAACTGTGATTACCTCTTCACCATCAAAAATATCAGCAGTAATGTTGCCTGTTTTCAAGAGTTCCTCAATAGCCTGACCTACTTCAAAGAAATTTGCAAGTCCGTCTTCCTGCATAGCGTCATTGAGCATCTGTCTTGTCATTGGTGCATCAACGCTTTTAAGAAGGTAACAGATGAGAAGTCTTATATCATCACGGTTACGAAGTCCGCCAAGTTCAATTCCGCCTGTAAATGCATCATATTCCATTGTCTTTACACCTGCAATTCTTTAAGTATTTCTTTAATATCTTCACGAACATAAGTTGGTTTGATTTCGCTGTTTTCAATATCAGCCATAGTACTTTCACCACTGAGTACGCAAATTGTATCAACGCCTGCATTCACGCCTGATGCGATATCAGTATAAAGACGGTCACCAATAACAACTGTTTCTTCTTTAGTAAAAGGTGAGCGTTCAACTGAAAAATCAATCATAAATCCGTCAGGCTTACCTATATAAAGCGGTCTGCGGTTAGTTGCATAATTGATAGCCTCACACATTGCAAAGCAGTCAGGTACAAGACCGAATTCAGTAGGACAGCCTCTGTCGGGATTTGTTGCGATATAAGGAATATCTTTTTTAGTCTGAAGAAGATATGAAACATCCCAAAGTTTTTTGTATGTAAGTTCTGTATCATAGCCAACACAGATACAGTCAGTATCTTCATCAGCCTCGGTTGTAATCTTAACGCCGTATTTTTCCATTTCGGCAATCATAGATTTTGTTCCCATACAGTAAATTTTCTTGCCCCCGAAATGCTTGTTAAGATACAAAGCAGTTGCCTGAGAAGATGTGAAGAAGTTATCTTCAGTCACCTTAATTCCCATATTTGAAAGTTTTATAACGTAATCTTTAACTGAACGTGATGAGTTGTTTGTGATAAACACATACTGTCCGCCTACCGACTCAATGTGTGCCAAAAATTCGTTGACACATTCAAAAAGGCGTGCACCCTCATAAATTGTTCCGTCCATATCAAGTAAGAATAACTTCTTATTAGTTAAACTCATTTAATCAATCCTTTTGTAATCGCTGATAAAATCGTTGTGCAATTATCAGCGAGATATGACGATAAAGTAACCGTTGAGAATTGTGCATAAGATTGTAAGCAGTGGTTACCCTATTTATCTATTGGCTTTAAGTTTTGCAAATAATTTTACATTACCTGATTTTACCTTTGAAATAAAAGTGCCTTCAAGGTAAGTAAGCCATACCCATTTAAGTTTAATTGGAATAAGCATTATTTTCATTACAAGAGAATTAGGTTTTGCATATTTTAATGCGATACGCACATTATCACTTGTAATCATATATTTAATCTGCTCTTTTTTCTCTTTTGTAGTGAGAGTGCAAGCAGAATTTGTTACATTTTCAATACAACCAACCACACGCTCAATATATCTGCGGTTGATCATTTCATGGCTTTCTTCGGAATTAACATTCCAATGCTCATACAAATCAAGCATCCAGACATGTTCTTCTTCACGTTTTGCGTGCATATCGCTACGATATTTTGCAGTTTCGCTGTCCGCACGGGCACGCATAAAGTGATAATATTTGTTTTCAAGTAATACTACACGCTCAACATCACGCACCACGTCAAGATTGAATGGAAAATCATCCCAGAAAGTATTTTTAAATCTAATATCGTGTTCCATTATATACTCTCTTGAAAAAAGTTTGTTCCAAGGTGTATATAAAAGATTTTTGTCAAACATTTTATGAGCATACTCTCTGAACTCTTGCTGACTTGCAAACACTTTAGACGGCAAGGCTTGTTCCTGAGAATAAAATTCTGTATCAGAGTAATATGTATCAATATAATAGCCTGCAACTACCAACTGTGCATCATTTTCTTTTGCGGCATTATACATATCATGGAACATTGTGGGTTCTGCCCAGTCATCTGAATCCACAAAATAAAGATACTCTCCGCGAGCCTTTGGAATTGCGGCATTTCTTGCACTCGGTGCGCCGCCGTTTTCTTTATGGATTACGGTAATGCGACTGTCAAGAAGTGCATAAGCATCACAGATTGCACCGCTGTTATCAGGACTGCCGTCATCAACGGCAATTAATTCCCAATCTGTAAGCGTCTGTGCCTGAAGGCTCTCGATACATTTTCCTATATACTTTTCAACGTTATAGACCGGCATTATGGCTGTGATTTTAATGTCACTCATTACCCAATTCCTCCTCGCAAAGAAGCAAAGCCGCCTCAATGCATTTGTCCATATCATAATATTTATACTGACCTAAACGGCCACCAAAAATTACATTTTTCTCTGTTGTACTGAGGGCTTTATACTTCTCATATAAAGCGTTATTTTTGTCATCATTTACAGGGTAATATGGCTCGTCGCCCTTACTCCAGTCGGCAGGGTATTCCCTTGTAATTACAGTTTTTGGCTGATTGCCAAACTCAAAATGCTTGTGTTCAATAATTCTTGTAAACGGAATCTGACGTTCATTATAATTTACAACTGCAACAGGCTGAAATTCCTTGCAATCAAGAGTTTCAGTTTCAAATCGCAGACTGCGGTAATCAAGATTACCGAGAGAATAATCAAAATAGCCGTCAATTGTACCTGTATAAATACATTTTTCTGCAAGGGCAAGATATGCTTCTTTATCAGCAAGAAAATCTGTATTCAAACGGACTTCAACACCGTCAAGTAATTTGTTAATCAGTTCGTTATAACTGTTTACGGGAATTCCTTGATAAGTGTCGTTAAAATAGTTGTTGTCGTAAGTGTAACGAACCGGAAGACGCTTTATGATAAATGCAGGTAAATCCTTACAGTCCCTACCCCATTGCTTTTCAGTGTAACCTTTTACAAGTTTTGTATAGATTTCACGACCTACAAGGCTGATTGCCTGCTCTTCAAGATTTTGTGGCTCACCTTTAATTTCACTTTTTTGTTCTTCAATTATTGCTTTTGCCTCTTCAGGAGTTGTCACACCAAAAATCTGTGAAAAAGTATTCATATTAAAGGGCAGATTATAAAGCTTCCCCTCATAATTTGCCATAGGTGTATTTATAAAATCGTTAAACTCACAGAACGAAGTCACATAATCCCATACTTTTTTATTGCTTGTATGGAAAATATGTGCACCGTATTTGTGAACGGTAATGTCCTCTATCTTTTCGCAATAGATATTACCGCCCGTATGATTTCTTTTTTCGAGCACAAGACATTTTTTGCCTTGTTTTGTTGCTTCATGAGCAAACACGGCTCCGAAAAGCCCTGCACCCACGATTAAATAATCATACTGTTTCATAGAACACCCGTTTTAAGTGCAAAATGCAAAGTGCAAAGTGCAAAATGAAATTATAATTTAAGAATTGCTTGGAATTTGGATGGAATTTCGCAAAAAGGACCACAATTATCCTTCGTAGTCGTCTTCGTTTTCCCAGTTGTGATATACGTTCTGTACGTCGTCGTTATCTTCAAACATTTCAAGCATTTTGCCCATGTTCTTGATATCGTCCGGGTTTGTGAGTGTAGTGTATGTGCTTGGAACATATTCAACTTCTGCTGAAACAAATGTGTAGCCTTTTGCTTCAAGGTCATCACGAACTGCGCCCATATCGTTTGGCTCAGTACGAACATCATAGATTTCATCGTCTGTAATAAAGTCGATAGCGCCTGCTTCAAGAGCATCTTCCATAAGTTTGTCTTCGTCAATGCCTTCTTTTTCAAAAAGAATTACACCCTGACGAGTAAACATAAATGAAACGCAACCGCTCTGTCCCATATTACCGCCACACTTGTCAAAGAAATGACGAACGTCAGCTGCTGTTCTGTTACGGTTATCGGTAAGTGTTTCAACAATTACTGCAATACCTGAGGGGCCGTAGCCTTCATACATAATTTCTTCATAGTTGTCGCCGCTGCCTTCACCTGCTGCCTTTTTAATAATTCTGTCGATATTGTCATTTGGCACGTTTGCAGCTTTAGCCTTTGCAATTACGTCTTTAAGTTTTGAGTTACCTGCTGGGTCAGGTCCACCCTCTTTAACT
>CAYXMF010000091.1:0-5836 GCA_964465845.1 uncultured Eubacteriales bacterium | reverse complement strand
CTGATATCATAGTCTAAAGAATGCATTAAAAGCACAACAGAACATACAGCAAGCAACACAATAAACACAGAAAACGAAATGATAAAATATTTAATTGTAGATTTTTTTATTTTATTTTCAGAAAATAAACTTTTATTTTTCATTTTTACACCAATTAATTCAATATTTAAAATAGTATAACACAAAAACAATATATAAACAATAAAAAAGAAGCTTCTTTTTTAGAAGCTTCTCATTTATTTTTCTGTAAAATGATATTTATTTACTCGTTTTCCAAAAGCCTTTGTGCTGTCACTTGCCCTAAAGAAAACAGTAACCGTTTGCATAATCAATTTAAAGTCGAGCCATATACTGTATTTTTCAATATACATAAGGTCAAGAACAAGTTTGTCTTTCGGCGAGGTGTTATATTTACCTGCAATCTGTGCGTAACCTGTAAGACCGCCCTTCACTCTGAGTCTGTATGAAAACTCAGGTAATTCTTCAGTATATCTGTCAACATTTTCTACCATTTCAGGACGTGGACCAACAACACTCATTTCGCCTTTTAAAATATTTATAAGCTGAGGCACCTCGTCAATACGGAATTTTCTAAGATATTTTCCCACCTTGGTAATTCTGTCATCGTCATCAGTAACAGAACGATTTTCAGAATCTTCTCTCATTGTGCGGAATTTATAAACATTAAAAAGTTTACCGCCTTTTGTAGCTCTTAACTGACGGAAGAAAACGCTTCCACCATCTTCTGCTTTTATAAGTGCTGCACAAACGAGCATAATCGGTCCGCAAACGATAAGCCCTATACCAGAAATTACAATATCCATAAGTCTTTTGACAAATCTCTGTTCAAAAGTCAAATCACGAACAACAGCCGAAACCAACGGTTTATCGTCAAGTATTGCTGTTTTTGCACCAAGCATTACTATGTCATCCATTTCAAAATTGAAATAAATATTTTTGTTCTTAGCATAGCAATATTCACTTAACAAAGACTTTTCCTTTGCAGGAATATCATATAAAAAGACTGTATCACACTCATTAATGATATCAAATGCATTTTTAGATGTATAGTGAATCATATCAGTAACGTTATATTGTTTCTTATAACGTCTGATTTTGGGCATAATGTTGTTAAGTGACTCTTCAGAACTTGTAATAACGCAACATCTTTCAGGTGGATTAATTGTAAAATAAACATAATTGCCAAAATATGTAAATAATATTATTAAAATACCCTGAATTAACATAACAAGCAGTAACAAATGTGGTGCTTCATATACGAAATGAGAATTATTATTCTCATTAACGTTCATAATACAAAGCTGAAGGTGAGTTACTAAGTCTGTAATAAATGTTGCAATCGAAATTGACATAACAATCGGTTTACTCTTAAGTTTGCCGATAGCATAACCGCCATACACAGAAACAAGAGCAGCCTCAAGGAAGCAGAAAGTAACAAATGTAACACCTGTTGTTCTTGAAAGATGAATTATCCATTCATATTCAGTTCCAAAAATCAAGAAAAACGTTGCTGTCAAGCAAACATACATTGTTGCTTTTAAAATAAAAACAACAGTTTTCTGAAATTTATATAATATATCCATATGCTCCTCCAAAAAGGATTAACAATCATTTTACACCTTAATACTACATAATCTTATGAGATTTGTCAATAAAATTGAGGAAACTGTAACTAAAGTGTCATTTTTACATATTATTAGTTTTTTTATGAAACAAATCTACATTCAATTGTGAAAAAACAATACCTATAAATATGAGCACACAGCCCAAATAGCCTCTTCCACTCATTATTTCGTGCAAAACAATTGCCCCACCGATTGCACTGAAAACCGACTCTGTAGAAAATATGATTGATGCAAATGTTGGATCAGCATCTTTCTGTCCTAAAATCTGACACGTATATGCGACACCTACCGACATAAGTCCACCATATAAAATCGGTATTCCTGCACTTTTTATTGCAGACAGTTCAATAGTTTCTGTAAAAATTGCAAAGATGATACTTAAAAATCCACACACAAAAAACTGTGTCATACTGAATTTAAGTGGACTGATATCTTTTACATATTTATCAACAACCAAAATATGCGCTGCCCAGAAAAAAGCACCGATAATCAGCACAATATCTCCAATTCCAAAGCTCAGTTCGTCCCCTGTCATACAAAGGAAGAACAGTCCTGCTAAAGCAAAAATTGCACCAAAAAAGGTAAAGATACTTGTCTTTTTACCCATAAAAAATCTCATTACAGGCACAAGAACTATATAAAGACCTGTTAAGAATCCCGCCTTGCCTGCACTGCCTGTCCATTCAACGCCCAGCTGTTGAAGCGTAGATGCAATAAAGAGTATAACACCCGCCAAAAGACTTGGCACTAAAGTTTTAACGATTTTTGCTTTATCAAGCTTTTCTCTTTCAAAAATCAAGATAACGGGAATTAACGACAAGGAACCTAACAGAAAACGAATTCCGTTAAATGTAAAAGCACCTACATATTCAGCTCCTACTCTTTGTGCAACAAAGGCAAAGCCCCATATAATTGCCGTAAGGAAAAGCAAAATTGTTGATTTAACTTTTGTTTTCATAATTCACCTTTATGTAGATAAGCCACAGTCTTTAAACTGTGGCTTAAGTGGTTTATATTGCTTTTTTTGTATTATTTTTCACCAAATTCTTAGAAGTAAGGACATTTGGTTTTCTGTTTTCATCACGAATAACTTCAGGTGATGCACCATCAACAACACATTCACGAGTTATGATAACCTTGGCAATTGTGTGTTCTGAAGGAGTATCATACATAATTGGCATAAGAACACTTTCCATAATGCCACGAAGTCCGCGAGCACCTGTCTTCTTTTCAAGAGTTTTTTCAGCAATTGCAACAAGTGCATCATCAGTAAACTCAAGTTCAACATCATCCATGTTGAAAAGTGCTTTAAACTGCTTTAAAAGAGCGTTTTTAGGCTCAGAAAGAATCTTAATAAGGTCTGCCTTTGAAAGCTGTTGTAAAGCTGTTATAACAGGAACTCGGCCAACAAGCTCCGGAATAAGTCCGAACTTAACCAAATCCTGAGAAATTACCTTAGAATATACATCTTCAAGTTCCAATTCGGATTTATTCTTAATTTCAGCACCAAATCCAAGAGTAGAATTACCTGTACGTTTTTCTACAATCTTTTCGATACCATCGAAAGCACCGCCGCAGATAAAGAGGATGTTTGATGTGTCAATCTGAATAAATTCTTGTTGTGGATGCTTACGTCCGCCTTGTGGTGGAACATTGGCAACAGTTCCTTCAAGAATCTTAAGAAGTGCCTGTTGAACACCCTCACCGCTAACATCACGAGTAATTGAAGGATTTTCACTTTTACGTGCAATCTTATCAATTTCATCAACATAGATAATACCACGTTCAGCTTTTTCAATGTCATAATCAGCAGCCTGAATAAGTCTTAAAAGAATATTTTCAACATCTTCGCCAACATAACCGGCTTCTGTAAGAGTTGTAGCGTCTGCAATTGCAAAAGGAACATCAATAATTTTTGCAAGTGTTTGTGCAAGAACGGTTTTACCCACACCTGTAGGTCCTAAAAGCACAACATTACTCTTCTGAATTTCAACATCACTGTCAATACTGTGATAAATTCTTTTATAATGGTTATAAACAGATACGCTTAATACTTTTTTTGCAGCATCCTGACCGACAACATATTCATCGAGAGCAGCCTTGATTTCTTGAGGCTTTGGAAGAACTTTTTCTTCAAGTTTAACCTTTTTGCCGCTTTTTCTGTTAGGATTTACATCATTTTCGCCGATAATACCCATGCAAAGTTCTATACATTCGTCACAGATATAAACACCCGGACCAGCAATAAGTTTTTCAACCTGCTCTTGAGTTTTACCGCAGAAAGAACATCTTACATTTCTTTCTTTCTCGTTTTCTCTTGCCATAATGACTCCTTAGGCTATATTTGCCTTATCTCTTATAAAAAACCTTATCTACAATACCATAATCCATTGCTTCTTGTGCTGATAACCAGTTATCACGCTCAGTATCAAGAGCAATCTGTTCGATTGGCTTACCTGTATTTTCAGCAAGGATTTTATTAAGTTTTTCACGTGTTCTGAGAATGTGCTCAGCAGCAATTTTAATATCAGTTGCCTGTCCCTGAGCACCGCCTAATGGCTGGTGAATCATAATTTCGCTATTTGGAAGAGCGTATCTTTTACCCTTTGCACCTGATGACAAAAGGAATGCGCCCATGCTTGCAGCCATACCCATACAAATTGTAGATACATCACATTTGATGTACTGCATAGTATCATAAATTGCAAGTCCTGCAGAAACTGACCCACCCGGGCTGTTAATGTAAAGGCTTATATCTTTTTCGCTATCCTGTCCCTCAAGATAAAGCAACTGAGCAACAACCAAAGATGCAGTTGCATCATTTACCTCATCTGACAAAACGATAATTCTGTCATTTAAAAGTCTTGAGAAAATATCGTACTGTCTTTCCCCTCTGTTTGTCTGTTCAACAACATATGGTACAAGTGCCATAATATAACCTCCTATACACTTGAGTAATAAATTATTACTTTAATAGCATTAAAGAATTGCCCTATGATTATTGGACAATTCTTCAACACTTATACATATAACATTTGATGGCTGATTATTCTTCGTCAGCCTTTTTCTTAGTTGTTTTCTTAGCAGCAGGCTTCTTTTCTGCGTCATCAGCTTTTTTCTTTGCTGCTGGCTTCTTTGCAGGAGCTTTTTCTGCTGTTTCTTTCTTTTCAGCTGTTTTCTTTGTAGCAGCTTTCTCATCTGTAATAGTTGCGTTGTCCTTTACAAAATCAATTGCTTTTCTTGACTTAATGTCACTTGCAAGTGATTCAGCAGGAATTGCCTTTTTAACAGCGTCAACATCCATAGCGTATGTCTTTGCAAGGTTTTCATATTCTGCATTAAGTTCATCATCAGTTGCTTCAATACCTTCAGCCTTGATGATTGCTTCAAGAGCAAGTTGAAGTTTAACCTGTGCTTCAGCGTTCTCTTTATAGCCATCTCTGAAAGCAGACATTTCCATACCTGTGTATGAAAGATATGTGTTAAGATCAAGTCCCTGTGACTGAAGTCTGTAGTTGAAGTTATCAACGATATTGTCAATTTCAGCTTCAATCATAACTGCTGGAATGTCAACTTTCATACCCTTAACAACTTCTTCAAGAAGGTCGTTTGCAATCTTGTTGTCAGCATCAGCCTTTTTAGCTGCTTCAAGCTGTGACTTAACGCTCTTCTTAAGTTCATCAAGTGTATCGAACTCACTAACGTCCTTAACGAATTCATCGTCAAGAGCAGGAAGTTCCTTAACTTTGATTTCGTGAAGTTTAATCTTAAATACAGCATCCTTTGATGCAAGGTTTTCCTGATATTCTGCTGGGAATGTAACATTTACGTCGAATTCTTCGCCAACCTTGTGACCGATAATCTGATCTTCAAAGCCAGGAATGAATGAACCGCTACCAATAACAAGTTCATACATTTCAGCCTTACCGCCGTCAAATGCAACACCGTCAACAAAGCCTTCAAAGTCGATAACTGCTGTATCATTCTTCTTAACTGCTCTGTTGTCAACGCTGATCATTCTTGAGTTCTGTTCCTGCATCTTAGCAAGTTCAGCCTTAACTTCATCAGCAGAAACCTTGCATGAAGGTCTTGTTGCTTTAAGTCCCTTATACTCGCCAAGTTCAACTTCAGGCTTAACAGCAACCTTAAGTTTTAATACTACACCGTCTTTGCCGATTTCAGGAACTTCA
>CAYXMF010000090.1:0-5867 GCA_964465845.1 uncultured Eubacteriales bacterium | reverse complement strand
CCGAACCTCACAACAAAGTGAAATTCGGATTTTTCTTAACTTAATGACATTGGGAGAAATCCAAGGGGATTTTTATGTATATTTAAATTCTATTTGTTTTCCGTTTCGTTAAGATATTTTTCAATAATCGTTTCAATTAAATTATTTACAGAACGATTTTCTTTTTCTGCTTGTTTAATGAGTTTTTCTCTTGTTTCTTCTGTAACTCTTAATCCAATCTGTACTTTAATTGTCATTTAAATCACTCCTTACTAACATTATACTAACACTTTGTCTGTCCTGACAATTGACGTTGTAATTTTAGAATGGTAAAATCGTATCAAGGTGTTAGCAAGGCGAAGGAGCGATTATTATGTGCAATATTTCGGTTGAAAAAGAAGTGAAAACATTTTTGCATAATTTGGTATGGCTAAAAAATCATTATAATTTTTAAAAAGAGAAAATGGCAGAAATGTGAGAAATCAGTGTAGAAATGTGGGAAGAGGTTGAACTTGAAAAAATTCCAACAAGTCTAACCGTGGGGATTTTTTATTTGACAAACTGTCTGTGAAAGCGTAATATAGATTTATGGGATTATTTGAAAGGGGAATATTTATGTCAAAAAAAGTTTTAACTCCTGAACAGGCTGAAATCAAAGCTATGAAAAAAGCCCAGTCATCAAACAAATGGAGAGCATTCTGGGCAATTATTCTTGCAATTGCACTCGTACTCGTAGTATTTTCTGACGGTAAAACAATGGGTGAAGAAAAAATTGTAGAACAAAGCTCCTCATCTGTTGCTGACAATACAACTTGCCAGTTAGAAAATGCAACTGAAAACAATACAAATGATAATCAGCAGAATTCAGTTGACAATTCGCAACAGTCACAGAATACTGTACAAACTCAGGATACAGTAAACAAAGACGAAATTTCTGACAACCCGGCTGACTGGTCAAAAGAACAGATTGTATATATGTATAAACAGGCGGCAACAAAATCTCACGATGAAGTTGAGTCATCACAGACAATGTCAATGCCTAAGCTGGTTGTAAACGACGGTGACGGTGCTATGAACTGGTTTGTTCAGATTTTAGTGCCTGTAATCAACTCAGTTTTAGGAAACCAAACAACTACATACGGTGGAATTACAGGTGGATACACTAATCTTGTTGCGTCCGATGTTGATACTGCAACAGCATATAAAGACGGCAAATACACAGTAATCGAAATGCGTATGGTTGAGCAGACTGACGGTATTTATGGCGATGCACAAGGCGGAACAGTAGGTCACGCAATCAATGTTCTCGGTAATGTGGCAACTGCTGTTGAGCAATTCCCTGATTTTGATATTAAGTATGGAGATGCTGACATCCGCGTTCATTATGCTGACCCAATTGTCAAAGTGCGTATCAATGAAGACGGTATAATCGAAAAAGGCACTTGGAGTTACACATCAGAAATTTATATAGCACATCTTCAAATTAACTCAATTATGATAGATAAAGCCGAAGCCGAAATTGAGTATGTAATCGTAGTTGGTGGTGGATTTTAAACATTAAAAGAAAATCCCTTGTTGTATAACAGGGGATTTTTTGTATTGTAAATTGTGATTATTTCTATTATAATTGAGATATTAAAGGTGGGATTTTTATGCAGAAAAAACCTAATGTTTTATTTATTGTTACTGATGATCAGCGTTGGGACACAATTCACGCACTTGGCAACAAAGAAATTATAACCCCTAATCTTGATAAACTTGCAGAACGCGGCACATCTTTTGTCCGTGCCCATATAGCAGGAGGCACTTGCGGTGCTGTTTGTATGCCAAGCCGTGCAATGATTTTGTCGGGGCGCAATCCTTTTCACCTTGAAGAATTAGGCGGAAATATTCCTCCTGAGCATAAAACCCTTGCCGAAACTTTTAAAAACAACGGCTATGAAACCATAGGACTAGGTAAATGGCATAACGGTTGTCCTGCGTATGCCCGCAGCTTCACCCAAGGCGCAAAGATTTTCTTTGGTGGAATGTGGGACCATTGGAATGTGCCTACTTGCCGTTATGACCAAACGGGGAAATATGATAATGTTATAAATTTTGTGGTAGATTTTTATAACGATAATCACCCTCAGGCACAGCATTGTGATGAGTTCGACCCCGGCAAGCATTCAAGCACACTGCTTACTGATGCCGCCATTGAAATGCTTAATAAAAATGTGGGCGGAGAAAAGCCGTTCTTTATGTATCTGGCATTTTTAGCACCTCACGACCCTCGTACAATGCCTGACAAGTTCCGCAAAATGTATGACCCTGAAAAAATCACTTTGCCACCGAATTTTCAAAAGATTATTGACACCAATTATCCTCTTATGGTGCACCGTGACGAGCACCTGGCATCATATCCACGTGACGAAAAAGAGATAAAACGCCATATTGCTGAGTATTTTGCAATGATAACTCACCTTGACTACGAAATCGGCAGACTTCTCACCGCACTTCACGAGTCAGGAGAGGAGGAAAATACTATCATTGTATTCACCGGCGACAATGGGCTTGCGGTTGGTCAACACGGATGGCTAGGCAAAGAAGATATTTACGAACACGGTGTGCGGATTCCACTTATTATGGCAGGTCCTGGAATTGCTCAGAATACCCGTAATGATGCTTATGTTTATCTGTATGACATTTTCCCCACGCTTTGCGAAAAGGTGGGAATAAAAATTCCTGATTCCGTTGACGGTAAAAGTTTTGCACACCTTCTTGACGGTAATCACGGTGAAGAATTCCGTGATGAATTATATCTGATTTTTGATAATTTTGTCCGGGGAGTAAAAGATGACAGTTACAAGCTTATCGAATATCGCAACGGCGATAAAGAAGAGGACAAATGGACATTCCTCTATGACATTAAAAACGACCCGTGGGAAACCGTGAATCTTGCAACTGATAAAAAATACGAGCATAAAATTCTTGAAATGCGACAAAAAATCCTTAATCACCGTGACGAGTGGGAAGAACAGTCACACCCTTGGGGCAGGGATTTCTGGAAACGATTTACATTAAATAATTAGGGGGCTTTTTCATGAAAAAAATTTTAGCATTAACCCTTGCGGTAATTATGCTTTTCACACTGTTCGGTTGTACTGCCGATGAAAGGAATTTTGCCAAGGTTGAAACCTTGAATGAAACGCTGGAGGATGTTGATATGAAAAACGTTACACTTCTTGATTCTTATGAGCAAAATGCTTTTGCTCTTGAGATGAAATATCTTAAATCACTTGATGCAGATAAACTGCTTAAAGGCTTTTGCGAAATCGCAGGAATAGATAGCGACGCCGAGAAATACGGCGGATGGGAAACTTCTTCAATTCAAGGTCATACATTAGGTCACTATCTTACAGCAGTTTCACAAGCTTTTGCTTCATCCGGTGATGAAGAATTAAAAGCGATTACCGATTATATGGTGTCAGTATTGGCAAAATGTCAGGCTGAAAACGGCTATCTTGCTGCAATCCCCGAAAGTCATTATAGTCAGATTGAAAACGGCAATACATCAGGTACTTGGGTGCCTTGGTATTCAATGCATAAAATCCTTGCAGGACTTATTGATGTTTATGCCCTTACAGGTAACGAGCAGGCTTTGAACGTTGCATCAAAATTAGGTGACTGGGTGTATAGCCGTACATCAAAATGGTCAGCAGAAATGCAGGCTACAGTTCTCAATGTTGAATACGGCGGAATGAATGACTGTCTTTATGAACTTTATAAATACACAAAGAATGAAAACCATTTGTCAGCGGCTCACAGCTTTGACGAAATGACCTTGTTTGAGCCACTTTATAACGGTGAAGATATTCTTAACGGCAAACACGCAAATACAACAATTCCGAAGATTATAGGTGCGTTAAACCGTTATTCCGTAACAGGTGAGGAGTATTATCTTCAGGTTGCGGCAAATTTCTGGGAAATCGTCATCAAAAATCATACATATATTACGGGTGGTAACAGTGAATGGGAGCATTTCGGCGAGTCAAAAATCCTTGATGCTGAGCGTACCAACTGCAACTGTGAAACTTGCAATACATATAATATGCTTAAACTCAGCCGTGAACTTTTCAAGATTACGGGCGATGTAAAATATTCCAATTACTATGAAAATACGTTTATAAATGCAATTCTCTCGTCACAAAATCCCGAAACAGGAATGACAACGTATTTTCAGCCGATGGCAACAGGTTATTTCAAGGTTTACAGTTCAAAAACCCAGCATTTCTGGTGTTGCACAGGCTCAGGAATGGAAAATTTCTCAAAACTTGGCGATAGTATTTATTTCTATAATTCCAATAGCCTTTATGTGAACAGATACACTTCTTCCGTTGTAAATTGGGAAGAAAAAGGACTTAAAATCACTCAGAATACAGATTTGCCAAATGTGAAATTTACAGTAAACGGCTCTGCAAGTGCTGAAATAGTACTTCGAGTTCCCGACTGGTGTGCTGATGAGCCAACTGTTGAAATCAACGGCGAAACCGTAAAGGTAAAAGCAGAAAATAACTTTATTGTCCTTGACCGTGAATGGCAAGACGGCGACACAATCGAATATGTTATGCCAATGCAGGTGGTAGCATACACCTTGCCCGACAATGAAAATTCAGTTGCATTCAAATACGGGCCTTGGGTACTTAGCGCCAATATGGGTACAAACGAAATGAACACCACTACAACAGGTGTTAATGTTACAATTCCACTTTGGGATTCAACTGTCAGCGATACTCTTGTAATCGAGAAGGGAACAATCAAAAACTGGCTTAAAAATATCAACGAAAATCTTGTTCAAGAGGGCGATACTCTTAATTTTACTCTTAAAGGTACAAATCAGAATTTGGTGTTCTCACCACACTATCTGCAATACAAAAACCGCTACGGAATTTACTTCCACCTTGCAGATGCAAATACTGAAATTCCTACCAATGAGGCAGACAAGTACGTTGTGATTGACTCTTTGCCCGTTGGCAACGACCAGTATGAGTTTTCACACAACTTAAAATCTGAAAACTCAACTGCAGGCAATTTCAAGGGACTTATGTTCCGTGATGCTTCACCTAATGGTTGGTTCAGTTACGACTTAACAGTAGATAACACCGCAACAAACTATGTAGCCGTGAAATATTACAGCGGAGATGTGGGCAGAACATTCAGAATTTATGTTGATGGGGAATTACTTGCTGACGTAACACTTGAAGATCCTAACCCTAACGGATTTTATGATATGTATTACGAAATTCCGCAGAATTTGGTTGTTGATAAAGAAAAGGTAACAGTAACCTTTAAAGCTACAGAAAATAGTTATGCAGGCGGAATTTTTGATAAATTAAGTATTGTTAAAGAAAAGTGAAAGGGGAGTATTGAATGAAAACGGTAGAAAAAATCACGGTACAAGAAAACCGTGAGATTTCAAGACTTAAGAAAATGCAAAGTCGTAGTAGCGGCAGTAAGTATTTCTTAATTTTGCTTGTGCTTATAGCAATCGTCAACATTCTTGATGAGGTTACAAGTAATCTGACGGTAACAGTTCAATCCTCATTCGTTACTGAATTTTTCGTAAATAATCCTTTTATGGGCAAGTATTATACTTATGAAGACGGACTTGCACTTCATTCAAGTATAGGCGTGTTTACTTATGTTCTTGGTATTATCACTCCTTTTTACAAAGCACTTGCTGATAAGTGGGGCAGAAAACCGCTGTTTGTAATTTCAACACTTGGTATGGCAGTTGGACTTTTAGTTATTCATTTGTCATCAAGTTACATAATGTTCATCGTGGGCTTTGCAAAAATCAGTTTCTTTATGGGACACGATATTCAGATTATCTATGTTCTTGAAGAAGC
>CAYXMF010000089.1:0-5938 GCA_964465845.1 uncultured Eubacteriales bacterium | reverse complement strand
AAGACACCGCCCTTTCACGGCGGTAACACGAGTTCGATTCTCGTCCGGGTCACCATAGAAAAGAGTACGCAAAAGCGTACTCTTTTTTTGTGCATAATTCTAAGCAAGAGAATAGAACTCCAGAGATTTTTTGATAAACAGTTGTTGAATTCTCATACAGTATATAGTAAAATATTTATAATATAAAATCTCAGAGGTGTATTATGAACTTTTCCGAAATCGCGCAAACCCGTCAATCTTGCAGAAATTATGATGCTGAAAAGATTGTTGAAGATCAGAAAATACATGCAATTTTAGAGAGCGTACGGCTCAGTCCCTCAGCATGTAACAGTCAACCTTATCATTTTACTGTTTGTAAAGGCGAAACGGCGAAACAGGTTGCAAAAGCTACTCAAAGTATGGGTATGAACAAGTTTACAACTGATGCGCCCGTTATGATCGTAATTTCAGAAGAAAATTATAATAAAACAGCAAGCATTGGTGCAAAGTTTAAAAATAACGACTACCGTTCTATTGATATAGGTATTGCAACTGCTTATCTCACTGCAGAAGCAACTGCACTGGGACTTGGTACCTGTATTTTAGGGTGGTTTGACGATAAGAAAATCAGAGAAATCTGCGACATTAAAAATCCTGTAAGACTTGTTGTCTCTTTAGGCTATGCAAAAGCAGATGATAAACTACGTGATAAAAAACGGAAGTCTTATGATGAAATAGTCAGCGAAAAGTAAGGAAAGATGAATTTATGGCAAAAACAAATTGTGAATCCTGCGTAAATTACTATTATGATGATGAACTTGAAGAATACTGCTGTGATATTAACCTTGATGAAGATGAAATGGTACGCTTTCTGACCTCGTCGAACTATCAGTGCCCATATTACAGACTCTATGATGAGTACGGCATTGTCAAAAAACAGAACTAAATTTTGGTAATACTGATGGTTGCAATAATTTGCAATTATTGGTATAATTTCTTTATGACTAAAAAGGGAAATGGTAGGGGAATATTATGTTGGCTCACTTGTTTACAGGTGTTATTACTGTAGGCGTTGTCATTACTGTGGTATTTCTTGTTTTGCGAGTGCGTGTCGGCGGGCTTAAAGCAATGTTTGTAAAAGCTTTGGCTTCTGCTTGCTTTATAGCAACAGCGTTTGTTGCATTTGCAACAAAAAGAGACCACTTTGAGTATTGTGTGCTGATGATTTTAGGCTTTATATTCAGCCTTATGGGTGATATATGGCTTGACCTTAAATATGTGTATAAACAACATCAACATATTTATACATACGCAGGATTTATGTGTTTTATAATGGGACACATTTTCTTCATTCCCGCAATATTCAGCGAATATGAGAACTTAAAATGGTGGCATGTTGTGGTAACGCTTGTATCTGCACTTATTTTTATGGTGGGTACAGCTCTTACTGAAAAGCCTATGGGTTTAAAATACGGCAGATATAAAAAGATAACACTTGTTTATGCAGTCTTTTTATCAACAACAATGTTTGCCTCAATCAATGGTGTTATTTTTAGCGGTATCACAAGAGAATTTTTTACATTGATTATAGGCTCGGTATTATTTACACTTTCTGATTTGGTGCTTTCTAAAATCTATTTTAAAGAAGGCGGAAACACGAAATCGAATGTTGTTATAAATCACATTTTGTATTATGCTGCACAGTTCGTGTTTGCAAGTACACTTCTAATGGAATAAGGTGAAAAAATGGAACAGAAAAAGTATGTTCAGAAAAAAGAAATGACCGCGTTCTGTGTTGCAGGCTTAGGTCAGGGTATGATTTATGCGCTTATGTCAAGCTACATAAGTGACTATTACCTTAACGTTTTGCAGTTAACACCTATGTTTGTGCTTTTGCTTATGCTTTTGGCACGTATATGGGACGCAATCAACGACCCGCTTATGGGTATGATCGTTGACAGAAGTAATTTGAAGAGCGGTAAGATGCTTCCGTTTATTCGTTTTGCATTGCTCCCGATTGCTGTCGTTACATTCCTTATGTATTTAAGTCCAAACCTTGGTAAAACAGAGTTGATGGTTTATTCAGCGATTATTTACGTTGCATGGGGTATGATTTATACAGTTGGTGACGTTTCATTCTGGGGACTTCCCAATGTTATGACTCCTGACTCTGAAGAGAGAAGTTCAGTTATTTCAGTAAGTAAGATTTTCAATTCAATCGGTTCTGCTGTTCCTGAAGTACTTTTCCTTGTAGTTGGTCTTGTAATGGCTGCTTGGGTAAAAGGTCAGGATGTTGCTCCAGATCCACTTATGGTTCAGAAGAGAAAATATCTCATTATGGCTATTGTAACGGTTGGCATTGGTACAATTCTTTATTCACGTGCATGCACTGGTGTTAAAGAAAGAGTTAAGATGCCAGTTCGTAAGCGTCAGCCTGGCGAGCCTTCACAGCTTGCACGTATTTTCAAGTGCAAACCACTTGTGCTTGTTCTTTTAATGGGTGTTCTTTCAAGCGGTCGCTACATGGTTTCAGCAGCAGCTATCCACGTTGCCCGTTACTCATTCTACATAGGTCCTGATCTTGCAACTCTTGCTACTGAAGCAGAACGTATTGCTGCCATTGAATCAAGTATTTCAACAGTTAAAACGGTGTTCCAGATTAGCTCAATCGTAGGCCTTTTCGGTGCAACACTCTTTATGCCTAAACTTATGAAGAAGTTTGACTATAAGAAGCTTGTTATTGTTAGTTGTCTTGCAGGTTTTGCAGCAAGTATCGTTACAACTATCGTTGGCTGGTTTACAATGAATTTGTACGCTTGCATTCCTTTCATAATTATTTCTTGTATTCCTCTTGGCGTTATCAACACTGTTTGCTTTGCAATGATTTGCGACTGCCTTGATTATATGGAACTTACAACAGGCTTCCGTGATAACGCACTTGGCGCAGCTTGTCAAGGCTTTATCAATAAAATCGGTAATGCATTCGCAACATCAGGCATCGTTGTTATGTATATGGTAATCGGTCTTGATCCTGCACAAATGCTTTCATCAACTGCAGTTATGTCAGCACTTGATATGCCTGATAACTTGCGTTTTGCAATGTTTACACTTGTATCAATCGTTCCTGGTATCAGTATGCTTCTTTGTGCAATCCCGATGTTCTTCTACAAGATTGCAGGCAAAGAAAAGAAAGAAATGCTTGAAAAACTTGCTGCTAAGCGTGAAGCAGAAGGCTTTGTAGTCAGCGAATAAATTTAATAATCAGAGAGCCTGCAATAAAGCAGGCTTTCTTTGAATAAAGGTGAAAATATGAATAACTTTAAATTCTTAGTGCTCACTGATCCACATTTTTTTGATACTGATTTGGGTTGCAGCGGTGAAGCTTATGAGGATTTTATGCACTATGAGCAGAAATGCTTTGCTGAAACAGAAAGTATCAATAATGCGGTGTTCAGTTTCTTAAACGAAACTGATTTGGCAGATACAGTTCTTATCGTGGGTGACTTAACTCAGAACGGTGAACGCAAAAGTCACGAAAAGTTTATAAAACTTCTTTATGAACTTAAAGAAAAAGGTAAAAAAGTTTATCTTATTACCGCCGACCATGACTGGAAAGGCGACCCCTTTGCATTCGGTGAAAATGGCAGATATCAGCCGGAACCTACACCCAAAGAAGACCTTTATGATATGTATAAGGATTTCGGTTTTGCCGATGCAATTGCTGTTGATAAAGAGCATTTGTCTTATGTTGCACAGTTAAGCGATAATGTACGACTTCTTGCTATTAATGCTGACATCAAAACTAAAGGTCAGTTCAGTTTAACTGAAAAACAGGTTGAGTGGATTAAAGAGCAGACAAAAAAAGCTCGTGAAGATAATCAGACAATGTTCGCAATCTGCCATTATCCTGTTTTACCAATTCAGCCCGTATTCTCAATTATCAAATCAGCACTTATGTATGATTATAAGAGTATCGCAACTCTGCTTGCTGACGAGGGTGTGCATATGGTGTTTACAGGTCATATGCATAATCAGAGCGTTAACGAGTTTGTTACTGAAAAGGGAAATAAGCTTTATGATATTACAACAGGCTCAATTATTGCTGATCCCTCATACATAAGACTTGTAACTTTAAATGAAAATTCGGCACAGATTGAAAGTATTGCAACACCCGATTTCGAGTATGATACAAAGGGTATGACCTGCAAAGAATATTTAACAAGCGTATTCGATGCGATGATCAGAAATATTATGCTCGACTTACGCGACGATACAACTCGTGCAATGCGAAAATTTCATATTAAAGAAAGCAAAGGACTTGTTTTTGCATTACGAATGGCAGGAAAACTTCTTTGTTCAATTAAGCTTGGTACTTTGGCAAGACTTCTCTTTATCAAGTGCGATAAGAGTATTAAAAAAGTTAAACTTATAGATTATGCAACTGTTCTTGTGCGCAATGTTTTCAGAGGTAATCAGACATATAACGAGGGTACACCTGAGGGCGATGTGTTCATTGCATTTTTAAACAGACTTAAACCAATTCTTAAGAAAATCAGCGTTAAAGATCCTTATGGCGAAAAGGCTGATATTGCAGAATTACTTAAAAACACCGCAGGCAACTACGGATACGATGATTATAACGAAACAATTGAATGGTAAAAGTGTGGGGCGTCAGTTTGACGTCCCGTATTTTTTTGCATTTACCTATTGCAATTCAGTGCTTTAGTGTGCTACAATATGCCTAATCGAATTCTTTTGTGAAAGAAGTAATAGTTATGGTAACACTCGATAAAATCTATCACGCATCATTTGTTTTAAAGGATTTAATCCGTAAAACCGATATGATTCACGCACCTAAAATCAATCCTGATTGTGAGGTTTATCTTAAAACAGAAAACTTGCAGGTAACAGGTTCATTCAAGGTTCGTGGCGCGGCTTATAAAATCAGCCAGTTGTCTGAAGAAGAAAAGGAAAAAGGCGTTATTGCCTGTTCAGCGGGAAATCACGCTCAGGGCGTGGCTCTTGCTGCTACAAAGAACGGTATTAAGTCACTTATCTGTCTTCCCGATGGCGCACCAATTTCAAAGGTTGAGGCTACAAAAAGCTACGGTGCCGATATCTGCCTTGTCGAAGGCGTTTATGATGATGCATATAACAAAGCTTTACAGTTGAGAGATGAGAAAGGTTATACTTTTGTTCACCCATTTGACGATGATGATGTTATTGCGGGCCAGGGTACAATCGGTCTTGAAATTCTTGACCAGATTAAAGATGTTGACGCAGTTGTAGTGCCAATCGGCGGTGGCGGACTTATCAGCGGTGTTTCATTTGCAATTAAAGCACTTAATCCCAATGTTAAAGTTTACGGCGTTCAGGCTAAGGGCGCACCAAGTATGTATAACTCAATTAAAGACGATAAGATTGAGCGTCTTGATGCAGTTTCAACTATTGCTGACGGTATTGCAGTTAAAGAGCCGGGCGCAAACACATTCGAGTACGTAAAAAAATATGTTGATGAAGTTGTAACGGTTTCTGATGATGAAATCGCAACAGCAATTCTCACACTTATTGAACAGCAGAAGCTTATTACTGAGGGTGCAGGTGCAGTTTCAGTTGCCGCAGTTATGTTCAATAAGATTGATGTTAAAGGCAAAAAGGTTGTTTGCCTTGTTTCAGGCGGTAATATTGACGTTACAATTCTTTCACGTGTTATCAAGCGTGGTTTGTTGACTTCAGGCCGTACATATTCGCTTACAATCGAGCTTGTTGACAAACCGGGTCAGCTCAAAGGCGTTTCAAATATTATTGCTGATTTGGGTGGTAATGTTATTTCAATTCACCACGAAAGAGCATCAGAAAATTCTGATATCAACGGTTGTTACTTACGCATTTTGCTTGAAACATCCCAGACCCAGCAGCTTGCCGGACAGGGAAAGGCTGTTGAGCTGCTTGCCGCCGA
>CAYXMF010000088.1:0-5984 GCA_964465845.1 uncultured Eubacteriales bacterium | reverse complement strand
TGATAGAAAGCTCGTTCATAAATGCGATATTGATATCTCTCTGGCTGTTTTCGATAACCTTTGCAGCTTCAGCAACCTTAATGCTTTCTGCACGGTGAACGCCTGCTTCAACAACAAGTTCATAAACCTTTGCGATTTCATCGAGGGACTCTTCATCCATACCTGAAACGATTTTAACGATTGTTTCAAGACGGTGAACCTTATCACCAGGGTTGATACGCTCAGGTGAATAACCGATTTTGAAATCTACGCCACATTTAAGTCCTGATTCCTTTTCAAGAATCGGAATACAGATATCTTCTGTAACACCCGGATAAACTGTTGATTCATAAACAACGATTGAGCCTTTTGTAAGGTTACGGCCAACAATTGTTGATGCACCCTCAACAGGAGTGAGGTCAGGTGTGTGGTCATCGTTTACAGGTGTTGGAACTGCAACAATGTGGAATTTTGCTTCACGAAGTTTAGTTTCGTCAGCAGTAAATTCTACTGCGCAAGCCTTAATTGCATCGTCGCCAACCTCATTTGTCGGGTCAACGCCGTTTTTATAAAGTTCAATTTTTTTAGCATTAAGGTCAAATCCTACAACCTTTACTTTGTTTGAGAAAGCAACTGCAATAGGCATACCAACGTAGCCAAGACCTACAAGGGAAATTTTTTCTTCTCCATTAACGATTTTTTCGTAAAGTGACATACGCTTACTCCTTACTATCTATTTTAAGATGAGTACACATTTCGTTGTTAATTTTATTTACTTCAAATCTGCGTCTGCAATATTCATTACTTGCCTTACCCATTGTTTCAACGAGTTCAGGATTCTTAACAAATTCCATCATTTTTTCAGCAAGAGCTTTGCCATCTCTTGTCGGAATTATGAATCCGGTAACGCCATCTATTACCGTTTCGCGACAACCCGGTGCAGTTGTTGTAATAATTGCACGACCCATTGACATTGCTTCCTGTACTGTTCTTGGAACCCCTTCACCATATGATGGCAACACAAATACTGAACACTGCTTATAAAAATCAGCAACTGTATCAGTTTCGCCGAAATGCTCAATAATGCCTTTGTCAACATATGGCTTTAATTCTTCTTCTGAAAGTGAATCGTGAATTCCCTCACAAGCGCCTAAAAGCATAAATCTTACTTCAGGATGCTTTTCTTTGACGATTGAACAAGCTTCAAGATATTCGCGGATACCCTTGAAATACATAACGCGTGACAGCATAAAGAATGTTAATTGCTCTGGATATGATGCCATTGGAAATCTTTCCATATTAACGCCTGAGCCGTCAATAAGTCTGCATTTTTCTTCTTTTAAAATACCCTCTTTAACAAATGTATTTTTGTCGTCTACATTTTGGAAAATAGCAACATCAGCACAAGCAAATGCAACTCTGTATAATATTGACATAACCATTTTAATGATTTTTGCTTTTTTTGTTTTTGCAGTAAAGGCGTAGCCTGCACCTGTTACCATACCTACCTTATGTGGTACTTTTGAAAGTTTACCTGCGATTGAGCCGTAAATTACCGGTTTTGAGGTATAACCTAAAATCACATCAGGCTTTTCTTCTTTAAAGAGCTTACGAAGTGCGTTCATATACTTTAAATCCTTGAATGGATTCAAGGCGTTTTTATTCATAGGAATTTCAACGAATTTTGCGCCAAGCTCTTCTACCTTTTCAATGTTATCACGATTTGGTCCTGTGATTACGACTTCATAACCGCTTGCAATAATCTTTTTAACCAAATCACCACGGAAATTGTATGCCGTCCTGTTTTTGGGAGAAATCAAAATAAATTTCATTTTCAGTCTTCTTTCATATGTAAAATTAAATTATTATAAACTACATTAAATAATCTTTCGTTATTCTTTTGTGATGCATAGGAATTATGTGGTGTAATAATTACATTTTTCATATCCCACAATTCACTGTTTTCACTTAAAGGTTCAGTGTTGAATACATCAAGCACCGCACCACCAAGTTCACCATTTTTAAGTAAATTGATTAAATCCTCTTCATTCACAACAGCACCCCTTGCGATATTCACAAGAATTGCATCCTTTTTAAACTGTGAAAGAAGGTCTTTACTGAACATATTTCTTGTTTCTTCAGTCAGCGGAAGTGTTAAAATTACCACATCTGCATTTTTTACCGCCTCAGAAACGTTACTAATAGTATAGTAATCATCAAACAATTCACTCGCAGGTTTTACTATATCAACTGCAATTACGGTTGTATCAAAAGCTTTGAATCGTTTTGCACATTCAATGCCTACGCTACCGCACCCCACAATACAGACTGTACTGCCTGCAAGTTCTTTAAGCGTTCTGTTTTTAATCCATTTATGATTTTTCTGATTATCATAGAAACTGTTTGTCTGCTTGTAAAGTGACAACACACCTGCAAGTGCGCACTCAGCCATTGGAACGCTATATACTCCTCTTGCGTTGCAGAGGGTAATTCCTCTTTCGTGAATTCTGTCAACAAGCACTCTATCAAGACCTGCACTTGTGAGCTGAACAAATTTAAGGTTTGGGAACTTGTCCAAATCATTATGCAAGAACAATCCGTTGCAGATTATTGCTTCGGCTTGGAACATTTCTGATGACAATGGTTCATTCTCCATTTGTTGAAACATAACTTCACAACCAAGCTTTTCAATATTCAATTTTTGCTCTGCTGTGGGGTTAAAAGCACCCGTCATTAAAAGTTTCATAACGTCCTCTTATTTATTTTTGATGATTTCAACAATTTTTGCAACGCACTCTTGCGTTTTTGCTTTATTATTAGTATAGGTTTCTTCATTCCAGGTGTTCAGTACTTCTTTTTCAAATTCACGAATATCGTGAACACCTGTATTGAATTTTTCTTTTACAACCTCAAAATCGTTTTCTTTTGCAACATCACAGAAAGCGCGTGAAAGAATAACACGCTCTGAGCCAAGTCGATAATGCTCACCTAAAATACATTCCGCAGGCAGAGTACCCGTACCAACTCTTGCTACACCGCCAAAGCCATAGCTTATATTCTTCTTTGCGATTTTTTCACAAAGTTTTTGTACTGTGCCGTCTGCGAGAAGTTCAAACATAAAGGTCATACCGTAACCTAAATGCAAATCATTAAGACCAATATGTATTTCATCAATTCCGTCAATTTCAAGAATTTCATCAATATTTTCTGCTGCCTCAGGTGTTTCAACAAGCAAATTAGTTTTCACTCTGCCACCTACTGCTTTTATAAATCTGCTGACCTGCTCTGCATTCTGAAAGAACGGTAACATTATAACATCAGCGCCGGCGCGGATTATACTGTCAATTTCTTCCTCAGTTGAAGAATACTCAGCAGTTGCGTCGTGAACAGGGTTACAACGGACATGAAGTGTAGATTTTGTAATCACCTTACGAAGTGCTTTTACATCGTCGATAGTATGCATACTCTGGACAGTATCCATTCCGCCCTGCCGGTCAGACTTACCGATATACTCCATATCTACAAATATACGGTCAACGCCTGCTGCCTGTGCAGCCTCAGCCACGTCAACGCGGTTTGTAACATACATTAATTCAAGAGCCATAATAATCCTCTTAGTTATTTACTGTTTCTTTTTCTTCTTCCTTGGCAACTACAGTTGCGCCTGTATTTTCATTATCTTCATTTTTAAGAACCTTTAAGAACGTCGTTAAAATGATTTTTAAATCAAGAAGCAAAGACATATTATCAACGTACCAGACATTAAGTTCAATTCTTCTATTCCACTCAACGTCTTTTCTGCCGTTTACCTGCGCCCAACCTGTAATACCGGGACGAACCTCGAACATACGAAGTTGAAAATCGCTGTACTCTGAATAATCCCATGGATGATATGTAAGTGGAGGTCTTGGACCAACAAAGCTCATTTCGCCTTTAAGAATGTTAATGAACTGTGGCAATTCATCAATACTTGTAGCGCGGATGATTTTACCGATTCCTGTAACTCTTGCATCACCTTTACCCGAGTAAACGCCGCTACCTTGACTTTCTGCACCTACAACCATTGAACGGAACTTATAAATTTCAAAAACCTTACCGTCTTTACCAATTCTTTTCTGTTTAAAAATAACAGGTCCGGGTGAAGTCAATTTGATGATTACTGCCACCACTAAAAATACAGGTGAAAGTATAATCAAGGCAATCAATGCCAAAGTAAAATCGAAAAATCTTTTCACACTTTTATACATAATTTCCGCTCCTAAAATACACAATATCTAATGGATGTAAGCACACCAATCCATAATAATCGCATTATAATTATATTTAGAGTATTATAACTCTTGACAATATAAAAGTCAATGAAAATCAATAGTATTTTTCGAAATTAAGCACTTGTTTTTCTGCCAAATTTTCCCGCTTTCGATTTAGTCGAAAAAATGCACAAAAATGCACAAAAAATCAACAAGAATTTTTATTTATGTGACTTATATTTTTATTGACTTGAAAAAAATGTGATTGTATAATATTTTAGTGGTTAGTATGCAGAGTAGTCTGTATTTTACCACAATTAAAATCCGTTAATTTTTTATATTGGAGAGATATATATGGAAAGAAAAGTCGGTACTGTTTCAAGGGGTATTCGTTGCCCTATTATCAGACAGGGCGATGACCTTGTTGACATTACAGTAACAAGTGTACTTGAAGCAGCTGAGAGTGAAGGTTTCTCAATGCGCGACAGAGATGTTGTTTCTCTTACAGAGTCAATCGTAGCTCGTGCTCAGGGTAACTACGCATCAATTGATGATATTGCTGCTGATGTTAAAGCAAAACTCGGTGGTGAAACAATTGGTGTAATTTTCCCAATTCTGTCACGAAATCGTTTTGCAATTTGCCTTCGCGGTATTGCTAAAGGTGCTAAAAAAGTTGTTCTTATGCTCAGCTATCCAAGTGACGAGGTTGGTAACTCACTTGTTTCATTGGACAAGCTCGACGAAGCAGGCGTAAATCCTTACTCAGATGTTCTTTCACTTGAAAAATACAGAGAACTCTTTGGCGAAAACAAACACGAATTCACAGGTGTTGACTATGTTGACTACTATGCAGGCATCATTCGTGAAGAAGGTGCTGAAGTTGAAATCGTATTTGCAAATCAGGCTAAAACAATTCTCAACTACACAGATTGCGTACTCACTTGTGATATTCATACAAGAGCAAGAACAAAGAGAATTCTTAAAGCAGCGGGTGCAAAGGTAGTTTGCGGTCTTGATGATATTCTTACTTCTTCAGTTAACGGCAGCGGTTGCAATGAAAAGTACGGTCTTCTTGGCTCAAACAAATCAACAGAAGATACAGTTAAACTTTTCCCGAGAGATTGCCAGAGTCTTGTTGAAGATATTCAGGCTGAATTTCTTAACAGAACAGGCAAACACATTGAAGTTATGGTTTACGGCGACGGTGCATTTAAAGATCCACAGGGTAAAATCTGGGAACTTGCTGACCCGGTTGTTTCCCCTGCTCACACCGCAGGTCTTATCGGTACTCCAAACGAATTAAAGCTCAAATATCTTGCTGACAACGATTTCAAAGGACTTTCAGGTGCTGAACTTAAAGAAGCAATTTCAAAGAGCATTAAAGCAAAAGAAGGCAACCTTGTTGGCAATATGGCTTCACAGGGTACTACCCCACGTCAGCTTACTGACCTTATCGGTTCACTTTGCGACCTTACAAGTGGCTCAGGTGACAAGGGTACTCCTATCATTCTCGTTCAGGGATATTTCGACAACTACACAGACTAATTTAAACGGCGAAAAGGCACCACCTTTTCGCCAATTGATTATACATATTTAACGGAGGAATTTAAAATGGATTCTAATATCAGACCCGAAACAATGGAAAGAATCACAACCAAAGCATTAGCAGATGCGTTTATTGACGAGCAGGTTAAGGCTGTTCGTGAACAGGTTGGTGACAAAAAAGTTCTTCTTGCACTCTCTGGCGGTGTTGAC
>CAYXMF010000087.1:0-6123 GCA_964465845.1 uncultured Eubacteriales bacterium | reverse complement strand
AAGCCCCCGCCCTATATTACTATTTAATTCTTTTCTCTTCTTTGATTAATCCCAATATATAGTCTGCAGAAACATTATAATATTTACATAAAGCTATAATGCAATCAATATGCATATGTCTTTTAAGCGTTTCCCAATGTCCTACTGTTGCATCACTTACATCACAAATTCGTGCTACATCCTGTTGTGTTAAATCATTATCTATTCTATAATTCTTAAATTTTTGTCTGTAATCCATAATTCAATCCCCTTTCTCTTGTATAATACTACAAAAAGTAGTTAAAGATATTGAAATCCTACAAATAGTAGTATATAATTATTAAAAACTACTTAAAGTAGTTTTTAAGGAGGTGATACTATGAGAAACGATTTAGAAGATTTGTGGAATTATTATTTGATTGAAATGCCAATCAGCAACACCAAAAAAGAAGATATTCTTATACGGGGTTATGCAAAACAAGAAGAAAAATTTCGTTCAAGGCTCTCAGAGGAACAAATCATTTTTCTTGAAGAATATGACAATGCAGTGTCCGAAATCAACCGAATAACTGAAAGACACGCTTTTATTAAAGGTGTTATGTTTGCTACTCGGTTTGTTTTTCAAGCATTAAATGATGATTAAAAACGGATTATTCGTGAATCGCCCTTACAATTCTGCATTCAGCATTCTGCACTTTGCCATAAAAAAGAGGACTGATTTCTCAGCCCTCATATTTTTGTTATTTCTGTTTTTCAGCACGACGATTCATCATCATTTCGACTATTTTAATATCATCGGGATATGTAACTTTATAATTATCAGTATAATCAAAATAACGATATTCCGTAGCCGTCAATGGTAGTTGATGTGCCGGATGACAAAGTTCTGAATCTTTATCGAAGTGTTTATATAGAAGCGGAAAGCGATATGCGTCAGGTGCCTGAATAAGATAGAAATCCTCTCTGTTTGCAATTCTGTCTTTATATGAGCCCAATGCATCTGTAATCTTATATGCAGTATTTACATAATCATACTCATCAAGAAGTCCCATAAACTCATCAATAAGTTCAGGAGTTATCATAGGACACGCCGCATTGTTTTCAATGATTTTTTTGCAATCAGGAAAAGTTGCATTGATATAATCAAGGGCATTTTTGAAGGATTCATTTCTTGTGCTACCGCCCTGAACAAGCGTTACGCCATAATCCTTTGCAAGACGACCACTTTGCATTTCATTGGCATCAACCACAACAATAAAGTCGTCTATACTTTTTGCCCGACGAAAAGCGTCTATTGAATACCAAATCATTTCTTTATCAAATATTTTGCAATACTGTTTAGGTTTGTCAGCACCGAAACGAGAGCCAATTCCCCCTGCAAGTATAATTCCTATTGATGACATAGCGTTTGTCCTTTCCCTTATTTATATACAACACAATTTCTTGGTTTTTTGTTTTCTAACCAGTCTTCAAGCGTATCACACACCATTTGCGTGCCACAAACCTGAACATCGTAAGCAGAACCTGCAATATGAGGTGTGATTATAAGATTTTCTGCATTAAGCAACGGACAATCAGACGAAATTGGCTCTTTTAAGGTTACATCAATTGCCGCACCTGCAAGATGATGAGAATTAAGTGCTTCAATCAAATCGTCTTCAACAACCAACTCACCGCGAGCTGTATTTATAAAGTATGAGCCTTTTTTCATCTTTGCAAAGGTTTCTTTATTGAACATTTTCTTTGTCTGTGGTGAAACGATACAATGAAGACTTACAATGTCAGCACTGCTTAAAAATTCTTCAAAGCTTACGAGCTCAACATAATCAGGCACTTTTGCAGAATCAATATATGGGTCATAAGCGATTACTTTCATTCCAAAAGCTTTTGCTTTTTCGGCAACAAGATGACCTGCACAACCGCATCCTACAAGGCCTAAAGTCATATAGTTAATGCTTTTGCCCCTGTATTTAATAAATGGTGAATTGTTATCAAGTCCCCAAACAGTATCTTGATACTCTTCTGGCTTTGAATTTACATCAGTAGTAATTACACGATTGAAAATAAGATTATTTGTAAGTGTGATATTTCTTGTTAAATCAAGAATATAACCCATTGTAAGATCTGAAACAGCGTTTGCATTTCTACCACCATTATTGCAAATGATAATTCCTTTTTCCATAGCGGCATCGATATCAATAACTGACTTAACACCGCCACGGCAACAAATAATGATTTTCACATTTTTTGCATTTTCAAGGACTTCTCTGTCAATAGTATCATACTCGCAAATGAGAATGTCATAATCACCGATTTTTTCAATCAGCTCTTTATGTGGCATAACCTCGTGTTCAATGCAATAGCCGTCAAATTCAAAATCGATTTTGTCATTGAATTTTTCAAGCATAGGATTTATCATTTCTGCCGTAACTAATGCACGGTATTTCATAATCACACCTCTTTTTCAAATAATTCACCGTGAACGTTTACTTCTCTGTATTCAGGTGTTGTTCTTGTTTCAAAAATATATTCACCAAGGTCAATACGGGCAAAGTTGTGAGGGGCTACCCTCTTTGTAAGAGGTGGCTCAGGAAGATAACCCGGGCCGTAGTCAAAGGTAAGATAATTTGTGTAGTCCACAGGAATTGGTGCCTGGAAACCATTGTCAAAATCAACTCTTTGAACATCTTCAAGACCTTGCATAAGGAAAGGTCCTTTCTTCTGAAGTTTGCCTGTACTGTCAATGACATATTTTGCATTCTTTTTATTTTTGAACAATGTCAAAACGAACTCATAAATCTTATGCCAAGCATTAAGAGGAAGAATTCTGATGAACGGAAGAAGAACCATTTCTTTTCTGAAGTTCGGATTTCTTCTTGGACGGTTATACCATCTTATTTCGATGATTTTTGAAAGCATATGCACAGTATAACTGTGAAGTTTGCCTATCAGTTTATTGTTACTTGTCTGGTCATATACAAGCACGTCAATAAACAATCCGTCGGGGTACTCGTGAACTGAAGAATATTTTGTTGAAAAGTATGTACCGTTAAGACGAATTTTATCAACAATATAATGGCTGCCGCTCTTATTCCAATGGCTTGAATAATTATAAATATCTTTACTCTGAACAAGAGCAACTTCACGGAACTTATCAAAATCATTACGAAGCATTCCGATATCAAGGTCATCGTCCCATGGAATACTGTGACCGTAACGTACTGCACCGAGCATTGTTCCTCCGCAAAGAAAGTACTTAATGTCGTTTGCGTTACAGATATCGTCAATATCTTTGAGCATCATAAGTTCAAGATCTTTAATTCTTGTAAGTTTGCCTGAATAGATAGCAATATTATTTTTATTATTATCATTCTCGCCTGTTATGTTACACGTTGTTCTGTATAAAGCGTTACTCAAAGAAAGGTGCTTTGCTTTTTTCCATCCTGCCTGGAAAAACTTAAGAGTATTAAGACAACGGTAGTTGACTTTTTCCACTGTACCTGAAGTAACATTAAGGGACATTTTTTCTTTAAAATTCTCTCTTATGGCATTTTTTATACTTGCTATGGATACAGAGTGTGAACAGAAATTATAAATCTGTCCTTTTCGTCCTGTATAAACTGTTTGAATTGCAAATTCAATTACATCTCTTACATAAGAACATGAAATAACATTTTCATAATCTTCGGTTGTAATGTTCATAACACCGCTTTGGAAAGCATCTTTTATACATTTTTCAATGTCAAAAGTGCGGATTTGATTTGAATCCGGACCAAAGAGGTTATCAACGCGAATAACATTTATGTTTTCGTAGCCGTTATTAACGATTTTACGGCAAAGAGTCTCAATCTCAACTAAGAATTTTTGCTGTTCGGTTGGATTCTGAATATGTTTTTCCATATAATAACCGAACTCGCGTTCTGAAAGGCTTGTGATTTCTTCATCCGGAATTGGTGGGTATTCAGGTAAAATTACCATAACGGTACACTTGTTATCTTTACCCTTTGAGGCATATTCGGCTGTCATACGGATGGCATCAAGCCATGCATCTTTACTTTCGATTTTTTCACAGTCAATACAAATCATAAAAGCACATTTATCGACTGTCGCAGCTGAATCTATACTCTCAACGTGAGCAAGCTCACACTCGTCATACTCCAAATCGCTGAATTTTTCAATTCCGTCATATACAGAATAGCCTTTTACCGAAGATAAAAAGCCTTTTTTCTTAATAGCCTCCATAGTAGGAAACATAAGGTTACCTAACGGATTGGAATCGCTTACTACAACGGCATTTTCATAAAGAAATCTGCCTTTTTTGCTTATTCCGACAAATTTTTTGGGATGCATATAATTATGAGTAAGTTTTTTATAAAATCCGACTACTTCAGATAACTCGTCTTCAAGAATCAATCTGTCCATATTTTAAATCCTCCAAAAGTTATTAATCACACACTCAGGTTATGGAAATGCGACGGAACACGCATTTCTTCAGGCGGATACTCCATATAATTGCCATATATATGAGTGTTGTATTCCTCTGCCTTTTCGGGTATAGGCATTATTGCGTCTTCAAATGGCACATAACGTGCTGTACCGAAAAATTCAGCAGGTACCTTTTCATTATCTCCGCTTACGCCATATATGTTACACACGTATTTTGTCTGAACATTTTTCCATTTTGTTATGCCTTTATATGAAAGTTTCTGCAAAAAGTTAAGCAGAAACTCAGGAAAAAATTTACATATTATGTATGTGAATATTTTTTTCAGTTTACCTCTGTTTTCAGCAGGTCTGCGCAGAATACATACGTGATATATCATTGAACAAAGTTTCTGATATTTTTCCCAGAATTTTGAGTCCGGCACATTATCAATGGCAAACACATCAATTCTTGGAGCATCCTCCATTTTTCCGCCATCCAGAAAATAAACATGCCCCAATGGTGCATCGGGAATCAAATGACTTTCAACTGCATCATAATGCATATCTTCGCCTAAGTCTGCAAGAACTTTTTCAGCCTTATCAAAATCACGGCGCATTATTGCAATATCAACATCGTCATCCCAAGGTACAAATCCCTGATGTCTTAAAGCACCAATACTGCTTCCGCCAATAAGATACAACTGAATTCCTGCAGACTCAAGACGATTCAGCACTGCTTTCAGCATCTTTAATTCACACATTTGGAATTCTCTTAACGTATATTCCAAAAAATCACCCCTACAAATCACAATTGCAATACAATTAAATCAAAAAATAGCAAATCGATAAAAAACACCAATCGTGTAGTTAATCATTTTTTAGGTAACTCACAAATGTTATTAGTAATACCTGCAATATAGTCAAGTGATACATTATATAATTTTGCTAACGTGATCACGTGGTGAAACGGAATTTCTGTTTCGCCTGTTTCCCAACGGCTATACTGTTTTTGAGATGTTCCCAGTAATTTTCCAACTTCAGTTTGATTCAATTCTTTATCTTCTCTTAAATCTTTTAATCTTGGATACATATGCACAGTAAATCACCTCATTAAAAAATTCTAACATAGTACTTATTTGGGGTATCAATGTTAGTACGATAATGGGGTAATGTTATGTTGTCCTGACAGATTTAAAATATTAAATTATACAGCAAGTCATAATTGGACATAAAAAAAGACGAGGTTTCCCTCGTCTTTAATTAATTGTTATTTATGCTTCAGCAGAAACTACATCAGCGATTGATTTATTAAGTTCAACCTCTGAGTAGCATTTCATACCTGTACCTGATGGAAGAAGCTTACCGATAATAACATTCTCTTTAAGTCCCATAAGTGGGTCAATCTTACCCTTGATAGCTGCATCAGTAAGAACTCTTGTTGTTTCCTGGAATGATGCTGCTGACAAGAATGAATCAGTCGCAAGAGATGCCTTTGTAATACCGAGAAGCACAGGTGTGCATGTTGCAGGAACAAATGCTTCGCCTGTTTCTTCTGCCATAAGACGTGCTTTTTCGTTAGCAGCGTTAAATTCACGCTTATCTGTTGTAGCACCTGGGAGAAGATCTGTTGTACCGGCATCAGCAACCTTGAGTTTTCTCATCATCTGACGAACAATAACCTCGATATGCTTATCGTTGATATCAACACCCTGGTTACGA
>CAYXMF010000086.1:0-6364 GCA_964465845.1 uncultured Eubacteriales bacterium | reverse complement strand
ATTGGATAGTGAGAACCGTCGAACATAATTGAACTAAAGCCTGCTTCGATACAAGCCTTTGCACCTTCGTATGAACCATGGTCAAGGTGAAGAGCAACCGGAACTGTGATGTTAAGTTCATCAATCATACCCTCAACCATACCTACAACTGTTTTGTAGCCACACATATATTTGCCTGCACCCTCAGATACACCAAGAATAACAGGAGAATTCATCTCTTGTGCAGTGAGAAGAATTGACTTAGTCCACTCAAGGTTATTGATATTGAATTGACCTACTGCGTAATGACCAGCTTTTGCTTTTGTAAGCATTTCTTTTGCATTTACTAATGGCATATTAAATACACTCCTTTAAAAATTTCCGCAAATATTATATTACACATACAACCAAATGTCAACAAATTAACAAAATTAAAGCCACCGAATAGTATAGATATGAGGTGATATAATGAAAAAGTATTTTTCAAGTGTAATTTGCAGTCGTGGTTGCCTTAGTGCGTATAATACAATCTACAAAAAAGACACAAAATCTCAAGTATATATTATATATGGCGGTGACGATTTTGAACGTGCCGTTTTTATGAATCGGATTATAAATAATTTCAAAGGTTACGCGATTTCAGTATTTAATCCTTTTTATAATGAGTCTGCTGACGGTATTTACATAGAAAATCTTAATACTTATATAATTTCTGACGGCGGTTTTTCGCATATCAGCCCCGTTTTTCCGGGAGTATGGGAAAAGTATTTTTATGCTGTCAAAGATAAAAATTACCCGCTTGATTTACGCCGTGAAATTCTGATTTTAAAAGCAAAAGAAAACAACTGTTACAAAAAGGCTTGTGAAATTTTAAAGAAATCCTCTTATGTGAAAGAAAAAATTCACACGGAATTTTCACCTTATCTGAATGATGAAAAAATTATAAATTATGTCCGCCGATTTTGTGGCAGAGCACTGAAAAGCATTAACACAAACGGAACAGGTACAATTCGGTTACTGAGTTCTGTTACTCCCCTTGGAATTCACACTCATTATGATACGATTTTTGACAGTTGTGAAAATATAATCAGCATTGATGATACTTACGGATTCGTAGGCTCAGTAATTCTTGGGATTATCAAAGATTATGCTGTTTCAGAGAAAATCCCCTTTATAATGAGTCCCTCATATTTTGCAAATGATATTCCGCAAACGCTGATTTTTCCAAGCTATAGCCTTTCGATAACAGTATGTGACGAAAATCATCAATTACCCTTTGAGCCACAAGAAAAAGTATCTGTTTCAAGATTTTTGACAAGTGACAGCATTTTATCTTCAAAAAAGCTTGAAACACTTGTTTCTGTAGAGAATAAGTTGTTGGAAGATTGTGTATTAAATGTTTATGAAGGAAGAGATTACCGATTTAAATACAATGATTTAAGCAAAGGCTTTTCAAATAAAGAAGAAGCGATTGAAAATGCTGATAAATTGGCAGAAAAACTAATAAGTTAAAAAAATAAAGCCACCCAATCGGGTGGCTTTGACTTTTAATTAGTCATTTGTGTAAGGCATAAGAGCAATCTGACGTGCTCTCTTGATAGCTGTTGTAAGCTCTCTCTGGTGATATGCACAAGTACCTGTTACACGACGAGGAAGGATCTTTGCTCTGTCTGATGTGTAACGGCGAAGCTTTGCTGTATCTTTATAGTCGATTTTTTCAACTTTTTCTACACAAAATGCGCAAACTTTTTTACGACCTTTTCTGTTTGGTCTTGCATTCTTATCGTATGCCATTATAGTATTCCTCCTATTTCAGAATAAATCAGAATGGGAGTCCTTCGTCATCATCTGCACCGAAGAATCCCTGGTTATCATCGGGTAAAACTGAAAAGCTGCCTGCGTCTGCACTCTGATAAGAAACAGCTGGTGCTGAATCCTGTCTTGCAGCGCCGTAATTGCCGCCTTCTGCTTTGCTGCCGCAGAATGATACATTATCAGCGACAACATCATATGCTGTACGTTTATTACCGTTTTTATCTTCGTAGTTACGAACCTGAAGAGAACCCTGAACAGCAATCATCTGACCCTTTTTGAAGAATCTTGTAACGAAATCTGCTGTCTGGCGCCATGCAACAACGCTGATGAAATCAGTTTGTTTTTCTTCGCCCTGTCTCTGAAAACGGCGATCAACTGCAACAGTAAATGAAGTAACGGACAAACCGTTTGTTGTTGTGCGAAGTTCTGGGTCAGCAGTAAGTCTGCCCATAATAATTACACTGTTTAACATAATTTTTTCCTCCGATTACTTCTTAACGATTAATGTTCTAAGAACACCGTCAGTGATTTTTGCAATACGGTCAAGCTCTGCTGGGAACTCAGGGTTTGCCTCATAGTTATAGAGAACATAGTAACCCTCAGCTTCATCATTGATAAGGTAAGCAAGCTTTCTCTTACCCCACTCATCAACGCTTTCAAGAGTGCCGTTTGATTCCATAAGAGCCTTGAATTTTTCCATAAGCTCTTTTGCAGCTTCTTCACCCTTTGCGAGTGAGAAAACCATAATAGTCTCATACTTTGCCATTCTTGTTACACCTCCTTGTGGACTTTGCCCCTCGTTTTCTGCGAGAGGAAGGATATGGATTTCGAAAATTTATCCATAGCAAATACGAATTATAACAAAAAAAGGCTTGTAAGTCAAGCCTTTTCTTTTAAATCTTTAATTTTAGGTAATTTAGGTAGTTCACGTTTTTTACGGATGTAAATCTTTTCCTGATATTCACCGTCATCACACTTTTCAACCACAACCATAAACAATGTAATAAGCAACAGATACGGCAGTGGACAAAGAATACCCGGATTTACAAGAGACATCATTTCAAGGCTTATATACGACAAGAAAATTGTCATATTGAAAAGAGTAGCCTTTTTCCAAATAAGCATATTTCTACGGATAAACTGATAAACGAAAGCAACAATACCCACAACACCAAAGCTTGCGGCAATCTGAATAGGCTCGCAATGATACCAGCAAAGAGCAAACTCTTTTGATGCGTGAACATCACGGTTGCCCATATAGCCAAGTCCAGTACCAAAAATCGGCCGAGTAAGAAAATCGTTTATTCCGCGGGCATAGTGAATTGCACGAACCTCAGTCTGTTCACCCATAAGGAATCCGTTAACCGCATTAAACAATCTATCAAGGGTGTGGCCTAAAAACTCTGTAATCTGTGGTGAGAATGCAAGGAAACCGAACGCAAGGCAAAGACAAATAATAACATACGCAAGTCTTCGTCTGCGGTCATAAAGCATATACATAACAATACACATTACAATTTCAACCGAGCCGAAAACCATTCCACCGCGAGAACCTGTAAGCAGAATTGCAAGGTAGAATATAAAGCCGAACACCGTTGCATATGATTTTTTATTTGCCATTAAAAATGCAAACGGCATTGTAATCATAAGTATTGTTGAACAATTATTACGCCATTGGAGATAAATAATTCCCCCTGCATCAAGCACTTCATTTATATTAATAAGGTAATAAGAAATCACCATGAATGATGCAAAGCAACCTGTAAGCACCATAATTTTAGTAAGCATATGAAGAAGTGAATAGTCCTTACGCACACTTATATGGGCATAAAAATATGAATAGATAAATACCATTCCAAAGCCTAATCCCAGCATATGATAAAGCGAGGTTGGTGCAAAATATTCTTCAGGAGAAATAAACCCTATTCCGCCTAAAATGATTGAAGCAGATACGAAAACCATAGGTTTGAACTGTGTGCCTTTCGTTGTAAGAGGTTTCCAATACGCTATCAAGTGAAACAAAATCATAGGAATAAGCGGTACCGCAAGCCATTTATATTGCATAAAATCGTCAAACGAGTCATAGCACTTAATGGCAATCAGATATGTAAACATAAACGGTATAAGTCCCGCCATTAAATCGTTACTTATTACAATTGTAAAACCTATGATATATGCAAAAAAGATTGTACCGGGAATTTCAATTTTTGCTTCAGGGAAATATGCACTTACAGTTGTAATAATTCCCGCAAGGCAGAACAAGATAACCATCCACTTATCACTTAAGAGGAAGGCTCTTAATTCTTGTATTCTGTTTAATGCTTTCGGGGACTTAAAAACAGATTCCATTACACATACTCCCATAATTGATCATTATAATTATATAATAAAATCAAATGTTTTCAATATAAGTTACAAATTCTTAATAATTATTACAAAATTCTTACAGATTTGTTGTTCCACTTTTTATTGAACTGTGCTACAATTATTTCAGGTGGTGAATCCAATGATTTTAACCGTGAATAACGTTACTAAAAGTTTTGGCGAAAAATCCGTATTAAAAGGCATTTCGTTTTCCGCTGAAAGCGGCAAGGCAATAGGTATTCTCGGCCGCAACGGCGCGGGCAAAACTACCCTTATACGCATTATTATGGGCGTTTTCGGTGCAGACAGCGGTTCTGTCTTTCTTGATGGCGAACCTATAAGCGAGCACAGCCTTAAAATCGGCTATTTACCTGAAGAGCGAGGGCTGTACCCTAAGAAAAAGATTATGGAACAGTTAATCTATTTTGCAGCACTTCAGAATATCGACAAAAATACTGCTATAAAAAATGCAGATGCGCTTTTTAAACGTCTTGAGATCGAGGAATACAAAAACAAACGTCTTGACACGCTTTCAAAAGGAAATCAGCAAAAAGTTCAGCTTATTGCAACGCTAATTACAAATCCCGATATAATAATTCTTGATGAGCCATTTTCAGGACTTGACCCTGTTAACGCATCATTGCTTAAAGACCTTGTTAAAGACTTGATTTCTGACGGCAAGCTTGTTCTTTTTTCAAGTCACCAGATGAATTATATTGAGGAATTCTGCAATGAAATTCTTATTCTTAACGGCGGCGAAATTGTTCTTAGCGGTACAATTAAAGACATTAAACGCAGTTATGTACGAAACATTATCGAAATTAAAACTGATGACCTTGAGCCACTTAAAGATTTTCTTGTTTCTTCTCATTCTAATTTCATCAAAAGAGTTACAACTGACGATGAGAAAATAACTGTAACGCTTATTGATGAAAACTTCAAGGACAAGTTAATGGAAGCTCTTTCACAATTTGGTAATGGGATTGACAGTTTCAGCGTAAAAGAGCCTACCCTCAATGAGATTTTTGTATCATACACGGAGGGACAGATATGAAACAGTTTTTCACAGTGTTCAAGTTTGAATTTACAAATTTCATAAAAAATAAAATCTTTATAGGTCTTACGGTAGTAATGGCATTGATTATCACTATTGTTGCATTTTTTCCAAGGCTTACTGACGGCAAAGAAATTTCAATAAACCTGGGGAACAATGATATTCAAAGCCTGCTCATCGTCAATAATTCTAATTCAGAAATCCTGACTGAGTCTTTGAAATCAACACTTACCAATTATGAAATTACCGTTGATAATGATAAAACTATTGATGATGCAAAAGACCTTGTAAGCAACGGGGAATATAAAATTGCGGTTATAATCAACTCACCTCTCGACTACAGCTATGTGGTTGATAATTTAGGTCTTTATGACACAACATCATACATCATAAACGAGGTTTTGCTTTCATCATACAAGACAAATTATCTTGCAAACGCAGGACTTACTGACGAAGAAATTGCAGAATTTTCAAGTACCTTTGTTACAAGCGAATCTGTAATAGTCGGTCAGGATCAAACACAGAGTTTTTTCCATGCGTATCTTCTTATGATGGTGCTTTATATTGCGGTGCTTATATACGGTCAGCTTGTAGCACAAAGTGTTGCAACTGAAAAAAGTTCACGTGCTATGGAACTTCTCATAACCTCTGCAAATCCGAAAAGTCTTATATTTGGCAAAGTTATCGGCACAGGCGTTGCAGGACTTGCACAGATTGCCGTTTTGCTTATCTGGGGCGTTGTATGTATATCAATAAACAAGGATTATATTGCAGATAGCGAAGTTTTATCAATGTTTTCAAACATTTCACCGTCAATTGTGGTATATACTATCGTTTTCTTTGTTCTTGGCTTTGGACTTTATGCGTTTTTGAACGGAGCTATGGGTTCAATGGCATCGAAGCTGGAAGATGTCGGCACTCTCACAATGCCTGTAATGTTCACGTTTATTGTAAGTTTCGTGGTAACAATTGCATTTATGAGTTCTGATAATATTGATAATATAATCATAAATATACTTTCATATATTCCGTTCACTTCACCGATGGCAATGTTTGCACGACTTTGTATGGGAACAGCAAGTCATATTGAAGCCTTGATTTCAATAGTAATTCTTATTGTTTCAATTTACGGTGTAGGGCATCTTGCAGTTG
>CAYXMF010000085.1:0-6419 GCA_964465845.1 uncultured Eubacteriales bacterium | reverse complement strand
GCCGTCCTTAACTTCATTAACGCTTGCATCATCGTCTTTGATGTCAGGAACTTCCTCAATAACTTCAAGAATACGTTTTGCGCTTGCCTGTGACATAAAGAGCTGTGCGAAAAGCATAATAAGCATCAAGAAACTCATCAAAATCTGCATTGCGTATGTATAAATCGCTGTAAAGTCACCAATCAACAAGGTTTCTGCTGAAATTGCTTTTGCTGCAATATAAAGAATTGCAAGGATTGTGCCGTACATAATCATCATAAACGCAGGCTGGCCCATAATCATAAGCTTTTCAGCATGTAATGATGCCTCAAGAAGATTGTCATTTGCTTTTTTGAACTTATCTTTTTCGTAACCTGAACGAACAAACGCCTTAACAACTCTGATGTTAGTAAGGTTTTCCTGAATGGAACCATTGAAACCGTCAAACATTTCAAGCATTTTCTTAAATCTCTTTAATGCAATCGGTGCAAAAACGCCTAAAATAATAACGATTAAGGGCAAAGACACAAGAAATGCTGAAGAAACCTCTCGGCTCATTCTTATAGTAATGATAAGAGCAATCACAAACTGCACAGGCGAACGGAAAAGCATTCTTATAAGCATAAGGAATGTGTTCTGAACAGAGTTTACGTCTGTTGTAAGACGTGTAATAAGTGACGCTGTTGAAAAGCGGTCAATATTTGAGAATGAAAACCGCTGAATTTTACCCATCATAACTTCACGTAGTCTGGCGCCGAAGCCCATACTTGCAACAGATGCTACACGAGCCGCCATTGCTCCGCAGAAAAGCGAACCGAATGCATAAAGAAGCATACGGAGTCCCAGACGAAGAATCTGCCTTACACTGTCATCAGTCATTTCGCCTTCGGCTTGAACAAGATTAACAATATCTGCCATAACCAGCGGAATCATAAGTTCCAGAATAACCTCGCCCACCATAAGTACTGGCGAAAGCAGAGCGGGAACCATGTATTTTTTTGCGTATTTTAAAAGCTTAAACATTGTCGTCCTCCTTTGCAAAAGCTGTTAAATTGTTGTTCATTCTTTCAAGAAATGACACAAGAATGTCGATTTCTTCTTCGGTAAAGCCTCTGTATGTAACATCATCTACACACAAAAAATAATTATCGGCAAAATCGCTTAATTCTTTGCCTTTCTTTGTAAGCTTTAGCGTGTTCTTTCTTGCATCTTTTTTGTTTTCAAGACGAACAACCAGTCCTGCCTCTTCCATTCTTTTAAGTGAAGTCGCAACAGAAGGTGCAGAAATATGCAAAAAATTTGCAATTTCTTTCTGCGTTGCATTTTCGTGTTCACTTAAATATTTGAGAATTGGCGGTTGACCGAAATAAAGCCCTTTTTCACGGAATTTTCCGTCAACAATATTTCTGTGGCTACTGTGATAGCGGTGAAACGCTTTTGTAGCCTGGTGTACTTTTTCTCTCATTTTTTCACTACTTTCTGAGCAATGCTCAAAATAATTAACCGTTTAACAATTAACCGATTAACTATTTTTAATTATATACTTAAATTTGCATATGTCAACCGTTATTTTTCATTGATTGTGAACTTTTTGTAAACAAATCGGCGAATTTTCAAAATCGTCCCGCATTTCACGGGACGATTTCGCTTTTTGGGACTATTTATGGAGAGTATTTTTTCAAACTCTTCGGAAAGGAGTCAAAAATGAACGAAAAAAATCTTACAAAAAAAGAATTGAATTTCTGCCGTTTATATGTACGCTTAAGGAATCCTAAAGAAGCGGCAATCCGGGCAGGATATGAGGTTTTGCCTGAATACCGTGCAATATGTCTTTTGTCAAAAAAAGAAATCCGCAAAAAAATCACAGAGCTTGAAAAAGAAACTACTGCTGATAAAAATCTTATATCAGCAGGACTTCAACGCCTTGCTTTCGGCTCTTGCGCAGATGCAGTAAAGCTTATTCTTTCTGTCAATTCAGACTCTTCCCCCGACATTGATTCGCTTGATTTATTCAATGTGGCAGAAATTAAGTTCACCTGCGGAAAAGGTATGGAAATCAAATTTTTTGACAGACTTAAAGCACTCGAAAAACTTTCAGAAATTTCACAAACTGGAAAAGAAACGGGCGCATTATCTTTTTATGAAGCACTTGAAAGAAGTGCCACAAAGAATAGGTCGAGTGTGCAAGATGGCTGATATCAAGTTTAGTGAATTTTCTCAAAAGCAATTGACGGTACTTAACTGGTGGTGTGAAAACAGTCCATATAAAGACTATGACGCCATAATTTGTGACGGTGCTGTAAGAAGCGGAAAAACCGTTTGTATGTCAATTTCGTTCATTCTTTGGGCTTTCTACCGATTTTCTGACTGCTCATTTGCTCTTTGCGGTAAAACAATCTCATCTTTGCGCCGTAATGTAGTTACTCCCCTGCTGCCATTACTTTACAATATGGGATTTACTGTAAAAGACAGAAAAAGTTCAAATTTCATTGAAATCTCCAACGGAAACAAAACCAACCGATTTTATCTTTTCGGAGGCCGTGACGAATCATCTGCTTCTCTTATTCAAGGAATGACGCTTTGCGGAATTCTTCTTGATGAGGTTGCCCTTATGCCACGCTCATTCGTTGAGCAGGCAATGGCAAGATGCTCTGTCACAGGGTCAAAGCTCTGGTTCAACTGCAACCCCGAAAATCCGCGTCATTGGTTTCACACAGAGTGGATTAAAAAGTGCAAAGAAAAGAACTGTCTTTATCTGCACTTTCTTATGGAGGACAATCCCTCACTTTCAAAGCGGATCCGTGACCGTTACAAATCACTTTATTCAGGTGCATTCTACGAAAGGTTTGTACTTGGTAAATGGGTTGCTGTTGACGGACTTGTGTATCCGTTTTTCAATGAGAAAGAACATGTAACAGATACTCTCCCTGAACATTGCAGTCAGTACTATATTTCTTGCGATTACGGAACCGTCAACCCTGCCTCATTCGGATTATGGGGACTTTCAGACGGCGTCTGGTACAGATTACGGGAATTCTATCACGATTCAAAAGTAAAAGGCTTTCAAATGACCGACAAAGAGTACTACGACAAGTTAGTTGCTCTTGCAGGTGACAAAAGAATTGAAGCGGTGATAGTTGACCCCTCTGCGGCATCCTTCATGGAATGCATAAGACGTGAAGGAAAGTACCGTGTAATTCCGGCAAAAAATCAGGTGGCTGACGGCATCCGTAAGGTCAGTGAAAAACTGAAATCAAAGGAAATCATTATTGGCAGTTCCTGTACTGACACAATCCGTGAATTCGGAATGTACCGTTGGGACTGCAACGGCGTTAATGACGCTCCAAGAAAAGAGTATGACCACGCAATGGACGATATTCGTTATTTCGTGGCGACTGTTCTTGAACACACAGATGTATGGGGCTTTGCCCTGTCCGTCGAAAGAAATTAAAAGAAGGAGGTTTTTATGTCTATCTTTGAAAAAATGGCAAAGAAAAAAGTCTGTACAACATCTCCTCAGACCTCAGCCACGCACCCCTTTGACCTTTTGGGTAGTTACTCGCCTGCCTGTGTTTGTAATCCTGAACTTTACAGAACTCTCCGTGAGGCAATTCCGATTATTGATACGGCAATTCACAAAATTGTACGTCTTACAGGCGGATTTACCGTAAAATCACAGAACGGCAAAAATCAGGTACAACTCAATGATTTTGTACGCAATATCAATGTTGGCGGTGCAGGTAAAGGTCTTCAGCAATTTATAGATACTTATTTTGAGCAGTTGCTCACCTATGGCACATCTGCAGGTGAAATCATAATGGATGCAAACGGCATCAACTCTCTATACAACGTGCCAATCCGCAACATCAGTCTTAAACGAAATCCGCAAAATTTTAATGAAATTCTTATTTGCCGACCTGACAGCAGCACAGGTACGCCCGTTAAATATCAAGAACTTGTGATGTATTCTGCTCTTAATCCCGAAGCAGGCAGCATTACAGGCAACTCAATTCTTAAAGGACTTCCGTTTGTATCATCAATTCTTATAAAGATTTACGAATCAATCGGACAGAATTGGGAAAGAGCAGGCAATCTCAGATATGCGGTAACTTATAATCCGGGGTCAGATATGCTTGACCGTGCCTACGCTAAAGAACGCGCAACACAGATTGCGACCGAATGGGCAAATGCTATGGACAAAAACAGCGTAAAAGATTTTGTAGCGGTGGGCGACGTTCAGATTAAAGTAATCGGTGCAGATAATCAAATTCTTGACAGTGAAATTCCCGTTAAACAAATGCTTGAACAGATTGTTGCAAAACTTTCAGTTCCGCCGTTTATGTTGGGGCTTTCATGGAGTACAACCGAAAGAATGTCGTCACAGCAGGCTGACGCCCTCACAACAGAGCTTACTGCATACAGACGAATTCTCACACCTGTTATTGAAAAAATTTGTTCTATGTTCTTACGACTTCGTGGCAACAGCGACGGAGTACAGGTAATATGGGACGAAATCACTTTACAGGACACAGTTGAACTCGCACGTGCAGAACTCTATTCTGCTCAGGCAAAATCGCTTTTGGGAGGTGAAAGCAAGTGATTAAATGCTATTCATCAAAAAATGAAATCGGCACACCTACTGATGAAGATATGAAGCTTATCAATAAGCACACGCTGAAAACTCTCACAAAAGATGAAGTCTTCTGTTTCAGCATTATACTTTGTGACAATGATATTGACCGTGATTTTGAGCGATTCGATGAGACATCCTTAAAAACACTTGAAAAACTTTTCATAGGAAAAACAGGAATTCTTAATCACAGTATGAAAAGTGAGGACCAGAACTCACGCACATACAAAACTCAGGTTATAACAGACCACACTCGCCTTACTCTTGACGGCAAACCTTATACATATTTAAAGGCTTGGTGTTATACCGTGCGAAGCGAGAAAAACGCATCACTTATTAAAGACATAGAAAGCGGAATCAAAAAAGAGGTCAGCATAAGCTGTGCAAGTGAAATGCGTATCTGTTCAGTCTGTGGCGAGGCACATTGCAATCATATTGCAGGCCGCAAATATAACGGTGAATGCTGTTTCAAAACCATTTCAGGCATTACAGATGCTTATGAATGGTCTTTTGTGGCTGTTCCTGCACAGAGAAATGCAGGTGTCACAAAATCTTTTAAAAAGGAGAAATCTATGGAAAATATTTTAAAATCCATTAAGGAAGAAAAAACGCTTACCTTAAACGAAAATGAGCTTAAAAAGGTTTCTGATTATATTGAAAAGCTTGAAAAGAAAAGCGCTGACGGTGAAAAATACCGTGCAGAACTTTGTGCAAAAATCAAATCAAGTTTTTCATTGACAATTCCCGAAATTAAAGAGGAATGTATTGATGAAATGCTTGTATGCCTTTCAACAGATAACCTTGATGCGCTCAACAAAATAATGACTAAAAAGGCAAACAAGATTGTGCCTGTTATCAGTCAGCTTTATACAGAAGAAAAAACAAACGACAATTCAAACAGTCAGTTTAAATTTTAAGGAGGATTTATTATGGCAACATTTGAAACAATTAAACTCGACAAAGGACTTTACAGCACAGGCAAGGGATTCCTTACTGAACTCGAAAGAATTGACCCAAGCGAAAATTACAAGGGTACATCGCTCGAAAATCTTGACGCATTCGAACGTCAGTTAAAGCGTTTTGATATTAAAATCAAGGGCGCCGGCAGTGATGCAGTAGAAAAATTCTTTGCAACTACTGATTCTGCAGTTCTCTTTCCTGAATATGTATCACGTGCAGTACGTCAGGGTATTGAAGAAGCAAACCACCTTGACCATATCATCGCAACAAAAACAAACATCAACGGTCTTGATTACAGAACAATCGCATCTGTTCCTACCGCTGATGAAAAAGCACTTCAGGAGGTAGCAGAAGGTGCAACAATCCCTGAAACTGTTGTTCATACACAGGACAGCCTTGTTACACTTAAAAAGCGTGGCAGAATGCTTGTAGCATCATACGAGGCAATCCGTTTTCAGCGTCTTGACCTTTTCACAGTCACACTTCGTCAGATTGGCGCTTACATCGCACGCACACAGTTTAAAGATGCAGTTGACGTTCTCATTAACGGTGACGGCAATGACAATGCGGCGGCTGAAATTTCACCTGCAACAGCAGGCACACTTACATACGAAGATTTGATTTCACTCTGGAATTCATTCTCTCCGTATGAAATGAACACTCTTATTGCATCACCTGACGTTACAGCAAAGCTTCTCACAATGTCTGAATTCCGTGATGCTCCTGCAGGTCTTAACTTCCACGGCAAAGGCACTATGATTACACCACTTGGTGCAAAACTTATCAAGTCTAACGATATTAACGCAACACTTATCGGTCTTGATAAAAACTGTGCTCTTGAAATGGTAAC
>CAYXMF010000084.1:0-6472 GCA_964465845.1 uncultured Eubacteriales bacterium | reverse complement strand
TTCAGCAGCTTCTTCAACTGCTTCTTCTGTAGCTTCTTCAGCTACAGCTTCCATCTGTTCGCCCTGTCTGCCTTCGATGATAGCGTCAGCCATAGCGCCAGCAATGAGTTTTACTGCACGGATAGCGTCATCATTACCTGGGATAACATAGTCAACATCGTCAGGATCACAGTTTGTATCAACGATAGCGATTACAGGAATACCAAGCTTCTTAGCTTCAGCAACTGCAATCTTTTCTTTTCTTGGGTCAACAATGAACATAGCAGCGGGCTGCTTCTTCATTTCTGTGATACCGCCAATGTACTTTTCAAGCTTTTCGATTTCAAGTTCATACTTAGCAACTTCTTTTTTAGGAAGGAGTTCGAAAGTACCGTCTTCCTGCATAGCCTTAAGCTGAGCAAGTCTCTTAATTCTCTGCTTAATAGTTGTGAAGTTTGTAAGCATACCGCCGAGCCAACGAGCGTTAACGAAAGGCATGCCACAACGCATAGCTTCTTCCTTAACTGAGCTTTGAGCCTGCTTCTTTGTGCCTACGAAAAGAACTTCGCCGCCATTTTCAGCGATTTCTTTTACTACTTTGTAAGCCTCTTCAAGTTTCTTAACTGTTTTCTGAAGATCAATGATATAAATACCATTTCTTTCAGTGAAGATGTATTCAGCCATTTTTGGGTTCCATCTTCTTGTCTGGTGTCCGAAATGAACACCTGCCTCGAGTAACTGTTTCATAGATACTACTGACATGATTTTTTTCCTCCTTATTTTATCCTCTGCACGGGTCAACTTTTGGCGGGACATACAATGTATGCAATTCCGTCAAAATCACCGCACATGCGAATTGCTGAAAAATTATATCACAACAACAATATAATTGCAAGCATTTTTTTAAAATTATTTCAGTTCAATATAATCATCGCTATTTTGAGTGTAAACAGTAATTGTATTTCCGTCGCTTGTAACAGTAATATCGCCATCAAGTGATGTGACAACTGTCGGAATTTCTTGCTGATCGAATCTTTCTAGAACGTTTCCGTTAGGATGTCCATAACTATTTTCGGCACCACTTGACACTATAACTACTTTTGGGCTAACTGTACTGAGAAATTTCTCACTTGAAGATGTATTGCTGCCATGGTGCCCTGATTTTAGCACGTCAATATCAAGGTCAAAATCAGATTGCAACAATTCATTCTCAATTTTTGTCTCAGCATCACCTTGAAATAAGAATGAAGTGTTTCCGTAAGTAATTTTCAGTACAACTGACATATTATTTATATTACTGTTCTGTTCAGATGGCGAAAGAATTTCGACATAAGCATCACCTAACGTAAAACCATTAAGTTCTTGTGCCGGAATTTTATTTATGTTTTTGTCAGATGAGAGCGTGTTAATCAAAACATTATAAGTTTTACTTGAAACATTGTTGTTTTCTGACAACATAGGCATTATAAAATTCTTTACATCCCAATCAGATAGTATTTTAACTGCACCACCCATATGGTCATCATGTTGATGTGTAATCAGCATATAATCTATAGTATCAACATCTAAAGATTTTAAAGATTGTCTGATGGTATTTACCTGATTATGTGTACCGCAATCAATCATCAAGACCTCATCATTACAGACTACGATTGTACAATCACTTTGCCCAACATCAAGATAATATACAGCAAAATCACTTTTGACGGGTCTAACACCATCAATTGCGCCTAAATAATTTTTAACTTCATTTACAGATGCTACACCAGTTTTATCAAGTATAAAAAGAGAAAGAATCAGAAATAAAATAATTACAACAACAGCAAGAAACTTTTTCTGATTTTTCTTTAATCTACTGAAATGATAAGCATTTTCATTTTTTCTTCCGCTTTTGTAAATTTGTTTTTCTTTTCTTGTCATTTCTGTGATTTACCTGATTTTTAAAGTTAACTTTATCGTTTGCTTTAGGCTTAATAAGGCATTTGGGTGATGTGCCTATTAAGTCAGTACGTCCTGCTTTTTTCAATGCTTCATAAACCAAATCGTAGTTCTTAGGATTGAAATACTGCATCAATGCACGTTGTAAAGCCTTATCGTGCGGTGTTTTTGCAACATAAACTTTTTCAAGTGTATATGGATCAAGCTCAGCATAATACATGGCTGTTGAGATTGTACCGGGTGTCGGATAATAATCCTGAACTTGCTCGGGATGAAGTCTTTCATCACGTATAAATTCAGCAAGTTCAACTGCATCTTTTAAAGTAGCACCGGGATGAGAAGACATTAAATAAGGAACAAGATATTGCTCTTTTCCTATTGATTTAGTGAAGTTAAAGTATTTCTTTGAAAATTCTTTATAAGCTTTGATGTGTGGCTTGCCCATTTTATCAAGAACTGCCGCAGAACAATGCTCAGGTGCAACCTTTAATTGACCGCTTACATGGTGTTTAACAAGCTCTTTGAAAAATTCGTCATTTTTATCACAAAGCATATAGTCGTATCTTATTCCCGAACGAATAAATACCTTTTTAACTTTCGGTAAATTACGGATTTCACGTAGTATATCAAGATATTCTTCGTGCGTAGATACTAACGCGGGACACGGATTAGGTGCAAGGCATTTTTTACCTTTACATAAACCGTTTTTCAACTGAACATCACAAGATGTTCTTCTGAAATTTGCAGTGGGACCGCCAATATCGTGAATATAACCTTTAAAACCATTTAATGTAGTAAGAAGTTTGGCTTCTTCAACTATTGATTCTTTGCTTCTGCATGTAACATATCTACCTTGATGAAATGCAATAGAGCAAAAATTGCACGCACCAAAGCAACCTCTGTTATGTGTTATAGAAAATTCAACTTCGATAATGCCGGGAACTCCCCCATCCTTTTCATACATTGGATGGTATGTTCTCATATACGGCAATGAATAAACCTTATCAAGTTCTTCGGTACTAAGTGGTTCCATAGGTTCATTCTGGACAAGCATCATTTTGCCGTGACGCTGTTTAATGACTTTTCCACGAATGTGATCCTGTTCGTCCTGTTGAATACGACAAGAAATTGCATATTCCTTTTTTGATGCAATAACATTTTCGTATGACGGACACTCAACCCCTTTGTAAGGTGTTTCAGTTACAGGAACAGCGTAACAAGTACCGCGAATATCAGTAATTGATTTAATACTTTCGCCATTATTCAATCGATCAGCAATTTGTACCGTTTGTTTTTCGCCCATTCCGAATGAGATAAGATCTGCACCTGAATCAAAGAGAATGGATGGCCTTATCGCATCATCCCAATAATCATAGTGCGCAAAACGGCGTAAAGATGCCTCAAGACCGCCAATAATAATCGGAATGTCACCATAGATTTCGCGAATTTTCTGACAATAAACAATAACAGCACGGTCAGGTCTTAAACCCATTTTACCACCGGGAGAATAAGCGTCGGTACTACGTTTACGCTTTGCAACCGTGTAATGTGCTACCATTGAGTCAATGTTTCCTGATGATACCATAAATCCAAGTCTTGGTTTGCCGAAAACCTTAAAGGATTCATTGTTTTTCCAATCGGGTTGTGAAATAACGCCGACTTTATATCCTGCATTTTCAAGAACTCGGGTAATTATAGACACGCCGAAGCTGGGATGATCGACGTACGCATCGCCAGATACGTAAACAAAGTCAACTTCATCCCAGCCTCTTAAAACCATATCATTTTTTGAGACAGGTAAAAATGTATTATTCTTCACTTGAATCATCTTCATCCTCGCCGTAAGGTTTGTCCGCTCCGCCTTGGGCTAAGGCGTTCATTTCATACCACTGTTGTTTTGTAATTAATACCTTTCTTGGTTTTGCACCTTCGTAAGGACCTATAATTCCACGTTCTTCAAGTTCATCGACAATTCTTGCAGCTCTTGCATAGCCTAATTTAAGTTTTCTTTGAAGAAGTGTAGTTGATGCTGACTGAGCTTCAATAACGGCTTCAATTGCCTTTGGAAGCATTTCATCTGCAGGTCCGTCTTCACCATCAGAAGCAGATGCTGCTGAATCTTTTTTCTTAGCACCTGTATTGGCGGCATTTTTATCAATTTCTTTCATAACGTCATCATCATATACAGACTGAGCTTGATTTTTAATATGAGTGACAACATTTTCAACTTCTTTATCAGAAAGATAACAACCCTGAACACGAATAGGTTTTGGAATACCAACAGGATAATAAAGCATATCGCCGTTACCAAGCAATTTTTCAGCACCAACTGAGTCAATAATTGTACGAGAGTCAACCTGTGAAGAAACAGAAAGTGAAATTCGGCTTGGAATATTTGCCTTAATGATACCTGTAATAACATCTACTGATGGTCTTTGAGTTGCGATTACAAGATGCATACCTGCTGCACGAGCCATCTGTGCAAGGCGGCAGATTGAATCTTCAACTTCGTTTGGTGCAGCCATCATAAGGTCAGACAACTCGTCAATAAAAATTACAATTTGAGGCATTTTCTTTTTGCCTTGGCTTTCACAGATACTGTTGTAGCCTGAAATATCTCTGACACTGTTTTCGGAGAATGTTTTGTATCTGGTAAGCATTTCAGTAACAGCCCAAGCAAGAGCTCCGGATGCTTTTCTCGGATCAGAAACAACAGGGACAAGTAAATGAGGAATTCCGTTATATACAGTAAATTCAACTTGTTTCGGGTCAATCATCAAAAGTTTTACTTCTTCGGGAGTTGCATTATAAAGAATGCTGACAATCATTGAGTTAAGACAAACTGATTTACCGGAACCTGTAGTACCCGCAATAAGTAAGTGTGGCATTTTAACAAGGTCAGAATATACAAATTCGCCTGTAATATCTTTACCGAGAGCAACAGTCAATTTTGATTTCGCATTTCTGTATTGCGGTTGGTCAATAACTTCACGCATTGTTACCATTCTGCGATTCTTATTAGGTACTTCAATGCCAACTGCTGCTTTATTTGGAATTGGCGCTTCAATACGAACACCTGATGCAGCAAGGTTTAATGCTATATCGTCAGCAAGATTTGTAATTTTGCTAATTTTTACACCTGCTGCAGGCTGAATTTCATATCTTGTTACAGATGGGCCTGAACAAACACCGACTGTTCTTGTTTCGACACCGAAACTACTGAGTGTCTCTTCAAGTTTTTTTGCAGTTTGCTTGAGTTCAGCCTCAAGATTAGCAGCATTACTTTCTTTTGGCATATTAAGACAGTCAATTGGAGGCAAAAGGTAAACACGCTTTTCTGATATATCATCAGTTTCTTCAGTATTTTTTGCTTCTTCTTTTGGCTCAGCGACCTTTTCTTCTTTCTTAGGCTCTTCTTTGGTGATACTCTTTTTGATTATATCGTCAAGATTTATTACTTTTTCTTGCTCAATCTTTTCTGGTTCTTTCTTTGAATTTTTAATTTCATCAAATGAAACTAATTCTTCTTCAGGTTCCTCTTCAAAAGTTAAAGGTTTAGCATCAGCATCAGGCTCAGGTCCTAAATCAACATCAGGATTAAACTCTGCCTTTCTCTTTTTACGTTCTTCGGCAAGTTGTTCAGCCTTTTCGTTATATTCGCTGATCTTTTCGCTTGTGAACTCCCCTACCTTTTTAACAGGCTTTGAAATGCCTTTAAACAGGTTGCCGAGAGTAAGCTTGGTCATAATCATTAAAAGGATGAAAAGTATAATAAACGCGATTACAAAAGCAGCAACTTTGTTTCCACCTGTAATAAGAAGAATAATTCCGCCAAAAACAGCGCCAAATACGCCACTTCCAAGCATACTTCCATCAATGTAGAAAACATTGAATGCTTCTTTAATCGCTTCAAAATATGTACTGTCACTGTTGCATTGAGCAATATGCAAGATACTGCAAAGAGTTGTAAGTAAAATTGCAGACTCAATTATTCTTGATTTTACTTTAGTATCAGTTTTATCTAAAGCTATCAAAACAGCAACAACTAACAATATCAATGGAAAAATAAAGGTGAAAATTCCGAACATACCGAATAAAAATGTGCGGATTATTCCCCAAAGCCCTTCAGCATCGATTATTGCTATGCAGAACCATAAAATTGATATTGCAAAAAATATCACGGCAGAAAGTTGATTATTTATACTGAAACCCTTTTTAGAGGGTTTCGTATTAGATCTCTTCTGAGTTGATTTTCTTTTTCTTTGATTAGCCATTTATTTCAACATCTCCAAATTAAATTCCTAATGCACTGCAGATAATTGTGAAAACACCGATTATTATACAATAAAATCCAAAATATTTCCACATATCTTTCTTTAAAATCCATTGTAAAAGTTTTATACAAGCGACGCCAACCACTGCTGCAACTATAACGCCGATTATTGTTGGCAATAATTCTAACTCTGCACCAATTTCAATAGCATCTTTAAGTTCAACTGCATTTGCTACAAGAATTGCAGGAATACCAAGAATAAATGAATATTCAACCATATAT
>CAYXMF010000083.1:0-6598 GCA_964465845.1 uncultured Eubacteriales bacterium | reverse complement strand
CTCCATAAAAATCCCGTTTAAAAACGACGGGATTTTTTATCTTTTTAAGCAGTCGATTTGTGCATTCTGTCCTTGAAAATGAAAATTATTAGTGCTATAATCTAAAATTGCAAAAGTAGGTGATACTATGAACGGAGATATTGTGGGTGCAATAATAACTTTTGTGCTCGGAATTGTTGTTGCAACGTTAAATTATCTGCTGTCCCGTGCAATTCTTGTAAAGCAACCTGAAAAATATGCTTCAGGGGCAATCATTAGACAATTAACACAGATTATATATATTGTAGCAGTTTATTTTGTGTCAACCATTGCCCCTTGGGACAGTTGGTATATGCTTATCGGCGCAGTGCTCGGCGTAACTGTTCCGATGATTTATTTCACACACAAACTGTTGAAGTTAAACAAGACAGTTCATACAGACAAAACGACGAAAGAGGGTGAAGATGATGGGTGAAGCATCAGAAGTAGTAATTAAACTGTTCGGATTCCTTGATGTTACAGGCGAAGTTATTACAATGTGGATTATTCTTGGCGTTGTGGCAATTATTTCGCTGATTGTTAAACGCAATCTTAAAGAATGTCCCGGCAAATTTCAGAATATAATTGAAACTGGTGTTGAATACCTTGATAACTTCTTCACCGACCTTTTAGGCAAGAAAAAAGCCCGTCAGAATTTCACATTTCTTGCATCGTTATTCATTTTCATTATTTTCAGTAACTACTCAGGACTTATTCCCGGTGTAGGAATGACAGATTATGTGAAAGCCCCTACCGCTTCACTTTCTGTTACCATTGCTCTTGGTGTAATTGTGTTTGTATTCCTTCAAGGCTCAGGTCTTAAGCGCGGAATCAAACATTATTTTAAGCGTTTTGTATCGCCAATCTTCATTATGTTGCCGTTGCTTGTTCTTGACGAATTCATTAAGCCTGCATCGTTGGCACTTCGTCTTTACGGTAACATTTTCGGTGAAGAAACCGTTACACATCAGCTTTATGAGATTTTCCCCATTGGCGCACCTGTAGTTATGATGGTTTTATCTATGTTATTCTGTGCGTTACAGGCAATGGTTTTCACAATGCTTGTATCCATTTACCTTGATGAAGCCACTGAAGAAGAATAAAAAAGTTTTAACATAAAGGAGTAATTATTATGACAACATCAACATTAATCGCATTTGCAGCAGCACTTGCAATCGCACTCAGTACAATCGGTCCTGCTATCGGTCAGGGTATGACAGCAAAAGCTGCTATGGAAAGTATTGCTCGTCAGCCTGACGCTGCAAAAGATATTCGTTCAACTCTTATTATCTCAATGGCTCTTATGGAAGCTCTTACAATCTACGGATTGTTGATTGCTTTTATGCTTGTTTCAAAAATATAAGGAGACCTTCAGATGAGCATACAGATATCCGTTATAATATGGACTGTAATTTGCTTTTTACTGTTAATGCTTATTCTTCACAACTGGTTATTCAAACCGGTTCTAGAGGTTATGGAAAAACGTCGCAACCGTATTGAAGAAGCAAGAAAAAAACAAGCCGAGGCAGAGCGTCTTTCTGTTCAGCATGAACAAAAACTTGCTGAACAAAAAGCGGCTTTTGAAAAAGAGCAGAAAATTCTTTGTGATGCTGAAATTGAGAGAATTCAGAATGACAGTAAAAAGGCTGTTGAAGCAGCACGTATAAGCAGACTTAACACATATCAAGTGTACCGTGAGGAATGTCTTGAAGAATATACAAGAATTATTTCCTCCGCTGAAGCCTCAACAAAACAAGTTGCAGAAATATTTGCAGACAGAATTATTAACCAAGGATAAAATAATATGGAAATTCAATATGCAATAATAAACTTTTTGATTCTTATAGGGATTATTGTCCTTTTCGGCAGAAAAATGATTTTGTCAATTTTCCGTACACGCCGCGAAAGAATTGAAAATGAAATCCGCGAAGCAGAAGAAATTGAAAAAACCCCTTTGCCTGTTTTTGAAGAGGGTTCTTTAAGTATGCCCGAAACCGATTTGAATGAATCTGCTGCTGTAATTGAAGCACGCAAGGATGCAGGACACAAAATAAGACAAATCCAGACTTTCGGTGCAAGAGAGTGTCATGAAGTTCATCGTGAAACTATTGAAAAAGCAAGAAAAGGCCTTTTAGGAGCAATGAAAACCAACGTGGCAGAACTTTTCAAGACAGAGCCATATTTAAGTAAAATCCGCAATCAAGAGGCCACTCTTATTGATGATATTCTTGCACAGATTAAGCTCACCCCCGGTGATATGGCTTATCTTAAAAGACACGACGTACTTTACGTTACGCTTACATCTGCCTTCCCTCTTTCTGAAGAACTCGTAAAAAAGGTTGATGAAGCAACCACAAAATTACTTAATACTGTTAATGGTAAAACTTCATTGTGGGTAAAAGAAGACGAATCCCTTATAGGCGGATTGCGACTTCGTATAGGTGACACAGTATATGACGGTACCGTTAAAGAAGAACTTTACCATTTTGAAAGACAATTAAAGCGAGTACCTATTGAAGATACTGATGCAGGTGCTCAGTTACTTGAAGAACTCGACGAAATGGCTAAAGAGTTTACTCCTAAAATTCATAACTATCAATTAGGCCGTGTTATGACAATTTCTGACGGTATTTGCTGGATGGATGGTCTTGCTGACATTATGTACGGCGAAGTCGTTGAATTCGACTGTGGCGAGCGTGGTATGGTCCTTGACATTCAACAGGATCGTATTGGTTGCGTAATTTTCGGTGAATACGAGCATATTGACAGTGGTAGTCCCGTTCGTCGTGTTGGCAGAATTGCATCTGTTCCTGTAGGCGAAGGTCTGCTCGGACGAATTGTTGATGCAGTAGGTAATCCAATCGACGGTATCGGCCCGATTGAATTTACTGAAAGACGACCAATCGAATGCGATGCCCCTGCTATTCTTGACCGTGCACCTGTTGACACACCTCTCCATACAGGCATCAAGGCAATTGATGCTCTTGTGCCAATCGGTAAAGGACAACGTGAACTTATTATCGGTGACCGTCAATGCGGTAAATCATCAATTGTTATTGACACAATTTTAAATCAAAAAGGCAAAGATACAATCTGTATTTATGTTGCCATTGGTCAAAAAGAAACTCTTATTTCAGAAATTCAGGAAACTTTTGAAAAATACGGTGCTATGGAATATACAACTATCGTTGCAGCTACTGCATCAGGCTCTGCCGCATCACAGTATATTGCACCTTTCGCAGGTGCAGCCATGGCAGAATACTTTATGTATGCAGGCAAAGATGTGCTTATTGTCTATGACGACTTGTCAAAGCACGCGGTTGCATACCGTGAGTTATCTCTTTTGCTTCACAGACCGTCAGGCCGTGAGGCATACCCTGGTGATATTTTCTATCTTCACTCAAGATTACTTGAACGTTCTGCTCACTTATCAGAAGAATTGGGTGGCGGTTCAATTACTGCTATGCCTATCATCGAAACTCTTGCAGGTGATATTTCGTCATATATTCCGACCAACGTAATTTCAATTACTGACGGTCAGATTTTCCTTGATGCTGAACTTTATCACGAAGGTCAGCGCCCCGCAATTAATGTGGGACTTTCAGTTTCCCGTGTTGGTAGTGCTGCACAAACAAAGCTTATGAAACAAGTGTCTTCAAATCTTCGTACAAAGCTTGCACAGTACCGTGAACTTGAGGATTTTACTCAGTTCGGCACAGATATTGATGATGAAACAAAAGCAACTCTTGATTACGGCAAGCGTCTTATGGAAGCGCTCAAACAAAACCGTTACCGTCCTATTGAAGACTGGAAACAGGCATTGCTTCTCTTCGCCGTTTCAGAGGGTTATTCAAAGAATTACGAGCTTTATGAAACTGAAGAATTTGAAAAGGGCTTGTTTGAGTACTTTGAGAATAACTGCCCTAAGCTTACCGATGAGCTTAAATCGGGCAGAAAAATGTCAGATGAAATTATTGAACAGGTTAAATCTGCTTTGGCTGATTACACAAAGAGGTCTTAATTATGCCTGCAATACAAGTTTTAAAAAAGAAACTGCGTGGCATTCAGTCAACGCAGAAAATATCTAAAGCGATGAAAACTGTTTCGTCGATTAAGATTTCTCAGCTTACTGCTATTCATAATAATTACAGTGAATACGGTAATCAGTGCGAAAAACTTTATGAAGAATATCAGTCAGATTTGTTGAACTCTTTGCCGCCAGTTAAACCTGAAGCTCCCGTTTGCGTAATCGTTATTGCGTCTAACAAAGGGCTTTGTGGCGGATTTAACTCTGATTTATTAAAATTTGCCGATGAAGAAATTGAGAAATCAGACAAAAACAGTTTACTTATAGTTTGCGGAAAGCAGGCAATCGCCCATTTTAACCATAAACAAGTGAATTATGAAAAATCATTTGTTTTCAGCGATATTCCTGATTATGAAGAAGCAAATAATCTTTTAAATTGCGTTATTGAACTGAGAAAAGCAGAGAAGATTTCATCAGTTAAGGTTATCTATCAAAAATATACCAATATGATGAAGCAAACGCCTTCTATTCAGGAATTATTCTGCAATGATAATACTGACAGCAATAGTAGCACTCTGCTTATACCCGATAAACAAAAAATGATTGAAAATATTGCTCCCGTAATTTTTCAGTCAATATTCTATAAATTGCTTCTTGAGGTCGCTCTCGGCGCTCACGCATCAACACTTATGACAATGCGTTCAGCGTATGACACCGCAACAGAATACTGTATGCAGTTAGAGAGCGAGATCAACAGACAGCGCCAGAGCGCAGTTACGGCAGACGTAATTGAAACTGCGTCTGAGCATAACGAGTAAGGAGGATTATTATGTCAAGAGGTTCCGTGGGAATGGTACTCAGAATTACAGGCCCCGTTGTTGACATCTTGTTTGATGCAACTGAAGTTCCTGATATTTTCCACGCAGTTACCATTGAATATAACGGCAAAAAACATGTGGTTGAAGTTTCACAACACCTTGGCAATGGTGAGGTAAGATGTATTTCTATGCACCCTACTGACGGTTTGTCACGAGGAATGAGCGCAATTGACACAGGCGAGCCTATTTCAGTTTGCGTAGGTGAAGAAACACTTGGCAGAATGGTCAATGTTATAGGTGAGCCTATTGATAACGGCGATGAAATAAAAACCGATTTCAAGTGGCCTATTCATCATCCTGCTCCCCCATTTGCTGACATTGTTGCATCAAAAGAAATTCTTGAAACAGGTATTAAGGTTATTGACCTTATGACACCTTATGTGCGAGGCGGAAAAATCGGTCTTTTCGGCGGTGCAGGTGTTGGTAAAACCGTTCTTATTATGGAATTAATCCGTAATGTTGCCTTTGAGCATAACGGCTACTCTGTATTTGCAGGCGTTGGCGAGCGTTCACGTGAGGGTAATGACCTTTGGAACGAAATGAAACAGTCCGGCGTTATTGATAAAACTGCTCTTGTTTTCGGTCAGATGAACGAAACTGCAGGTGCACGTCTTCGTGTCCCGCTTGTTGGTCTTACAATGGCTGAGTATTTCCGTGAAAATTCCCGTAAAGATGTTCTTTTATTCATTGATAATATTTTCCGTTTCACACAGGCAGGCTCAGAGGTTTCAGCACTTCTTGGCAGAATGCCCTCAGCCGTAGGTTATCAGCCTACACTTGCATCTGAAATGGGTAAATTGCAAGAAAGAATTGTGTCCACCGGTAACGGCTCAATTACATCTGTTCAGGCAGTTTATGTGCCTGCTGACGACCTTACTGACCCTGCTCCTGCAACAACATTCTCTCACCTTGACGCAACAACTGTTCTTTCAAGAAAAATTGTTGAGCTTGGTATTTACCCCGCTGTTGACCCGCTTGAATCATCATCAAGAATTCTCTCACCTGACTTTGTTGGTGACAAGCATTTCCGTATTGCAAAAGAAACTCAGCGAATCTTACAGAAATATACTGATTTGCAAGACATTATCGCAATTCTCGGTATAGATGAACTTTCTGAAGAAGACAAAATAACAGTAAGACGTGCCCGTCGTGTTCAGCGATTTATGAGTCAGCCGTTCCACGTTGCTGAAAGCTTTACAAGTTATAAAGGCGTATTTGTTCCCGTTGAAAAAACGCTTGAGGGTATGGAATGTATTCTTGGCGGCGAGTGTGACAATATTGCAGAACAGCATTTCTTAATGTGCGGAACTATTGACGATGTTTTTGCAAAGTCAAAAGAATAAAGGGGTGTTTTTATGCAGCTTGTAGTCTCAACCCCCAACGGCTCGTTACAGCCTATTGAATGTGATTCTGTGCATCTTACCGTATGTGATGACTCAAACGGTAAAAACGGCGGAAGCTACGGTATTCGCAAAGGTCATATAAAAGCTCTTATTGCTCTTGAACAAGGTAAAATTACTGCATTTCTTAATGATAAAACCGTATTTTCTGCTGAAAACGGCAATGGCTTTGCAACTGTCGAAAATGATGTTGTCACAGTTGTTGTTGAAAATGTTATAGAATAATTTCATAATATAGAGGCGAGTCTTAAATCGCCTCTTTTCTTTTGCAAATT
>CAYXMF010000082.1:0-7031 GCA_964465845.1 uncultured Eubacteriales bacterium | reverse complement strand
ATGCTCTTTTTCTTTTTTTACTTTTCTTGTTTTGTCATTAACTTAATGACATTGACAGAGTTTGTACGGGGTTGATTTTTATCTAATTACTTCTCTTTTTTTGATGGGATGAGAGCGATGCCGAAGCCTGAAGCAAGAGCTATTACTGCAGCTGCTGCTATTGAAACGCCACCGTCTGTATTAGGAATTACAGGGTTTTTAACATCATCAGCAGGTTTCTGTTCAGGTGCAGGTTCATTTTCAGTTTCGTTTTCAACAACGTTAACTGTGAAAGATGCTGATTGGTCAGCAACTACAACAAGAAATTCATTTTCGCCCTCTGTAACTGTTGATTCAACCTGCTCTACATAAACGGGGATTTCAACGCCATTATAAACAACGTAATCATCTTCGTCAGTCAATGTTGCGGTTGAGCCGTCACTGAATGTAACAGTGATTTCCATACCTTCAGTATCAACAAGAAGAATTGCATCAGTTTCGTCAAACATCAGTTCAACCATTAACTCATAATAATCAGGATTTTCTTCATAAAATGCTTTCATTTCATCAAAAGTCATACCTAATTCGCTAAGAGTTTCGTCCATTGTTTCAGGGTCTGCTTCATAGAGTTTGTCAAGAGTGAAGTTATCTCTTGTAAGAACATCTTCATCCATATCATACTCTGTTTTTGTTGGCATCTTTGTGATTTCAACGGATGTCACAGGTGATTCTTCAACTGTAACAGTCATTGTAGTTGTAAGATATGTGTCATAATCATCTGTGCCGTAGAATGAAATTTCTGCTTCATTTTCGCCGATCACATAGTCATAAACTGTCATATCAACATAAGAATACTCATCAACTGTGATGAGTTCTGTTGTGCCGTCATCAAATGTTACTTCAAGTACCATTCCTGTTGGGTCACACCAGATTTCAGTATCATAGTTATCAATTCCGTCATAGTAAACTGTTCTGTCAGGCGGTGTAATAACTGTGATTGACTCAGCCTCAGCAGCAAAAGTCATAACTGTTGCCATTGCAATTACAAGTGCCATAACAAGCATTGTGCTTATTACTTTTGTGAATTTTTTCATAATAATCCTCCTATAATTTAAAACAGAATATTTACATTATCTGTTAAATACATATTATATATTTGACCCGAAAAAAACAAGTCAAATTACAAAAATACCGAAAAATATTGCAAAATTGCAATAAACTCTTCTTAAATGCATATCTTTTTCATAGTTGGTGTGTTTCAACTATATAAATTATATATCATTATTTTATTTGTGTCAAGTAAAATATATCTTTTAATTACTTAAAATGATTTACTTATGAATTATAATGATTATAGAAAGAGTATTTTGGAGGTGTGTGCAAATGTATTATGAAGATTTTTCAAAACGTTTAGCAGAGCTTCGACAGGAAAAAGGCGTTTCAGCCAGAGATATGAGTTTGTCCCTTGGACAAAGCGAAAGTTATATTAATAAAATTGAAAACAACTATGCGATGCCATCAATGCAAGGTTTCTTTTATATCTGCGAATATTTAGGTGTTTCCCCTTCAGAATTTTTTAATGAAGAAGAAAAATACCCTATCGTTATGAAAGAACTTGTTTCAAATGCAAAAGATTTAACTGAAAAGCAGTTAAGACTGCTTTCTGATTTCATTAAGTCATTATAAAAATAGCATAAACGGCATAAAAAAACTCTCGACTTTCGTCGAGAGTAATTTTTTATTCAATTATAAGTGGAATTTCAAATGAACCGCTGACTTCTTCGCCGTCTTCACCCACCGTAAAATTATAAAATGCTATAACGGTGTAATTACCTTTTTCAAAGCCACCCATCGCTTCATATTCAGCTTCTCCCATCCACTCAAAAGTAAGCGTTTCACCAGGGGTAATTTCGGTGCTTGTCAATATAGTATTTTGTACTGCCGATGTAAAGTCTGCACCGTCTTTGGTCTTTAACCCATCCATACCGATTACAAATACGGGGTCACCGTGATAGATTGTTACATTTTCTGTTCCTGAATACTTGATTTCACCTATTACCTTAAATGGTTTATCCTGAGATAATTCTGATTTTTTGTAAACAGTGTTGTCAGTTTTTATAATGATTTCGAATTCATCGTTGGTGTGTGACGATTTAGTGGGAATTGTTTTATCAGCAGTGCAACCCGCAAAAACAAGAACAAAGAAAACTACAGACAAAAGAATTGCTATGTACTTTTTCATAATAAAATCCCCTTTTTCTTTATTCTAGCACAAAAAAGAAATTGAAGCAAGATTATATTATAAAATTTTAAATTTTTACAGCAGATATATCCAACTCTTGTACAATATATTTATATTGTGAAAAAAATGATGAAGTAGAATTGTGTGCTGTATGAATACCGCGAATTGTATAATGAGTTTTAGCATCATAATTCCCCTCATAAAAGAGAACTGGGGCACCACTATCGCCTGATTGTGACGAATAACTTGCCGCACATTGATGTGTGAATTTCATTCCAGTTGAGGTAATAGTCAATGTAGTATTTGAACTTGTTATTTTTCCCGATTGAAGACCCGATTTATTTCCATACAAATATACAGTAGTATTTACAGGAGCATCAAATGTAGAAGCACCCATAATATAACCACCATTTTTTAAAATTGAAGTAATTTCAACATCTCCATCCGCCATAATAAACGAAGCATCTGCTGTGCTTCCATCGTAATAGGCTGTTGTCCAAACAAATCCAACAAATTCGTTGTTATAGTAAGCGTAGTCTGCAAAATTTGGAAAAGCGTGACCAGCAACCACAAGTCCAATTGAACCGCTAGATGTATCTATTGCAGCAAATCCCGCTGTACTTGAACCTGTCGTACTATTTATTCCATATCCCCCACCTACACTTGATGCATCCTCTTCTACAGATTCAGAATTTACAAACTCCAAAAAACTACAATCAATTAAGTCTCTAACATTTTTTCTTTTTCTTCAGTTAAATTGACAATCGAAACTGTTACATTACCATTCATAATATCGTCACTAATCGATTCAATTATGATTCCTTGATTCCTTAAAGCATCAATTTTTTCAGTTAAATAATCAATAACATAACACATTTCGTTATAAGAAACTTCACACAATTCTGTGGATACTTGAGAACTGTCATTAGTAACTTGTTGCACCTCCGCATTAACAGAATTTGTCATTTCAGTTACCAAAACAACCAATTCACCGTTCTCATCAATATATGCGCCACCATAGTATTCAGGATAAGTTTCTTCCGTCGTTTCTGACATTAATGAATACACCGTGCTATTTTCTTCAGCAAATGCTTCAAGCATTTCGTTGTATATTCTAACACTTTCAGTTTGAGTGATATAGAATTCATTATCATATTCCATATTAGTAAAAAGATTATCAATATCAGTTTCAATCGCGGTTGTGCTAAACACACATGAAACAAAAATTAAAGTTGTTGACAATATCAATGCTATAATTCTTCTAACAAACTTTTTCTTCATAAATAGTAACCTCCCAAAAAATCAAAATTAATTTATTAAATTTAAATAAATAGCACATAAGTCTAGATTAACAACTTATGTGCTTGAACTGTTGATTTTCAATTTATACCTCACTTTTAAACCAACATATTTAAACACATTGGATTTATGTAGCATTTCAACCAACTCCTAATATATATTCCTCTATAATTATCCTTTCAATATTAATACATCGTATTAGGAATATAATTTATTAGGAATATAATTTGTTACAGGTTTTTAATGAAAAATAGTTATGTAAATAGAAAAAGCCCCTAAATAAAATTAAGGACAAAAAAAACGGCGGGAGTTTTCTTTTCTCCCGCCATAAATTTGTTATTTAATTATTTTCTGCTCTTGAAAAGGTCAAGGATGTCGCCCATATCGTCGTCAGCACCGAAGTTGCCGCTGTTTGAGCTGATGTCATCCATAGCGCCGTTGTAAAGAGGTCTCTTTGAAACGCCGTTTGAGTCAAGACCGAAGCCTGTTGCGATTACAGTAACGATCATTTCGTCGTCAAGCTTCTCATCAAATGCAACACCGAAGATGATGTTTGCATCGTCATCAGCCTGAGCACGAACGATACCTGCTGCTGTGTCAACGTCTTCAAGAGTGATATCAGGAGATGCTGTGATGCTGATAATAACGCCCTTAGCACCTGTGATTGTTGTTTCAAGAAGTGGGCTTGAGATAGCTGAGTTTGCTGCCTGCTCTGCCTTATCTTTACCACTTGCACGGCCGATACCCATATGAGCGTGGCCAGCATCTTTCATAACTGCTGTAACGTCAGCAAAGTCAAGGTTGATGAACTGTGGCATTGTGATAAGGTCTGTAACTGAGTTTACGCCCTGACGAAGAACGTCATCAGCGATACCGAATGCGTTAGCAAATGTAATTCTCTGCTCAGAAACATACTTAAGTCTTTCGTTAGGAATAACGATAAGTGAGTCAACGTGCTGTGCAAGTTCAGCGATACCTGCTTCAGCCTGCTTCATTCTGTGGTTACCCTCAAATGCGAATGGCTTTGTAACGATACCAACTGTAAGAATACCCTTTTCTTTAGCGATTTCAGCGATAATTGGAGCAGCACCTGTACCTGTTCCGCCGCCCATACCAGCTGTAACGAATACCATCTGTGTACCTGAAAGAGCTTCAATGATTGAGTCACGGCTCTCTTCAGCTGACTTCTGACCGATTTCAGGTTTTGCACCTGCGCCACGACCGGCAGTTACTTTTTCACCGATCTGAATTTTCTGGTCTGCAAGTGAACGTGCAAGAGCCTGCTTATCTGTATTGACAGCTACAAGCTCAACGCCACCGATTCCGCCTTTTGCCATACGGTCGATTGCGTTACCGCCGCCACCACCGACGCCGATTACTTTAATGTTTGTAATGTCCTGATACTGATTATCAATTTCGAATGCCATGTTTAAACATCCTCCTATGTATAGAAAATTTCACACCTATTGATTTTATAGTTATAGGTTATTTTAACATTATTAAAAAATAATTGCAATATATAATGTATAGTTTTTTTGCAATTTTTTTAATTTTTTACAATTTTTTAATACTTTTTTGCGTTTTTTACGCCGCTGAAGCCGTTGTTGATTCTGTCTGTTCGGATTTTGTTGCACTCTCGCCTTCTGCAGTTTCAGTAGTTGATTCGTCAACTACTGTCTGTGGCTCTGTTGTTGAGGTTTCTTCAGACCAGTAGCCTTTACCGTCAACTGACAGATTTATTGTACCTCTGTAAAGTTCATTTTCTTCATTCTGAGTATCAATTGCCGCCTTACCAAGCGCAAGTTTCTTTGAAAGATTTTCTTTATTTGTTTCGCCAAGTTCAAGAATTATTCTGCCCTGATATGTGAGTTTTATGTCATAAAGGTCAGACAAATCTATGGCGGTAATTCCGTCGATTCCGCACTCTTCATAAACTGTACGAAGATTCACAAGTTTTTCAAGATAGTCTTCATCGACTGCAATTGTTTTTCCTGTTTCGGCAGATTCAATATCGCCTATATTCAGCAAAATAATATTTTCGCCTACATATTCAAGTTCTGTTTCAAGCACCTTACCGTTTCCGTCAAGCAAGGTATAATAACCATTTATGACAACCGCATAAACTGCATCTGTTTTTGTAATTATAAGTTCAAGTCCAGTTGGCAGGTGCCTTTTGATTTTAACTGAACCGACATAAGGCAGTTCAGTTGTAATCTGCTCATTTATTTTACTTTTTGAAATAAAAATCAGATTGTCACCAATGCTTACTCCACTTGAAGATGTTACATCGTCGGCAGAATAAACTGTATCACCTGTTACGGTAATTTCACTTATATTAAAAAACATTGTAAGTGCAAGTATTATACCCGCACAAAGAAAAACAAGACACACAACTGAACGAATAATGAGCTTTTTTCTTCTGTTCTTTTTTCTTCGCTGGTTAGTGCGGTTGATTATCCGTTCATTACCCGAAAGCTGATTGTTCCGTGAAGTATTCGGATTGTTTGTTCTTTTCATCGTCCTTCACCCTTTTAATGTCTGCGCCTAAATCACTGAGCACCTTTTCAGGCTGTTCATAGCCTCTGTCTATATGATGTATTTCTGTTATTTCTGTTGTTCCGTGAGCGTTAAGACCTGCAAGGAACATTGCCGAGCCGCCTCGCAAATCAGTTGCTCTGACAGTTGCACCGTTCAAATTCTTAACGCCTTCGATTACTGCCATTCTGCCTTCAACGTGAATTTTTGCACCAAATCGAAGCAATTCACCTATATGCTTAAAACGGCTTTCAAATATATTTTCTACAATTACGCTTGTGCCTTCACAAACAGTTGTCAGCGCCATCATCTGTGCCTGAACATCTGTGGGAAATCCCGGATAAGGCATTGTGCGAATCATTCGTATTCTTCTGAGTTTCGGAGGTGCACTCATACACACCCATCTGCCACTGACGGTAATATCGCACCCTGCTTCACGTAAAGGTTGAATTGTTGGTCCGATATGTGCAGGAATTATATCTCGCAAACAGATTTTGCCGTTTGTCATTGCCGCAGCTATCATATAAGTTGATGCTACAATTCTGTCGGGAATAACAGTATGCTCAGTTGAATTCAACTTACCGACGCCCTCAATAGTTACTGTACTGTCGCCTGCGCCGTGAATTCTTGCTCCGCAACGATTTAAGAAATCGGCTAAATCGCTGATTTCAGGCTCACGAGCAGCATTTGTAATTATTGTTGTTCCCTTTGCAAGCACGGCGGCAAGAATAATATTTTCAGTTGCACCTACACTTGGAAATGATAATGTAATTCGCGTACCTGTTAATCCGTTTTCTTCGGCAGAGCAGACTATAAATCCGTTTTCAGTAGTAACAGTTGCACCGAACTGTTCCATTGAAGAAAGGTGCAAGTCAATAGGTCGAAGCCCTATTTCACATCCGCCCGGTGTTGAGAGAACAGCCTTGCCCATTCTGCCTAAAATCCCGCCTAAAAACACAATTGACGACCGCATTTC
>CAYXMF010000081.1:0-7195 GCA_964465845.1 uncultured Eubacteriales bacterium | reverse complement strand
ACGGTGACATTGAATATGCGCCAGGAAGGTCAACTGCAACTAACTCTTCAGAGCCGTCATAGTATGACTTTTTGATTGGGCTGATTTTCTTTTCAACAGTAACACCCGCCCAGTTACCGACTTTTTCATTTCTGCCGGTCAATGCGTTATACATTGTGGTTTTACCGCTGTTGGGATTACCCGCTAAGGCAATTCTCATAAAACTCTCCTCCTCATTTTATGAACATAAAATTTTAAACTTATATATTTTGTTAGCAAGTGCTAACAGATAATCAAAAATAAGCAGTTACGCCTGAATTTCAATATTAAATCAGATTGAAATTGCTTCGGCTAACTGGTTATCAATATTATAACGGCTGTCCTTGATTGAAACAACACAACCGCCTTTTTTGTGAGCAACTACTGTAATCAGCTCACCTGCATAGCAACCTAAAGAGAAAAGAAACGCGTCAAGGTCTTCGTCATCAGTGACGATATCTTTTATGATATATTCAATTCCTTCTTGTGCTTCAACTAAAGTCATTTTTGTCACCTTATAAAAATAAAAGTTATACTAATATTAGCATAAACTAACTTTTTTAGATAATTTTCGGTTAGCCCTCGCTAACCATATATAAATATATAACTTTTTTTATATTTTGTCAAGCCTATTCAGTAAAATAATGGTATTTTTTTGTTAACTTTTTCACATTTGCATAAAATGAAACAACCGCCCTTTTTCAAGGCGGTTATTTCAAATACATTTTAAGAGAGGAAATGTATGTATGCTCGTGTATTTTGCATGGCATAACAAAAATACAAGGCAATTATACGGGGTTAAAGTTAGCGTTGGCTAACTACGTATTAATAATATAACAGTTTCTTCTGTTTGTCAATAGTTTTTTCAGAAAAAACTGTTATTTTTTCATTTTTTTCATTATTTCTTTTTACATACGAAGCAAAGCCAGCCGCCGTCTTCATATCTTTCAAGGATTTCAAAGTTATTATCAGCGAAAGCCTGTGTTACTTCTTCTTCACGTGGCTCAATAATACCTGATGTGATAAACACACCGTCATCTTTAAGGAACTCCCCTACCTGAGATGAGAAAAGAATGATAATATCAGCAACAATATTTGCAACAACAACATCAAATGTTCCTGTTACTTTATCTACAAGATTACCCTGAAGAATATTGTATTTGGGAGCTTTAAATCCGTTTACTTCGCCATTTTCAATAGCAGTTTTAACAGCAAGTTTATCAATATCAACACCTGTTGCATTGTCGGCTCCCATAAGAAGTGAAGCAATTGAGAGAATTCCGCTGCCACAACCACAGTCAAGAACACTGTCGCCTACTTTAATATGCTTTTCGAGTGTTTCAAGGCAAAGACGAGTTGTATTATGTCCGCCACTACCGAATGCAAGACCGGGTTCAATACTTAAAACTGCTCTGTCTTCAGCATTATAATCATCAATCCAGAGAGGACGAATAAGCAACTTTTCACCGATTTTCATTGGTTTAAAATACTGTTTCCAATTGTTTTCCCAATCTTCATTTTTGCAGGGTTTATACTCGATTGTATGCGGAATATTCTCGCTTTCGTATCTTTCTGTCAAGAATGAAATTGCTTCTTTATAATTTTCCTCAGGTGATATATAGATATGAACGCAACCTTTTGTACGGTCTTTTGCAAGTAATTTTTCATCAATCAAATCTATATTTGCGATTTCCCAAGCCTCTTGTTCAAGTGTGCGGTAATCTTCAATATAAATACCGTAAGGCACTGCCATACTTGCAATATCAGCAGCACAGTCAATATTTTCAGCATCAATTTCTATTTTAATTTCGGTCCAGTCCATTAGAATACCTCCACCATAAATACTCTTCCATAAATTAGGGAGAATAAAGTAACCGCTGAATAAATCGGGTTGCGATTATCAGCAAGATAGTTTTTTGTCAGAACCGTCAAAAAACGCAGGAAATACTTTGTGTATTAACGAGTATTTTGGACGAGTTATGACGGAAAAGTAGCCGCTGAGAATTGCGACCAAGATTTAAGAAGTGGTTACAAATAATAAACAAAAAGCAGAGATTTCTCTCTGCTCTGTTTGCATTGTGATGAACGGTTGTTAGATCTGCTCTTTAACTTTTGCAGCCTTACCAACTCTGTCACGAAGATAATAAAGCTTACTTCTGCGAACACGACCGCGTCTTACAGTTTCAACTTTAGCAACGTTAGGTGAGTTTACAGGGAATACTCTTTCAACACCAACGCCGTATGATACACGACGAACTGTGAATGTTTCTGAAACACCGCTACCCTTGCGAGCAATGATTGTACCTTCAAAAACCTGAATTCTTTCTCTTTCACCTTCGCGAATCTTAACGTGAACTTTAACTACGTCACCGACTCTGATTGCTGGGTTTGATTCTTTAACCATACCCTCTGTCATCAATTTTAATGCGTCCATAACTAACCTCCGATAAAAATTTTTCAAGTGTTCGTACCGAAGTTCAGCAGAGGACCACCCGAGATAATAGTTATTTTTTTGCAGTTTCCTACAAATGCCTAAGTATAATATCACAAGTCAATATAAAATGCAAGAGTTTTTTTACAATTATTTGAAAACTTCCATATTTTCTGTATAGGACTGAATTTTGATTACATCAACATCTTGCTCGTCGGTTTCTGTATCTTTCACAAGCGCGCCGATTAAAAGCATAGGATTGATATTAACGCTTGTGCCTGACGAAAGGACCGTTTTGAGTATCAATTTACCATTATCATTAGTTAATTCGTATGATTTAATGTGTTCTTTAATATTAACTTCTTTTGCAACCTTTTTTCTGCCCTGTTTTGCTTTTTTCTCAACGATTATTTCATCTGATGAGAGAATTTTATCAGCAGTATCAAGAAGTTTTTCATCGGGATTGTTGAATACAATCTTATAATCTGCCCAACGAATGTCATTAGGTGACATCTGTGGTATTGCAATCTTTTTAACAGTAATATCAACAGGCAAAGCATTATTAAGATTTTCTGCCAACTCATCAAGATTCACATCTTCAGTAAGGCGAAAATCAACAGTTTCACAATAACTTTCAAATCCTAATGACAACGGCATTGCGAAGCTCATAAATGCGTGTGGATTAAATCCTTCGGTAAACCAGATCGGCACATTTGCACGTTTCATAGCCCTTGTTACACAACGGACAGTATCAAGATGTGAAATAAATTTTGCCATACCTGTTTTTTCAAAAAACATTCTGACATCTGTCCATTTATTTTCTGGCATCACAATGACCTCCGTTCAGTTTATTAGCACCGCAAGCTGAGCATTTAATACGGCATTGCGGAGTAGTAACGCTTTCGTGGGCTTTCTTATTTTCTTCTATAAGAAATTCCTTACGAATACCGTAATCCATAATTTCCCAAGGAAGAATTTCAGTATATTCACGCTTACGGCTTGTGTAGAAATCAGTAGTAAGATTACATTCATCGAACGCTTCTGCCCACTTTGAATAATCAAAAAACTCATCCCAGGCATCAAACTTACAACCTTTTTGCCAAGCCTTATATATGACATCGCCAAGTCTTCTGTCACCACGGGCAAAAACGCCCTCAAGAACTGATGTTTCTGACTGATGATAGCTGACTGAAATCTTACGACTTTTTACACTTGAAAGCAAATGCTTTTGCTTTTCAATAAGCAATTCACCTTTGTCCTGCGGTTCCCATTGGAACGGTGTAAATGGCTTTGGAACAAAAGACGCAACGCTGATATTAACCTGAACGCCTTTTCCCTTTTCTTTATTAGGATTGCGATAGAATGTATCAACGACCTTTTGTGCTAAATCTGCAATACCAGCAATATCTTCCATCGTTTCAGTAGGAAGCCCCATCATAAAGTAAAGTTTAACGCTTGTCCAACCACCGTCAAAAGCTTTAAGAGCAGTACTTAAAACCTCTTCTTCAGTTACATTTTTATTGATTGCATCACGAAGTCTTTGAGTACCTGCTTCAGGTGCAAAGGTAAGACCGCTACGACGTACTTTTTTAAGTTCTTCCATAAGCTCGTCAGAGAAATTATCAACACGTAAAGACGGAAGAGAAACATTTATATTTTCTTTCAATGCCCAATCAAAAAGCATCGGAATAAGCTGTTCAATTTTAGTGTAGTCACTTGTAGAAAGTGAGCAGAGAGAAATCTCATCATAACCTGTTGCATCGCTGATTTTACGACATTGTTGGTTAATAACCTCAGGGGATTTTTCACGGATTGGTCGACTTATAAAACAAGCCTGACAAAAACGGCATCCACGGGTACAACCACGGAACACCTCACCCACTGTTCTGTCCTGAACAACGTCAATAAACGGAACTACAAAATCTTTTGGGTAATGTGCAGTATCAAGGTCACTTATAATTCTTTTCTGTACTCTTTCAGGTGCAGTTTCAAAATTTTGAACTGACTTGATTGTGCCGTCTTCATTATAATCAACATTATAAAACTCCGGTACATATACACCTTGGATTTTTGCCGCTTCACGCAAGAATTCAAGTCTTGTTGAGCCTTTTTCTTTATGCTTGATAAGCAAATCCACAAGGTCATTTGTAACTTCTTCACCCTCACCCGGTAAGAAAATATCAACGAAATCTACCATTGGCTCAGGGTTACACGCACAGGGGCCTCCTGCAACAACAATTGGAGTGAGCATTGTTCTGTCTTTTTTGAGTACAGGCACGCCACCCAAGTCAAGCATATTAAGTACATTTGTATAACTTAATTCGTACTGTAATGAAAACCCGATTAAATCGAATTCATCAAGTGAATCTCCACTCTCAAGTGCATAGAGTTTAACTCCGTTTTCACGCATAAGTGTTTCCATATCATCCCATGGTGCAAAGCAACGCTCACACCAGGCATCTTCACGTTCATTTACAAGACTGTAAAGAATTTTCATACCAAGATGCGACATACCTATCTCGTAATTATCGGGGAAACAGAATGCATAACGGAGTTTTACCTTATTTTTATCTTTTATAACGCTGTTAAGTTCGCCACCTGTATAGCGTGCAGGCTTTTGAACTTTTTTAAGCAGTTTTTCAACTTCCTTTTTTACCATAGTGAAACCTCACAAAAATATATTCATTATATTTTACTACAAAAAATACATTTTTTCAATATTCATTACTACCTAACATTGAAAGTGTAAGGAAAATTGCAATAATTACAAGTGAAATATTATAGCCACTTGATATTAACACATAAAATCCCCATATATAAATTATTGCTATAAAAAATATAGAAGTTATTTTGAGTACTTTTGAGCAAAAGGTATTATCGTGTTTTTGCGACAAGGAAAAATAAAGTGCCATTCCCCCGTCAAGTCTTTTTACGGGTAACAGATTAAAGGTCATAAGTATTAAATTTATACAGCCAAAAGTCAAAATATGTTGATTATTATGAATGCAAAGCACTACTACTGAAATCACGAAGCATATTAAATTAATTAACGGACCGCCAAGAGCTATGAGTATTTCATTTTTTATGCTTATTTTCATATCAGGCTGACGGATTATATTCATACCTGTTATTTCAAACCTTACCGCTTGTGGCTTATTTCCTACTGCTGACATCATCAGAAGATGCCCCATTTCGTGCAAAACTGAAGAAAATACTGTTATAAGCACATTTGATGGTGCATTTAGTGAAACAATGAATGTAATCAAAGCCACAAATAAAAAAGTTATTTCAACTTTTACGCCAAAAATATTAAAAATCATAGTTTAACACGTACAAGGGATTTACATATTTACCTTTTAACAAGACTTCAAAATGCAAGTGATTGCCCGTAGCATATCCTGTTGCACCTACAAGGGCTATTACTTCACCTTTTTTGACGGTTTCGCCCTTGCTGACCAACAATTTATTGCAATGATTATACGTAGTTTTAAGGTTATCGCTATGCCTGATTACTATATAATTTCCGTTAATTTCGTTACATTCAGCTTTTTCAACTACTCCGTCATAAGCGGCATAAATTTTTGTATTTTCTGGTGCCGCAATGTCAAGACCTGAGTGGAGGGAATACTCATTTGTTATAGGACTTACACGGTAACCGAATTTAGATGTGATATTTCCGTCTTCTATGGGATTTTCAAGATTTACAGTTAAAAAAACAGGAGAAAAGACTGCCTTTTCTCCTGTTGTAGTTTCAGTTTCACCCGATGCCTCTTCCGTTTCAACGCTTGGCGAAAAAGTCTCTTTAACAACATTTTTGAGACTTCCGAAGATTTCTGACACCGCAATATCTGTTTCGCAGATACCTGAATAAAAGGTTTTTATGTTTTGTGAAAGATTGCTTTCCGTTCTGCATACAAGAAACAATACACCCGTAACAGCCAAAGAAAGTACAAGTTGAATTATAATAATACGAGTCATAAAGCTTTTTGGCTTTTGATTTTCAGATGTTCTTCTGCGTTCGCGCCTTTCAGTATAAAAATTATTGTCCATAATATCACCACTTAAATTTATGCGGGGATTATGGACAATATGTCTTTATTAATTTTTGAAAAATCTGACTATCTTTGCACGTTCTGAGTTATCAACAGTATGCTTGCCTTTTGATTTTACAATGAAATCAAGCAAATCTTTTTCATTGTTGATTACTGCAACATCAGTTTCAGCATCGTCTGTGATTTTAAGTTCTGAACGGCTGTCAACGAAGTAAAGAATAGGGAAAATATCAGCAGTAATATCTAAATCAACGAACATTTCTGCCATTCTTCTGCCCTGACGGAATGCTTGCTTAGCAGGATTTTTCACTTCTTTCTCATACACCTTATTTTTGCCGTGTTTTATCTGTTTCCAATTAGGTGCAGAAGTTTTACCTGTAATTATTCCTCTGTAATTCTTACTTTCAACCACAAACACGCCGTTTGTGCCGATTACCACAAAATCAAGTTCGTTCACAGAGCCACGATTGTGAATTACAGGATTTGTAATCACCGTGTAATCCTTTGGCAATTTCTTTAAAATATCGTAAGTCTGCTGTTCACCCTGCACACCCGAACTGAGAATTCCGTACTGTTTTTTCTTAACTATAAAAATCGGCAGCAAAACAAGCGCAAGAATTATAAATAAGCAAGGAAATGCAATATGGAGAGTTGACTTATTAAGAAGAATTGCAAAGAGCATACCTACCCCTAC
>CAYXMF010000080.1:0-7284 GCA_964465845.1 uncultured Eubacteriales bacterium | reverse complement strand
TTTATATTTTATTCAAAATTAATCAGCTTTCAGATATTCTTCCAAACAAAGATTGTTTGATTTCATTTCTTCTGCAACGTCAATGCCGACATAACGCCAATGCCATGGCTGATATATCATTCCTGTAATTTCTGTTTTATCTTCAGGGTAACGAAGAACAAATCCGTATTTGTGTGCGTTGTCAACTAACCATTTATATTCATCAGTAGATGCAAAGCCTGCACTTGCGCTTATAATGTCAACGCTGAGCCCTGCGCCGTTTTCACTGCAACCTGCAGGCTCAACACGCTTTTCTGCGTTGATTTTTGCTTCGTCTTCAGTCATACCCTGCAAAACAAATGCCTGTACCTTGTTCTCGTAATTTGTCTGCTGGCGCTGGTAACTGCAATATGCAGAATAAGGTGTCAGAACATAGCCTTGTGATAATGCGTCTGCATACATAAGCTTATATGCATCAGAAACTCTTGTGTCTGCCGTAACGGAACTGCCCTCAATAACAGGTGAAAGTGTGGGGTAATATGTTTTACCCAACGGGTAAGTCTTGTTGATAAGTGTTATTGCCCAATTTTCGCTGTTGAGGACATCAACAGGTGAGTAATTTTCCCATTCAACAGGAGGGTTAGTAGTTGTTTCTTCGGGGAGAGTGGTAGTTTCTTCCTCATTTTCAGTAACTTCTTCTGTTACGGGGGGTTCTGTTGTAGTTTCTGTTGTGGTTTCAGCAGTTGTAATTTCAACAGCGTTATAATCTCCGCCCCGACAGAAAACTGCGTATAAAATCAAGAGCAGACCGAGTATAATCACTAATGAAAAGAACAGAGCAATTCGTATTTTCAATCGTCTTTTTTTCATATTTCAATTCCTTAGAGTAATATTTTTATCTTTTCAACAGTATATAGTTTAGTATTTTTTTTGAGTAATGTCAATATTTGCAATTTTTTTAAAAATAGTAGTGACTTAATAAAAAAAGTGTGCTAAAATACTTATAATTATATTAATGTGGCAAAATGTTTTGCTGTTTTGGAGGTAAAAGGTTTGAAAGCAAGCGAAAGTCATACTCATTACGCTTCTAAAGTACGCGAATGTTCTAACTTTGCAGTTCGTGAAATTAAAAAGATTTGCGAACAAGTAGGTCCACGTCCTGCAGGCTACGAGGGCGAGAAAAAAGCTCAGGATTATGTTGAAAAGCTTATGACGCCTATCGCAGATGAAGTTACAAGAGAAAACTTCACATTAAGTCCGAAGGCTTTTATGAGCTGGGTTACAATTGACGGTATTCTGGCACTGATTGCCGCAGTATTGGGAATTGTATCATTCACAGGTGCAGTACCTCAGTTGGCAAACGCTTTTCATATTGCATCAATCGTACTTTGTGTTGTTGCAGTAGTTTTCCTTGTAGGTGAATTTTTGCTTTACAAAAAAGTTCTTGATCCGTTCTTCAAAAAAGAAGAGTCAAGCAACGTTATTTGCAAAATCAATGCCAAAGGCGAAGTAAAAAGAAGAATTATCATTGGCGGTCATATGGACTCTGCTTATGAGTGGCGTTACACATATATGGGCGGACCTAAAATGGTGACAACTGTTGTTGCAGGTGCAATTTTAGGACTTCTTCTTACGTTGGTTGTAGGCATTGTTGGTATGTTTATTGATAACAGTAATGCAAATATCGTATTAATCGTTTTGCAGGCTGTTGTGATACCGTTTTTAGCATCAGTTATCTTCTTTGTAAACTGGAAATTGGTAGTTGACGGTGCTAATGACGACCTTACAGGCGTGTTCACTTCAATGGCTGCTTTACTTTACCTTAAAAACAACGATATTCGCTTTGAAAATACTGAGGTTGTTGCAGTGTCAATGGGTGCGGAAGAAGAAGGCCTTCGCGGTTCAAAGGCATTTGCAGAAAAGCACGGTGAAGAATTTAAAAACGACGGTGTAGAAACTGTTTTCGTAGCACTTGATACACTTCGTGATTATGAATTTATGGGTATTGTTACAAAAGATATGACTGCAACAGTTAATCTTGATAAACAGGCTTGCGCTCTTATGAAAAAGGCTGCAGAAAATGCAGAGGTACCTGTTAAATTTACAACAACACCGTTAGGCTCAACTGATGCCGCAGCTATGCAACAGGGCGGAATCAAATCAGTTGCATTTACAAGTATGGATCCTGCTCCTGCAAGATATTATCATACACGTCTTGATACAGTGAAAATGCTTGAAATGAAAACCATTGAAGATTCACTTAAAATTGTTCTTGAAACCGTGTTCTTGTTTGATGAACAAGGTCTTAAAGAAGAATATAAATAAGTATAATTCACCGGAAGGGGAAACATATAATGAAAAAGAATGTAATGAGAATTATTAGCCTTGTGCTTGTTGTAGTTATGATGGCTACAGCTTTTGCAGGTTGTGGCACATCAGAGGTTGTAAGACCAACTGCAGTTGAAGTTAAGACTGATTTGCAGGATGTATACTTTGAGTTCACATATGGTGAATTGAAAGAGGTTTTACCTGCAGATAAGCTCGCAACTCTTTTTGAGAACACAAACTCAAAAACTGATGACAAAACAGTTGAACTTTCATACTATGAGCTTGTTTCAAAATACGGCTCAGAAGATTATTTTGAAGGCATTCTTGCTCTTATTTCTGACGAGGAATGGGCACAGTTCACAGGTAATCAGCAGGAAGTTCTTGACTACTTTAACAAGATGATTAATGACATCAAAACAACAGGTGTTGCAAGAGTTTCATATTATGAAAACTTCTGGATTAATCACGGTGACGGCGTTGTGTTCAAAGATACAGACGGCAATGTGCTTGACGGTCAAGACGAATTGAAAGCTGCATTCCGCCTTTATGCTGATATGGCTCTTAAAAATATCGGCAAATATCTTATGAACATCTCAAATGAAGAGAAATATCAGGCTACAGAAGATGATGAACTTGTTGCTACTGATTTCAATGAGGATTTAACAAACATTATCTATCCACTTGGCGAAAAGACTGCAAGTACACTTACACTTAGCGACCTTTATACTGACGAAGAAACAAACACATATCCGATTTATACTTCTGTTGTTCCTACTCTTGTTCACGACCTTGATGAAAAGGGTAACAATGCTGAGGATGAAGAGGGCGAATACATTTTTGTTCCGTCAGAACTTTACAGAACAATCTGTATTATGGTTAAGCCTGAAGAAGCAAGCGTTAAAAAGGCATTTACAGTTCGTGAACAAGATGCAATTTTAGAGCAGTTTGACGTTGCAAAGAATTATATGACTGTTAATTCTTTTGAGATCGCTTTTACACCTTGCAAGATTATGGCAGGAATCAATGCTGTTAATGACCAGATGACTTATGCAACTTATGAAAAGAATATGGTTATTACTGCAAATGTTACATTTACAGGCCCGCTTGCTGAATACGGCACAGTAGTAGTTGAATTCCCATGCACATCTTCACTTACATATAACTTTGGCTGGGCAGTTGAAGAAGCAGAATAATTGTAATTTTTCACAAAAACAAGATAAATATTTTTACAGCGGTACTCAATACGAGTACCGCTCTTTTTATTGATTTTTAAATTAACAGGGTGTAGAATAAAACTATGAACTGAAAGGGGAGTTATTATGAAAAAGGTTTTATCAGTTGTTCTTTCAATAATTATGATTCTTTCTGCATTGTCAATTGGTGTTGTGGCAAAAGAAGAAGTAGTCCCCGTTGTAATCTTGCAGGGTTATTCGGGACCAAGTCTTGCGTATGCAGATGAAAACGGCGAGCCGATAGTTGACGAAAACGGTGAAATTCAATTTGCTTGGCCTTTGAATTTTGACGATCTCGGCGATAAAATTATGGCTTTGGCTACCGATGTCACTCTTAATCAGAAAGAATTCGGCGATGCGGTTGTCGATGTTTTACAGGAGTATTTCGCACCTCTTGAAATGTATCCGGACGGAACATCAAAGAACAACCTTGTTCCATATCCAAGCGGTGCGGCAGCAACAAGAGTATCAACTCTTATTGAGAATGGTATGGAGGATTATATTCCTGAGCAAGAAGTTGCTGAAATGGCAATAGAAGAAGTTGGCGCTGAAAACGTTTTCGGATTTACTCAGGACTGGCGACAGAGTCAGGTTGATTCGGCTGCTGATTTAGATGCATATATTCAGGAAGTTAAAGAAATTACAGGTGCAGAACAGGTTGACCTTTACGGCTTAAGCCATGGCGGTCAGTACGGCACAACATACCTTTATTATTATGGGTACAAGGGCGATGTAAGACGAGCAATGTTCGGTGACCCTGCAACATTGGGAACATCAGCAGTAGGCTCATTCTTTACAGGAGAATATGTAGATGTCAACTTGGAAGATGTTATTGCATTCGTAGAACACGGCTTTGAATACGAAAAAGACTGGGAATGGTTGCTTGAACTTCTCACCCTTGATGAATCTATTGTTGAAGCAGTAAACTGGGCGCTTGTTAACACAGATTTGCTTGAAGGCATTGTGTTAATTCCGTCGCTTTGGGATTTTGTTCCATATAACTATTTTGAAGAAGCTCTTGAATATGTAGGACTTAATGCAGAAGAAAACGGCAAGCTTTATGCCGATACAGTTAAATATCATAACGATATTTCAAATGGTGGCTTAAATCTTGCAAACGAACTTTCTGCCCTTGAAAATACAGGTATGAGAATCGGATATGTTGTGGGTTACGGCTACAGTTCGATAAATGGAAAATACAATTCTGATATACTTATTGATACATATCTTTCATCGGGTTCAGAATGTGCACTTTTGGGCGAAATCTTCGAAGACGGTTATACACAAGCAGGAACAGTTTGCAATAATGCAAGCCATTATCATATTTCGCCTGAGTATAATATTGATGCTTCGACGGGATTCTTGCCCGATAGCACATGGTATATCAGCCGACAGGGACACGGTATGATTATGCATGATGAATATAGCAAAAGCCTTGTTCACGATTTCCTTTGGGGCAATATCAAAAGTGTGTATTCAAGTAAAGAATATCCACAGTTCAACTTGTCACAGAACAATAGTGAAATTGTTTATGCTCGATTTAACAACACAAGTTCGGGCTATCACTCAACTGACGACGATGCACTTGTAATCAAGAATATGTCAGTTGAAGCCGATATTCGTATCTGGTCAATTGAGGCGGTAGGTGCCGATATTGATTTTGAGTATGAAGCAGGTCTTGAAATCCCTATGGGCAAGGTTTACAACATTAGTGCAACAAATAAGGATTTTGACAGTGCCGAAACTCCTTTTGCTGTGAATATTACATATTCAATTATAAATACACAGTTGACATACACCACAAAGACAGTGTACTTTACACCTATGTCTGACGCACAAATGACACAGTATAGTTATTTGTCAGAGGTGGCAGAAGTAGTGCCCGATGTGATCGAACCAACAACAGAAATTGATGAACCAACAACGGATGATGTTGAAAATACAACTGTTGAAGCGACAGATGACAATAGTTCAACAGTTAATGAAACTGACGACACAACCGCAAAGAATATTGAGTCAACCGATAACCCTGACACAAGCAGACATATAGGTTCAGTAATCACTGCAGTAGCTGTCCTTGCAGGTGCAATAGTAACCGCAGGTGTTGTGATTAAGAAAAAAGAAGAGGAATAAAGTGAATTTTTGAAAATGTATGGCGGGGGATTGCTCCCGCCTTTTTTTGCAAAATTGAGTTTGTCGAAATAATTTGTTATGTTATTTTGAGTACTTGTAGGGGCGATCACCTGTTTTTTTAGAGTTGTAATAAAATGTGCAAAAAATAACGGCACACCGAGTTGGTGTGCCTAACTTTTAATCTTTTGGTAATGGTTTTGGTGTGTTAGTGAATCCTAATATGTATTCAGGACTTACATTGTAATATTTGCATAATGTTATTAAATGGTCAATAGGCAATGGTCTATGACCATTTTCATATTGTGCGTAGTATGATTGCGTTGTATTTAACAATTTTGCTATATCTGATTGAAGTAAATCCTTATCTTCTCTTAAATCTCGTATTCTTTGTGAATAAATCATTTTAATTCCCTCGCAACTATCTTTTATACAATATTACAATAGTTCAAAAATAAACTATTGACAATAGTCGAAAATTCGACTAAAACAAAAACTGTAGTCAACATTTGAACTGCACGCACTAATGAATAACCGATGGGAGATGATATTATGTCACAGTCAATAGCGCAACTTTACAGAGGACAACTTGAGCCTAAAAGTGTATTAGGTAACGGTAATGTTGAAATGAGAAGAATGGAAATATTACTTGAGAAGAACTCAAATAAATTAAAGCAAAATCTTGATGAAGAATCAAAAATAATATTAGAAAAATATCGTCATCATATAGACGAGTATATTGTTTTAATTAGTGAGCAGGCTTTTTGTTTAGGAATGAGAATTTTATCTGAAGCAGTAGGCGGTGCTGACAGAGTGTTGTAATGTTTATAACAGAAAAAATAAAATTATTGTTGACAAACGAATTATTTGTGTTATAATAAACGAGCAAAATAAAGCAGAACAGATTTTTGTTCTCACCCGTCGGCTTCGAGTTGACCGGTCAATACTTAAGTTTTAAGATTGATTTGTAATGGTGCGGGCAGAATTTCTGTCCGCATTTTTAATTTCGTTAAAGAGGTGTTTATTTATCAGTACCAAAGAATTGCAAATCAATGAAGAAATCCGCGACAAAGAGGTCAGAGTTATTACTGATGACGGCGAACAGCTTGGCATTATGTCCAGTAAAGACGCTGTTAAAGAAGCAGAAAAACGTAGTCTTGACCTTGTGAAAATTGCCCCTAACGCTCAGCCGCCAGTTTGTAAGATTATGGACTACGGCAAATATCGTTTTGATAAGGCAAAGAAAGAAAAGGAAGCAAAGAAAAACCAGAAAGTTATTGAAACAAAAGAAATCAGACTTTCAGTTAACATTGATACTCATGACTTTGATACAAAGGTAAATCATGCCCTTAAGTTCTTAAAGGCGGGCAACAAAGTTAAGGTTTCAATCCGTTTCAGAGGTCGTGAAATGGCTCACGCTCATTTAGGTAACGGAATTATGGAACGCTTTGCAGTTGCTGTTGAGGAATTAGGCAATGTTGACAAACCTGCAAAACTTGAAGGACGTCAAATGCTTATGTTCCTCTCACCTAAAGGTGCGAAATAAAGAAGTAAATTATAATTAGGAGGATATTATTATGCCGAAAATTAAAACACACAGCGGAGCAAAGAAAAG
>CAYXMF010000079.1:5564-7362 GCA_964465845.1 uncultured Eubacteriales bacterium | reverse complement strand
GGGTAGTCTTGCTCCCGTTGCTTGCCTTGAAAGTGACGACAACCCTTGCGAAAACTGTATGGACTGTGTAACCCTTGAAATCTGGCAATGCGTACTTGATGCAGTTAATAAGGTTGTTGATTCTATCACACTTCAATATTTGGTAGACAAGCAAAAAGAAAAGGGTAATTGCGGATGCTGTTAAAATACGATTTGCACGAAGCTGCAAGATATATGGGTTATAAGCACGGTGCAAAGCCAAGTGAAGAAATATGCGAACTTTGTGAAGAAGCGTATTCAGAGCTTTGCAAGGTGGTTACACCTAAATATATTTACAAAGAATACGATTTTACAAGAACAGAAGACGGAATAATAATTGACGGAATAGAATTCAAAAGCCAGAAACTGTTGAATCATTTAAGGAATTCCACAACAATAATTCTTTTTGGTGCAACAATCGGCGTCGGCGCTGATACATTAGTACGCAAATATTCCGTAACAGATGCGGCAATGACGTCAATAACTCATTGTGTAGGCGCATCAATGGTTGAAAATCTTTGTGATAAGGCTTGTGAAGAACTTAAAAATACAATAAATGGGGAGCATAGACCTCGTTTCAGTCCCGGCTATGGCGGACTTGACATCTCGTCGCAAGCAGACTTTTTTAAACTCTTACCAATGACCAAGCAAATGGGAGTAACCTTGTCAGAAAACTTCTTAATGACTCCCACAAAAACAGTTACTGCATTTATTGGCGTAATTAAGGAATGATGAAAATGACATTCAAAGAACATTTCAACAATTCAATATTGTTTTTTGATGGCGCTATGGGTACCGAACTTCAAAAAAACGGCTTAAACAAAGGTGAATTGCCTGAAAATCTCAATATAAACTATCCCGAAATCGTCAAGAAAGTTCATAAGTCGTATCTTGACGCAGGCTGTAATATCATTACAACCAATACTTTTGGCGCAAATTCACTTAAATTCGATAATGTAAATGAGATTATTACCAAAGCCGTTGAAATCGCAAAAAACACAATTCAAGAAAGCGAAAAAAATGCTTATGTGGCACTTGATATAGGTCCACTTGGCAAACTTTTAAAGCCTTACGGTGATTTAGAATTTGAAACTGCTTACGACCTTTATAAAGAACAGGTTATAGCAGGCGAAAAAGCAGGCGCAGATTTAATTCTCATTGAAACAATGGGGGATTTATATGAAATCAAATCAGCAGTCCTTGCAGCAAAAGAAAATACAAATCTTCCCGTACTTGTGTCAATGATTTTTGACGAAAAGGGTATACTCTTAACAGGCGCAGATATTAAAACTGCGGTTATCACTCTTGAGGGATTAGGCGTTGACGGAATTGGTATGAATTGCGGACTTGGTCCTGACCAGATGCTCCTGCTTTTGAAAGAAATGAAAAAGTATTCAAGTACACCGATTTTTGTTCAACCAAATGCGGGACTTCCCGTAAGTATAAACGGCGTTACAACTTACAATGTAACACCTGAGGAATTCGCACAAAAACAACTCCAAATCCTTAAAAACGGCGCTTGTACTCTTGGTGGCTGTTGCGGAACAACTCCCAATCATATAAAAGCAATGATTGATCTATGCAAAAACGAGCAAATCGAGAAAATCACTAAAAAGCATATTACTGCTGTTACCTCATATTCAAAAACCGTGGTTTTCGGTGATAAGCCTGTGATTATCGGTGAACGAATTAACCCAACAGGTAAGAAGAAGCTCCGCGAGGCTCTCCGTAACAAAGATATGGACTATATCTACCGCGAGGGTGTGACACAAGCCGATGC
>CAYXMF010000079.1:0-5464 GCA_964465845.1 uncultured Eubacteriales bacterium | reverse complement strand
GAAACTGCTGACGGCAGAATTGAAATCGCAAAGCGTATAATCAAAAAGGCAGAAGAATACGGCATTTCTAAAGAAAATCTTGTATTTGACCCGCTTTGTATGACTGTTAGCACAAATAAAGATAATGCAAGAATCACTCTTGAATGTATTGAAAGACTGACGAATGAGTTGGGTGTTAAAACCGTTCTTGGTGTGTCTAATGTATCATTCGGACTTCCCAACCGTGAACTTTTAAACTCTGCATTTTTCACTCTTGCAATGCAAAAAGGCTTAAGCTCGGGCATTATAAATCCGAAAAGCGATGCTATGATGAACAGCTTTTATTCATTCTGTGCATTACAAGGTGCAGACAATAATTTTGAGCAGTATATTGCTAATGTTACCGATACAAAAGCAGAAGTAAAAAACGCAGATGTTGACCTCAAAACTGCCGTTGTAAAAGGACTTAAATCCGAAGCTCGTGAGCAAACTAAAAAAGAGTTAGAAACAAAAACGCCAATTGAAATAATCGACAGTATTTTAATTCCGGCTCTTAATGAGGTAGGCAAAGGGTTTGAAGAAAATACCGTTTTCCTGCCCGGACTTTTAATGAGTGCTGAAACCGCAGGCGTAAGCTTCGACCTTATCAAAGAGCATATTGCAAACAGCGGAACTGAAACTCAGGAAAAGGGTAAAATACTTATTGCCACAGTTGAGGGCGATATTCACGATATAGGCAAAAATATCGTTAAAGTTTTGCTTCAAAATTACGGATTTTCCGTTATTGATTTGGGCAAGGATGTTACCACTGAAAAAATAGTTGAAGTGGCAGAAAAAGAAGAAATCAAACTTGTGGGACTTTCTGCACTTATGACTACAACTGTTCCTTCAATGGAAAAAACAATAAGTCTTTTAAAAGAAAAATGCCCTGATACAGCCGTTATGGTAGGGGGTGCAGTTCTTACAGAAGATTATGCAAAAACCATTGGTGCAGATTTTTATGGCAAAGATGCTATGGCGTCAGTCAGAATTGCCGAAAATTTCTTTGCAAAATAGGGCAAATTATATCTATATTATAATTGACAAATTCATACCTCAGTAGTATGATATATATGAATTCACAGTAATTCACTATGAATTGTAATTTTTCTATGAAAAGAGATGTATATATGAAGGTTTATGCAGACAATGCTGCAACCACAAAAATATCAAAAACAGCACTTGATGCTATGATGCCATGCTTTCAGGAAATCTACGGAAATCCGTCAAGCTTGCATGCAGTAGGACAAGATGCTTTTCACGTAGTTCGTGACGCTCGTAACACAATTGCTGAGTGCTTGAATGCAGATTCAAACGATGTTTATTTTTCATCAGGCGGCAGTGAAAGTGACAACTGGGCAATCAAAGGTGCAGCACATTTAATGGCAAAAAAAGGCAAGAAGCATATTATCAGTTCAAAGTTCGAACATCATGCAGTATTGCACACACTTAACGTGCTCGAAAAAGAGGGATTTGAGATTACTCTTCTTGATGTTTACGAAAATGGTATTGTAAAAGTCGAAGATGTTAAAAAGGCAATCCGTCCCGATACAGCTCTTGTAACAATTATGTACGCGAATAACGAAATCGGCACAATTCAGCCAATTCGTGAAATCGGTGCAGTTTGCAGAGAAGCAGGCGTGCTTTTCCATACAGATGCTGTTCAGGCAGTAGGTCATGTTCCTGTTGACGTGAAAGCTGACAATATTGATATGATGTCATTTTCAGGTCATAAATTCCATGGTCCTAAAGGTATTGGCGGTCTTTATTGCAAAAAGGGCATAAGACTTCCAAATCTTATTGAAGGCGGCGCACAAGAGAAAAATCGCCGCGCAGGTACTGAAAATGTTCCTGCAATCGTAGGTATGGCGGCGGCTCTCAAAGAAGCTTGCGACAATATGGAAGAAAACACAAAGAAACTTGTTGCAATGCGTGAACAGTTAATCGAAGGTATTCTTAAAATCGATTTAAGCCGTATTAACGGTGACCGTGAGCACAGACTCCCCGGTAATGTAAGCGCTTGTTTTGAAGGTGTTGAGGGCGAATCACTTCTTCTCTATCTCGATTTAATGGGAATCAGCGCATCTTCAGGCTCTGCATGTACTTCAGGTTCACTTGACCCAAGCCATGTGTTACTTTCAATCGGTCTTGTTCACGAAGTTGCACACGGTTCTTTAAGACTTAGCCTTTGCGAAGAAAATACTCCTGAGCAAATGGATTATATTTTAGAAAAATTACCCCCAATTATTGACAGACTTCGTGATATGTCACCACTTTGGGAGAAAATACAGAAAGAAAGAGGTTTAGCATAATGGAATATTCAGAGAAAGTAATGGAACACTTTGTCAACCCTCATAATGTTGGCAAACTTGATGACGCTGACGGTGTTGGCGAAGTAGGCAACGCAAAATGCGGAGATATTATGAAAATGTATCTCAAAATTGAGAATGATATTATTACTGACGTTAAATTCAATACTTACGGTTGTGCATCTGCAATCGCAACAAGCTCAATTGCAACTGATATGATTAAAGGTCAGCCCCTCAGCGAAGCTCTTAAACTTACAAACAAAGCAGTTGTTGAGGCTCTTGACGGACTTCCGGCAGTTAAAATTCACTGTTCAGTTCTTGCAGAGCAGGCAATCAAAGCCGCAGTTAAAGACTACTACGACAAAAACGGCATCGAATACAATGCTGCGGACTTCGAATTCGAAGAACACCATCATTAATCAACTAATGTAGGGGACGATGCCCACATCGTCCCATCTATCATTTATCAACGCATTAAAAGGAGCGTTTAAAATGACAGTAAGAGAAATGCAAGACAAAATCTTGCAACTTAAAAAAGAAAAAGATATATGTATTCTTGCTCATAGCTATGTGGCACGCGAAATCCAGGAAATTGCCGATTTCACAGGCGATAGCTTTCAGTTAAGTGTTCTTGCTGAAAAAGCACCACAGAAAACTGTAATTATGTGTGGCGTTCGTTTTATGGCTGAAACCGTAAAAATTCTCTCACCTGAAAAAACAGTTTATATTGCAAGTCCTGTGGCTGGTTGCCCAATGGCTGAACAGATGGATAAAGAGCTTATCACACAGGTTAAAAAGCAATTCCCTGACTATACTGTTGTAGCTTATATCAATACAACATCGGACCTTAAAACAGTCTGCGATGTTTGTGTGACCTCATCATCAGCGGTTAAAATCGTAAAGAAAATCCCTAATGATAAAATTCTTTTTATTCCTGATTGCAACCTTGGTGCTTTTGTTGCAGAACAAGTTCCCGAAAAGGAATTTAAGCTTTTGCAGGGCGGTTGTCCCATTCACGCAAGAATGAGTAAAAAAGATGTGGATAATGCAAAAGAGCTTCATCCCGACGCACTTTTCCTTGTTCATCCTGAATGCAGACCTGAGGTAGTAGAAGAAGCTGATTATATCGGCTCAACATCGGGTATTATGGACTTTGCCCGCAAGAGTGATGCAAAAGAATTTATAATCGGTACAGAAATCAGTATTGCAGAGTCACTTCAATATGAGTGCCCCGATAAAAAATTCTATCCTCTTTCAAAAGAGCTTATTTGCCCCAATATGAAGGCTACAACTCTTGTTGACCTTTACAACACCGTAATAGGTGAGGGCGGCGAAGAAATCATTATGGACGAGCAGACAATTAAAGATGCAAAAAAATGTATCGATAAAATGCTTGAACTCGGTGAGTAAAATGAAAAAAGCAGTTATTGCAATGAGCGGCGGCGTAGATAGTTCTGTCGCCGCTTTACTTATGAAAAATGAAGGCTATACTTGTGTCGGCGCTACAATGCAACTCTATTCCGAAGGGGATTGCAGTGATGCAAAAAAAATTGCCGACAAATTAGGTATGCCTTTTTATATTTTTCCACTTAAAGAAGAGTTTAAAGAAAATGTTATAAATAAGTTCATTGAGTGCTATGAACAAGGCAAAACTCCCAACCCTTGCATTGAATGTAACCGTACATTGAAATTCGGTGCTATGATGGAAAAAATGAGTGAACTTGGCTGTGACTACGTTGTAACAGGTCACTATGCTCGTGTAGTTTTTGAAAACGGCGAGTATAAACTGAAAAAAGCAGTTGACGAGAGCAAGGACCAGAGCTATTTTCTTCATATGCTCACACAAGAACAACTTGCACATATCAAATTCCCATTGGGTGAATACACAAAGCCCGAAATCCGTGAAATTGCCGAAGAAAACGGCTTTATAAATGCCCGTAAAAAAGACAGTCAGGACATTTGCTTTGTGCCCGATGGCGATTATGTAAGCTTTATTAAAGAATATAACGGAAAAGAGTATCAAAAAGGACTTTTTATGCATAAAAACGGCTTCTCTTTCGGTGAGCATAAAGGTATTGTGAATTACACAATCGGTCAGCGTAAAGGTCTTGGAATTGCATATAAAAATCCACTTTATGTGCTAAACATTGACCCTGAAACAAACAACGTAATTTTAGGTGATAATGAAGATTTGTTCACAGATACTGTTCTTGCTAAAAATGTGAACATAATCAGCGGAAAAACGCTTACAGAGCCAATTCGTGTTCTTGCCCGTGTTCGTTACAGACATAAAGAACAACCGGCTTTAGCTTGGCAAGACGAAAACGGACTTTTACACGTGAAGTTCGACGAGCCACAACGTGCAATCACCAAAGGTCAATATGTAGTCTTATTTGACGGTGACGAAGTATTGGGCGGCGGAGAGATTATATAAATGCGAAATTCGCAATTCGAAATTGAATAATTGTAGGGCGATTCACGAATCGCCCGTTTTTCTTTTGTGTTGCAAATATATTTATATTCTGCTACAATGTATTTAATATATCACAAAGGAAAATTTGTTATGACAACCCATTCACTCAACGGACAATGGAATATGACAAGAGTGGGCACTGGGGAGCAATATAGCGTAAATACTCCCTCTGATAACTATACCCAATTGCTCGAATTGGGTGTTATTCCCGACCCATATTATAAAGATAACGAAAAAGATGTTGCGTGGATTGGCAGAGAAGATTGGAATTATCAAAAAACATTTTCATTAACGGAAAATGACCTTAATAACCGCAGAATTTTACTCGTCTGCAAAGCTCTCGATACCCTTTGCGAAATATACATAAATAATCAACTCATCGGAAAGGGCGAAAACGCCCATCTCAAATATGAATTTGATATAAAACCATTCGTAAAATCAGGGGAAAACACTATTAAAATCCGTTTCTTCTCGCCCGTGGAATATGCCGAAAAATTGCAGGAAGAAAAGCCTCTGCCTAAAAACTTTAATGGCACTAACGGCATTGCATATCTCCGCAAGCCCCATTGTCATTTTGGTTGGGATTGGGGCCCACATATACCGATTTCGGGCATTACTGACGATATTTCTGTAATCTGCTTTGACAACAGATTGGAAGATATTG
>CAYXMF010000078.1:3846-7409 GCA_964465845.1 uncultured Eubacteriales bacterium | reverse complement strand
GAAACAGTTGACGATTTGCTGTCAACCTTGCAAAAACTCATGAAGTAGGTGAAATTATGACTCAATATAACGTTATGGGTATGAGTTGCGCCGCCTGTGTAGCCCGTGTTGAAAAAGCTGTCAATACAGTCGATGGTGTGAATTCTTGTTCAGTAAGTCTGCTCACCAATTCAATGGGTGTTGAGGGTACAGCAGACCCGAAAAAAATTATATCTGCCGTAACAGAAGCAGGCTATGGTGCAAGTCTTAAAGATAACAAAAATGCACCGTCAAAAAATGATAATGACGATGCTTTAAAAGATACAGAAACGCCAAAACTCAAAAAACGCTTAATTGCTTCTTTGGGGTTTTTAGCAGTTTTAATGTATATCTCAATGGGACACGTTATGTGGGGTTGGCCTTTGCCATCAATCCTTGCAGCAAATCCCCTTGCAATCGGTCTTTTGCAGTTGCTTTTGACCGCAATCGTAATGGTAATCAACCAAAAATTCTTTATAAACGGCTTTAAAGGACTTCTGCACAAATCACCTAATATGGACACTCTTGTGGCTTTAGGCTCAGGCGCATCATTCGTTTATAGCACCTACATTCTTTTTAAAATGACAACAGTTAGCGGTGAAATGGCTCACCACTATCTGCACGAGTTTTATTTTGAATCTGCCGCTATGATTTTAACGCTTATTACAGTTGGCAAAATGCTTGAGGCACGGTCAAAAGGCAAAACAACAGATGCTCTTAAATCTTTAATGAAATTAGCACCGAAAACTGCGATTATTCTCATTGATGGTGTTGAAACTGAAGTTCCAATTGAACAAGTTAAAAAGGGTGACATTTTTGTTGTTCGACCAGGTGAGCAGATTTCAGTCGATGGTGTAATTATTGACGGACACACAGCGGTTGACGAGTCAGCCTTAACAGGTGAGAGTATTCCTGTTGATAAAGTGGCAGGGGACAGAGTTTCAGGTGGTACAATAAATCAGTCAGGATTTATTAAATGTGAAGCATTACGAGTTGGTGAAGATACAACTCTTTCACAGATTATTAAAATGGTCAGTGATGCCGCCGCAACTAAAGCACCAATCGCAAAAATTGCCGATAAAGTATCGGGTGTGTTTGTTCCTGCAGTAATCACGATTGCAATAATAACAATTATAGTGTGGCTTTTGGTGGGACAAACTGTTGGCTTTGCTCTTGCTCGCGGTATCTCAGTTCTTGTTATCAGTTGCCCTTGTGCGTTGGGACTTGCAACTCCCGTTGCTATTATGGTAGGTAACGGCGTGGGCGCTAAAAATGGTATTCTTTTCAAAACTGCAGTTTCTCTTGAAGAGACAGGCAGAGTGAACACCGTTGTTCTTGATAAAACCGGTACAATTACTCTTGGTCAACCAAAGGTTACAGACATAATTCCTGCTGAAAATATTACGGAAGAACAGCTTTTAAATTTTGCATATTCCCTTGAAATCAAAAGTGAGCATCCTCTTGCTAAGGCAATTACTCAAAAGGGTGAAGAATTGAAAATCAACGCAACAGATGTTCAGAATTTTAAGGCACTTTCAGGTAACGGTGTAACGGCAGAATTGAATGGTAAAACTCTTTACGGTGGTAGCCTTAAATTCATAAATGAACAGATTTCAGTCGATGAAAATATGATTAAGACCGCCGAAATGCTTGCTGAAAACGGCAAAACACCATTGCTTTTCAGCGTAGATAACAAACTGCTGGGCATAATAGCAGTAGCAGATGTTATTAAAGAAGACAGTCCGCAAGCAATTAAAGAAATGCAGAATTTAGGGCTAAAAGTTGTTATGCTTACAGGTGATAACGAAAAAACTGCAAAAGCAATCGGTAAGCAAGCAGGCGTTGACGAGGTTGTTGCAGGCGTATTGCCCGACGGTAAAGAAGCAGTAATCCGCCGTCTTAAAGACAACGGAAAGGTTATGATGGTAGGCGACGGCATTAACGATGCCCCAGCTCTTACACGTGCCGATATGGGTGTTGCAATAGGGGCCGGTGCTGATGTTGCCATTGATGCAGCCGATGTTGTTCTTATGAAAAGCAGACTTTCAGATGTACCTGCCGCAATCCGACTTAGTCGTGCAACCTTGCGCAATATTCATCAAAATCTTTTCTGGGCATTTTTCTATAATGCTATTGGAATTCCACTTGCTGCAGGTCTGTTCATAAACCTTTTCGGTTGGGAGTTAAACCCGATGTTCGGCGCGGCTGCAATGAGCCTTTCCTCATTCTGTGTAGTATCAAACGCGTTGCGCCTTAATTTCAAGGATATTCGTAATGCGAAAAAAGATAGAAAAGTCAAAAATAAAACAAAGGAGAATAAACCTATGCAAATCACAATGAAAATCGAAGGTATGATGTGTCCACACTGTGAGGCACACGTTAAAAAAGCACTTGAAGGTGTAGCAGAAGTGCGCGAGGCAATCGTAAACCATAAAGACGGCACAGCAATTGTTACTCTCGATGCAGATGCAGCACCTGTAACACTCAAAAAAGCAGTTGAAGAGCAAGGCTATAGGGTAATAGACTAATTTAAGTTGGCTTTGTAGGGGACGATGCCCACATCGTTCCGCAAAAAAAGAGGTATTCAAACGAATACCTCTTTTTTATTTAATCTCATTAACATCATACGGTGTTCTCTGATACACAAAGTAGTTAAGCCAGTTCTGGAACAGTAAACTACCTGCACCTCGCCATGTAAGTGGCGGGGTAAGTCGTGTATCATCATTAGGGAAATAGTTATAAGGAATTTTAATGTCTAATCCCTTGTGCAAATCCCTGAAATATTCACGGGCAAGTGTGTCGCTGTCATATTCTGAGTGACCTGTACAGTAGAAATTTCTGCAATCCATATCAGCCACAAGATGAACACCTGAAATATCTGAATAAGAGAGAATCTGCAAGTCTTTGACAAGTGCAATATCTTCCTTTTTAGTTTCTGTGTGTCTTGAATGTGGCACATAGAACAAGTCACTGAATCCACGAAGAAGCGGATGATACATATCAAGTGGCTTGTGTGGGAAAACGCCAAACAACTTTTCAGGCAACTTGTATTTTGGAATACCATAGTGGTAATAAAGTGCCGCCTGAGCACCCCAACAAATGTGGAATGATGAATAAACGTGACTCTTTGCCCAATCAAAGATTTTGCAAAGCTCTTCCCAATAGTCAACCTCTTCAAAAGGCATCATTTCAACGGGAGCACCCGTAACAATCATACCGTCAAATTTCTGGTCCTTAATGTCATCAAAAGTCTTGTAAAACTTGAGCATATGCTCTTTGCTGGTGTTTTTACTCTCGTGAGTAGCAACCTGCAAAAGTTCAACCTCAACCTGCAAAGGTGAGTTACTGAGAAGACGTAAAATCTGAGTTTCAGTTTCAATCTTTGTAGGCATTAAGTTAAGAAGAATAATTTTCAGCGGACGAATGTCCTGAAGACTGGCTCTTTGCTCTGTCATTACGAAAATATTTTCCAATTCAAGATTATGTCTTGCCGGTAATTGGTCATCAATTTTAATAGGCATTCGTACCACTCCTTTCTTCAATAT
>CAYXMF010000078.1:0-3746 GCA_964465845.1 uncultured Eubacteriales bacterium | reverse complement strand
ACACGGATTACAACCTCATTTTCGTAAACTTCAACCTGAAGTCCCATTCCCTTATGCTGAATATCAGCATCACCGTCAGTGTTGTCAGCACCAAAAGCAGGCACATTTATAAATGTAACATTGTCGTCATAAACCACTTCACGACGGTCGTCATAAAGCCCCATATGCAAATGACCTGAAAAGTAAAGAATATCAGCGTCACAGCTTTTAAGCATTTCATAAAGTTTGTCGCTATCGTCGCCAATATGACCTTCAGTCCAAACATCTGCCCAGGTGTTGTTAAGAGGGTAGTGGTTGAAAATGAATACTGGATTTCCGCTTTCTTCTGCAGACTCAAGCTCGCTTTCAAGCCACGTGAATTGCTCATCAGAAATATCTTCCTGAATTCCTGCATCGGATTCCGAACCCAGTACAATGAATTTGTAATCACCGCAACTGTAACTGTAATATACGCTATCATCATATTGAGCTTTCAAAAACTCATTTTTATACTTAAAGAATCTATCACGTAAATCCTCATAAGTTCCTGTATTGTAATCACTTGGACAAAGGTCGTGATTGCCTGTCACCATAAGAACAGTGTCAATAGTGTTGTACTCTTTTAAAAGCCCGTAAAAAGCACTCTGTTCAACAACCTGACCGTTCATTGTGTTGTCACCAAGGAATATAAGGGCATCGTTCTTATTTTCAGCAGAGTTAATGTCACGAATTCCTTCACCGAACAACTCAAAGCGTTCATCGTTATTACCCTCAATGTGAACATCAGAGAGCACAGTAAAGGTGAGTTCTGCATTTTCGTGGAGAACAGAATAAGATGCAATTTCATTCACAGGCGAATACACAAAAAACGCCATAATCGCTGCTATTAACTTGTAAAACCAAGACATAAGCTCACATCCTTATTTTAGCATCCCTTGTCAAAGGGAGGGCGACCGCGTCAGCGGTGGAGGGATTCTGCTCCCGCCGTAGAATTATTCAATTCTCTGTCTGCATTCTGGATGATATTTATTGTAAGCATACCAGATAGAATTTTTAAGCATATCAGCATTTATATTAGAGCCCCGAAAACAACTTATATAATATTTGGATTGTTTATTATTCGTTTTATAGAATTCGAGTTCTATACTTTTTCCCTCCGAATGTTTTATTCCGCGTGTCATTCCGCTATATATATCTTGAATATTAACTTGCAATTCATCAATTTCAGACCAGTAAATTGTTTTCATTCCGCCAAGAGATTTGTGTTGGATTTTTTCATCGTCGATCAATATTTGTGCTGAATGAGAAACAACAATAAAAATAATGGCGAAAATTAAGAAAAGAAATACACAAACAACTATGTCTGACTGGGTAATATTTTCAAAACCTTGTCTTATAGCAAATAAAGATAGAACTGCAATAAGAGCGTCAAGTATTGCGAAAAGGAAAAGTTTTTCGATTATCACAACTGGAGTAAATAACTTTATTTTTGCAGGTAATAAATATTTACTACCATCATTTTCATAGTTTCTCATTTTTTCACATCCTTGATTTCTTATTTGTATTCTTTCAACGCATTGTATTCAATGTAATTCCAATGATATTCAAAATCAGCCTGATTGCGAATTATGTGGTCCATATACCCTCGTTGCCACAAAACATTATTCTTTTCGCCTGATATTTCCCAATACTTTTTGGTTGTATAGGACTTCAGGTTTCTGATGATATCTTGTAGGGGCAGGTCTCCGTGCCTGCCCGTATAACGAGCCTCAACATTATCAATAGTAATTAAAAGGTGAATATGATTTGGCATTACAATTGCGTTTTCAATGTAAATATCTTTGTAATGTGTATTGATATAACCTATGGCTTTTTCTACTTCACAACCCAGTGGTGTCAACACAATTGCATCTTGCGGGCGGGCACGGAGACCCGCCCCTACAATCTCTTCCTTTGACCTGTAATGTGCTAATAAATGACGCTTGTCTTTAACACATACTGTTACAAAATAACAACCATTTTGTGAGTAATCATAATCTTTTAATCTTAATTTTTTTCTGTTTGGCAATTGTTTTTCGTTCATAACTATAATATTTCTGATAATATTGAATTTGATAAAAGAAATCCTTTACGGGTGAGGGCTAAACCGTTTTTATCAGCGGTCATATACCCATTTTCAACGAAAATTTTAGATTTCTCATACAATTCTGTCGGAATGTTATGACTAAATCTTTCAAAAACTTTGTTTTCTTGTAAGCCTTCAACAAGGCGTAAATTCAGCATTGCGAATTCTGTAAAATCTCCACCAACACCGTCTTGAATAGGGGAGTTTCCCTTTAAAAACGAGTCAAAATCACGGTCAAAATAAAAGCGTTTGCCGTTCAAAAATGAATGTGCCGAGGGGCCAAGTCCTAAATACTCCTCACAATGCCAATATTTTAAATTATGCTGACTTTCAAATCCTTTTCTTGCAAAGTTTGAAATTTCATATTGCATTATGCCGTTGCTTTCAAGAGTTTCGCACATCTGCAAATACAAGTCAGCGGTAAGGTCATCATCAGGAAAGTTGTATTTTTCACGATTTTTATAAAAATGCGTGTTTTCTTCGATTTTCAGCATATATGCACTAATATGCGGTACACCGAGAGAAATACAGAAATCTAAAGTTTCATTCAAGGTATTTTCAGTTTGCTCGGGTACGCCCAACATAACATCAAGGGTAATATTTTTAAATCCTACTTTTTGAGCAGTTTTTACTGCATTTTCAACTTGGTTTCTGCCGGATAATCTGCCAAGAATTCGTCTTTCGCTGTCAATCGCTGATTGCAAGCCGAAAGAAATTCTATTGACACCGCAATCGCGTAAAATCTTGAAAAAATCCTCTTGGAGTCCATAAGGATTGCATTCAACTGTAATTTCTGCATCATCTGTCAAAAAGCCTGAATTACACGCATTTACAAGGGCTTTCAGCCTTTTAGCGCCTAAAACTGACGGGGTTCCGCCACCGATGTAAAGTGTATCGCCTTTACAAACGCAATCGCTCTGTAAAGTAGAAATACTTGACAAGATTTTACTTTGTAAAGCCATTACATATTCGTCTTTTTGGCTCTCTTTGCCCGAAAATGAGTAAAAATCACAGTAGGGGCATTTGGATTTGCAAAATGGAATATGTAAATATAGTCCTATGTTTTTCATACTTTAATGAATGTGATTCTGTGACCACAAGACTCAACATATTTTTTCAAATCTGTAAATTTTAAGAACACAGTTGCGCGGTTATCGTTTGGATGACAACCGACAACTTCTTCATTCTTCAAATCAGAATCAAAATAAACTTCAAGTTCCTTTTCAGTATCATAAACAACGCCGAAAGGTGAAACGGAGCCTTTTTCGACCTTCAAATACTTTTCAAGTCTTTGATCAGAGGCAAAACTTAGTTTTGTTGAGTCAATCTCGTCACGGATGAGTCGCAAATCCGCACGCTTGTCACCATGAAGAACTACAAGCATATTACGAGTACCCTTAACATCGCGAAGCACAAGATTTTTTGGAATGTGTCCATTTTCTTCTAAGTGATGTTCAGCCAAATCCTCCATTGTGAATGCTGCAGGATGCTCAATCATTTTGTATTCAATTTTTAATTCTTTAAGTTTTTCAAAAATTTCTTTATTCATCATCAAGCTTAAGCACAGCCATAAATGCCTCTTGCGGAACTTCAACAGTACCGAAGTGGCGCATGCGCTTTTTACCTTCCTTCTGTTTTTCAA
>CAYXMF010000077.1:0-7445 GCA_964465845.1 uncultured Eubacteriales bacterium | reverse complement strand
TTCATTTCGAGCAATGTCATTTCAATTCCGTCTGCTATGGCTTTTGCATATTCTTCAAGGTTATCATCAAATTCTTTATTATCTGCTTTACTTGAAATAAAGCCGATTTCAGCAAGAACTGACGGCATTTTTGTATTACGGTTTATATAATAATTCATATCGTCACCGTCACGGTAACCTGAATGTATTCCTCTGTTTGCGGGAATCCCCGCAGTATCAAGGCAATCAAGAATATTTTGTGCCAAAAGTGTATCATCAGTGGGACTTGATGAGTGAATCCACATTTCCATTCCCACTGCGTCAGATGAAGTACTCGAATTTCTGTGAATAGAAACAAAAAGCGACGCCCTTGCCTTGTTTGCGATTTTACATCGGTCAGCAAGAGATACGTCGCTGTCATCATCACGAGTCATAACAACGGTGTATCCTCTTTCTTCCAAAATATCGCGTACTAGAAGCGACAGACGAAGTGTATCGTCTTTTTCAAGACGACTACCAAGCACCGCACCCGAACTTGATCCGCCGTGTCCGGGGTCAATACATACGGTTTTTTCATCGGGTACGAAATTCAACTGTTTCAAATAATAAACAGTTTCATCACCGCCCACAAGCAAAAGCGCAAGAACTGCGCAAAGGCTTAATGAAAACAGTGCTATTATCGGAAATAAAAAGTTTTTGCCGTTGTTTTTTGCTCTTGATTTTTTCATATTATCAAATTAAAGTTCAGAAAATTTTTCCTTAATCTCTGCGGCTCTTCCGCAAGTCATTCTGCCCTCAGGACAAGCACCTACAAAACAACTTGGTCCGTAGAATTTGAATATTGACGGCTCAACTCTGCGAAGATTTTTAAGAGCCTCAACTGCATATTCCTGAATTTCCCACTGAGCACGGGTACAGGAACGAAGTCTTAAGAATAACAGAAGCTGTCTTGCATTCATAGTTGTTACAATATCTAATGTATTACCGCTGAGCTGATAATATACCAAAAGTTCTTCAGCTACGCCAAGATTTTTAAGTCTTGCATATTCATCAGCAGTTTTCTTGAATGCGTTTTTATATTTTTCCAAAAGCTCAGGCTTATCTTCAAGAACAGGCGGAATAATATAACTCATTCTGTCAGTTTTAATAAGTTCAGGGATTTCAATTGACTGAATTCTATGACGTGCAAAGTGAGTAATACAAGAAAGTGAAACGTTATTAAAACGGAATGTATAATTTGCACACTCAAGTGCTCTTGGGCGTTTGCATTTAACTACTGCTTCAACGATTTTTTCTGTTGTATCACCGTCAGCAATGATTTTTTCAATCTGTTCTGTTGAATAATTCTTACCTGAAATAAGAGCATTTCTTGCTACACATTTTGCAGCATTAGGAGTATATGCCAACAATTCAACCTGTTTTTCTGTATGCTCAGGTTTAACATCAATAAATGAAAGGTCAGGAACATCATTAACCACTCTGTCAGGATTGAAACTTGACATAATTCCCGGAGCTTTCTCTTTTGCCTGCTCATAAAGTTCAAGACCTAACTTTTTGATTTCGGGGTAGCGAGCTCCTCTGCCGCAAATCATAGCAGTAAGCATATTGAGGAATTCTCTGCCGTTTACCGAACAGAAGAAATTGCTGTAAAGACAATATGGTAATACAAAACGTGCATCTTCACGAAGAACACCGTTCTCACAAAGTTCATCATAAAGCGCAAACATTTCAGACATATGCTCTTTATATGATTTCTCAATTTCTGCATTATTGAATTCAGGCACATAAAATCCTGCATCGCTGAAATTCACATATCTTCTTGATTTTACGGTGTATGATGCAAGTCTGAACTCGATAATAAACTGCTCAACAACTGCAGTTACATTCTGGAATGCAAGCTGAAAATATGTATGTTCAACTGTACTTGTATGTCCTGATGCGGTAACCTTACCGATAAGATTTGCATTTTTTTCTTTGTCCTGTGACTTGTCCCAAATTCCGAGTGCTGTACCCTCTTGCGTAGAAATTCTGCCACTTGCGGCAGTAACTTTTTCATCAGTATCAGTCATACCGATAATGAGTGCTGTGCTTTTATTGTAATCGTATGCCATTAAGAACTCCTCTTTCCTAACCAAATACTTTAATCTTATTTATTGTATCATAAAAAAATGGGCTATGCAACAATAGTTAAAATTTTAATTATTATTAAAAACTTATTAAAATAATGATTTTTTCATTGTAATATGAGTTTTTGTTTGTTATAATATAATCTGTATAATTATGTAGGTTGGTGTATTGTGCAATGAACAGAAAAATGATTGTAATTGAAGGACTTGACGGAAGCGGAAAATCAACTCAGGTTGAACTTTTAAAGCAAAAGTTACTTGACAATAATATTAAGCTTCGTCAGATTAAGCTCCCTGATTATGAGAATAAATCAAGCACTCTTGTCAAAATGTATCTTAATGGTGAATTCGGCAATAATCCCGCTGACGTAAACATATATTCTGCATCACTTTTTTATGCAGTTGACCGATACGCAAGTTACAAGAACATCTGGGGTGACGATTACAACAACGGAACACTTATTTTAGCAGACCGTTACACTACTTCAAATGCAGTTCATCAGACAGTTAAACTCCCGAAATCAGATTGGGACAAGTATCTTGACTGGCTTTTCCACACAGAATATGAAATGATGGAAATTCCAAAGCCTGACGCAGTTATTTATCTTGATATGGATGTTGATATTTCACAACGTCTTATGTCAAAGCGTTATAACGGTGAAGAAACCAAGAAAGATGTTCACGAGGCAAATGTTGACTACTTAAAATCCTGTCGTGAAGCAGCACTTTATGCGGCTGACCGCTTTAATTGGAATGTTGTTAAGTGTTTTGAGGGTGACAAGCCTTTATCAATTGAAGAAATCGGCAACACTATCTTTAATATTGTTAAGGAGATTATTTAATGGATTTCCATTCACCTACCCTTGCTGACAAAGCATGGGTTGAGAGTACTTTTGATAAAGCACAGACTGACTGCTGTGAATACTGTTTCGGCAATATTTATATGTGGTCAGAAATATATGACAACAGAATTTCAGACGATAACGGATTTTTTGTTTCTGCCGATTTTACTGATACACCTGTCTTTTGCTACCCTGTTGGTGACGGGGACAAAAAATCCACTATCAGTAAATTAATCGAGTACACAAAAGAAAAGGGAATTACTCTTGAATTTTTCGGACTTACTGAAAAAGATAAAGATGAACTTAACTTTATTTTTCCGAAACAGTTTGAAATTAACGAAGAACGTGACTTCTTTGACTATTTATATAAATCGGAAGATTTGGCAAATCTTGCAGGACGAAAATACCACAGCAAGAAAAATCACGTATCATATTTTGAAAAGAATTTTGATTGGAAATATGAGCCTATAAACGAAAATAATATTGAACAGTGTTTATTACTTAACGAGCATTGGGAAAGACTTAACCGCGAGAAAAATCCTGAAGAAATCAGCGACGAAAATCTTGCTATAAAAAAGGCTCTTGAAAAATATTTTGAATTAGGTTTTGAGGGCGGAGTTCTCACAATTCAAGGTGAAATTGTTGCGTTCACTTTTGGCGAAAGACTTAACAGCAACACATTCTGTACTCACGTTGAAAAAGCTTACGGAAATGTTCGAGGCGCTTACCAGATGATAAACCGTGAATTTGCCCGTCAGTTGCAAGACAGATATGAATTTATAAATCGTGAAGAAGATACAGGCAGTGAAGGGCTGAGGCGTGCAAAACTTTCATATCAGCCACACCGTCTTATTGTAAAATATTCAGCAGTATATAAGGGTTAGTTATGATTGAATTTGCAAGCATTAAAGATAAAAAAGAATTGCAAAGTCTTTGGCAGATGACATTTTTAGAGGACTCTCAGGTTGTTGAGAATTTCTTTGAAAATGTATTTAACTCTGTAGTAACTCCCGTTATCAGAATTGACGGTGAAATTGCTTCTTCACTTTTCTTGCTCGATTGCAAAATCGGAGAATACAAAGGTAAATGCGTATATTGTGCTATGACGAAATACGCAGAGCGTGGCAAAGGTTATATGAAAGAACTTCTTGATTTTTCTTATGATTATTGCAGAGAAAACGGATTCGGTTTCCTTTTTCTTGTGCCTGCTGAAAAATCACTTTTTGAGTATTATTCAAAATGCGGATTTGAGAACTTCGGCATTCACAGAAAGCATATTTTTGACGGTAACACCCCTGCAGTAAAAGAAAGACTGAATTTTCAGTATGAACTTGAATTTGACAAATCGGTTTTGGACTATTGGAAAAACAGTTGTATAGTTTACGGTGGAGAGATTACAGATTTCGGACTTGTTTTTGATGATGAGAATGTAATCATCAGAAATGCCGAATGCAATTACTGTACTGTTTCCGAAAAATATAAGAAAAAAGGTAATATCATTCAAGGTAACATTACTTTTGGCGAAGAATGTTCACCTGCTATGATAAAAACCGAAAATGAAAATATTAAAAATTTGAATTGTTATATTGGTATCACATTGGAGTAACGTTATGATTTATGTATTTTTAGCACCAGGATTTGAAGAAATTGAAGCATTGGCTGTTGTTGACGTATTACGTCGCGCAGAGCTTGATGTTATTACTGTTGGAGTGGGAGAAGATTTTGTAATTGGCTCACATCAGATTCCCGTTGCCGCTGACATTTATGAAAGAGATTTAGTTCTTGACGAAAAAGTTGAGGCTATTGTTCTTCCCGGTGGTATGCCCGGCACTCTTAACCTTGAAAAAAGTGCGGTCGTACAAAAGGCTATTGACTGGGCTGTTGAAAATGACAAGTTAATCTGTGCAATCTGTGCTGCGCCGTCAATTCTTGGTCATAAAGGACTTCTTGACAGCAAGAATGCGACTTGCTTCCCGGGATTTGAAGAAGAACTTTTTGGTGCTAATATTTCAAAGGGCTTTGTAGTCAAGGACGGTAACATAATCACCGCAAAAGGTATGGGTAGTGCAATAGAATTCGGCTTACAGATTGCAGAAATTCTTACAAATCCTCTTGAAGTAAAAAAAATCAGAGCATCATTACAGATTTACAATGGATAAGAAAACTATTCGCAAACAGCTTTTAGAAAAGCGCAAAGAAATACCACCAGAAAAAAAGGTAATATACGATAAAGAAATCAGCCGTCGAATTATAAACAGCGACTATTTTAAAAACGCTGAGCAGGTTTTGGTTTTTTCTTCTGCAGACGATGAATTTGACACCCGTTACATAATTGAGCGTTGCAGATTTTTATACAAACGGGTTTTCTACCCTGTTTGTCTTGACCGTGACGGTAATATGGAATTTTTAAAGGCTGATTGTGTCGGTGATTTGCAAATCGGTATGTACGGCATTGAAGAGCCGAAACGCAACTGTAAAAAATATATTCCAAAAGCAAATGATATTGTAATAGTGCCCGCTTTAACAGTCGATAAAAATGGTAACAGAATAGGCTACGGCAAAGGCTATTACGACAGATTTTTGGGAAATTTCAATGGTATGAGTATTTGTCCATGCTATGAAGAAATGCTTGTTGATACTTTGCCCACCGATGAAAATGACATTAAAATAAACATTGTTGTTACACAGAATCAAATGAAGGAGGTAATCCTGTGAATAAATTTTCAGACGGATTTTCCGACAATTCTTATGAAGAACTTTTAAATGAATATGCAGGAGAAAGTCTTGGAAGCAAGTCGTCCAGAACTGCAAATGAAGATGTAAAAACACCGTCATCTGCAAAAAGTTCTGTAAAGACACCTGTTTACGAGGAACCGGTTTTCAATATTAACACTAAGCGAAAGAACACAACAAATATTGAGCGTTCTTTTGATATTGACCTTGTGGCTCCTTTCGAAGAAACTGCAAAAAAACCTCAGCCTGTTATTGAAAAAAGATATGAGGCTCCGCGACCTGTCCGCAAAACTTCTGACACTATGGAGTTCAGTGCAAAGAAAACTGTTTCTAAAAGCAGACCTGTTTCGAATAATTATGGAAGAGTCAAATCAAATACCGAAGTTTCAAATTATGAAGACTCTCAGCAAAAAGCTTCATCACCAAAAGTTCTTGTTAAAAGAAACGGCAAGGTGAAAATCGATTTCAACGCTTTAAAATATACAATTATGAGAGCATTTAAAGAAAACAAAAAAGAATTTATAGTCTTTGGATGTTGTTTCCTTGTATCAATTATTCTTGCATCTTGTGCACTTAGTTGTATCAACGACGTTCTTGCAATTAACCGTGACAGCGAAGAAACTGTTGAAGTTGTTCTTCCAAACGATGCTGATACTTTTGACGCTGTAAGAGTTCTTGATAAAGCGGGGCTCATCAAAAATTCTATTTTCTGTAATGCTTTTCTTAAAATAATGGGTTATTCTGATGAAAATTATCTTCCAGGTGTTTATTACTTTACCGAAGATATGGGTGTTGAAAAAATGATTACCCGTTTCAAAACAAGCAGTACACGTGGCTCAGTTATAAGCGTTACTATTCCTGAAGGTTATACAATTGACCAGATTTTTGAGCGTCTTGAAAAGAATGACATATGCACAAAAGAATCACTTTACAAGACAATTGATTCAGTTGACTTCAGCAAAGAATACGACTTTATTGCACAACTTGACGAAGTTGAAAACAGATACCATGTTCTTGAAGGTTATATGTTCCCTGCAACATACGAATTTGAACAAGGTGCAGACCCTGCAACAGTAATCCGTAAGTTGCTTGACACCTTTGAAGCACGTTGGACTGATAAATATTCAGAACAGGCAGAAGCACTTTCAATGAGTATTGATGATGTTATTACAATCGCTTCAATCATTGAAAAAGAAGGTGCTAACAGTCAACAGTTTGCACAGATTTCTTCTGTACTTCATAACCGTCTTAACCGTTCGGGACTTTACCCCACACTTGACTGTGACTCAACTCAGGATTATGTTACAAACACCATTGCAAAACGTATAACTACAGCATCTGAACTTAATCCGTATATATTGAATTACAGCACTTACGAAAGTGCAGGACTTCCTCCGGGAGCAATCTGCAACCCGGGTACAGCCGCTATTGAGGCTGCTCTTAACCCTGACTCAAATCAATATTACTTCTTCGCACACGATAAGAATAAGAAGATTTATATGGCAGGAACTCTTGAGGAACACAACGCAAACCTTAGAACAATCAACAAGGTAAACGCTGAGGAGAACTAAAATGATTATACCTGAATTATTAGCCCCTGCAGGTGACCGTGAAAGACTGGAATCAGCACTTATGTATGGTGCTGATGCAGTGTACCTTGGCGGAGATGCTTTCGGTATGCGTGCCGCACCGCAGAATTTTAATTTTGAACAATTAAAAAGTGCCGTTGACTTATGTCACAGTAAAAATGTAAAGGTGTATCTCA
>CAYXMF010000076.1:0-7701 GCA_964465845.1 uncultured Eubacteriales bacterium | reverse complement strand
TTCACGCATTGAAGCGTTACCCTCTTTGAAAAGGTAAACAAACTTTTTGCTCATTTTTATACCTCCAAAAAATTATTAACAAAATTAACTTAAACGCATCAAAACAGAGTGACACATTTAACCTTATAAATTGTATCAAAAAACATTTCTGTTTTCAATAGTTTTATTTCATTTTTTTGGTAGTTTTCAATTTTGTTTGTTTATAAACAAAAATAGTTGGTTTTCTTAATAGACTTTTGGTGTTTTTTGTGATATATTCTTAATAGTTATTTATTTACAGGTGATATTAGTGGAGTTACTTAACTACGAAATACTCAACGCCAGCGGTGAAGCTGACAAAAATTCAATACCTTTGTTTACATACGACACATATCCGTGCTTTATTGACCTTGCGTTCCCTAAGAATATGAGTGTGCATGATGTTGTTGTGGTTTTCCCTGAGAATACTGAGGTTAATTTTTCAGTTTTATCAAGTCTTGACGGCGTAAATTTTTATAAAAAGGGCAAAAGCCCGAAAATTGCACGATACATTCGTATTTTCATAAAATATTACAGCGGTGTAAGGCCTACAATCAACAACATTGAAATTCTTGGTGAGGGCTGCTCATTCCCTGCTAAAAAATCAGTATTCCGTGAGCCTGAAGTTTTTGAAAAAACTGCATTTGCAAAAGAGGTTACTGACGAGGAAATTTTAGACGATGTCAAGGGTATTATCGGCAGAACTATAGGCGAAAAATACATAGAACAGTTTGAATTACGTCTTGACCGCCGTTTAAAAGACGATTACTTTACGGTTGAGTCATTAAGAGGCAAAATTATACTTATTTCCAACAGCGGTATAGGGTTAGCATCTGCATTCAACTGCTATCTTAAAGAGGTGTGTAACTGCCACGTTTCACGCTTTGGCAAACAAGTGAATCTGCCTCACAATCTCCCTCAGGTAAACGGCAAAATTGACCGCAAAACTGACTGCAAATACAGATACGCATACAACTATTGCACCCATTCATATTCAATGGCATTCTGGGGCAAGGAAGACTGGCAGAAAGAGATTGATTTTCTTGCCATGAACGGTGTGAATTTAGTGCTTGATATTCTTGGTATGGAAGAAGTTTACCGCAGATTTTTAACCAAACTCGGTTACCGTCACCGTGAAATCAAGAATTTTCTTGTAGGACCCTCTTATTATGCTTGGTTCTATATGAGCAACATTTGTTCCATAGGCGGACCAATTCACGATGATTTCTTCTATGAAAAGTGTGAGCTTGCACGTGAAAATCACCGCAGAATGCAAGTGCTTGGTATGGACGTTGTTTTACAGGCCTACACGGGTATTGTTCCTCGTGATATTCAGAAAAAGGATAGAGATGTGCCTGTAATTGAACAAGGCAAATGGAAAGGTATTGAAAGACCTTTGATTGTAAGTCCTGACAGCGTGCATTATGTAAAATACGCAAAACTTTTCTATGAGTGTCAAAAAGAAGTTTTCGGCGATATTACTCATTTCTATGCAGGTGACGTCTGCCACGAGGGTGGAAAACTCAGCAAAAACAAAGCAAAAGAAAGCTTTGGAAATGTAATGGAAAGTATGCTCAGTTTCGACAAAGAGGCAGTATGGGTAGTTCAATGCTGGTCTATGAATCCTACTCCCCTTTTTACAAAATCCGTTAAGCCTTACAGAGATGAGCATATGCTCTTACTTGATTTGAATGCTGAAAAAATCAATCACAATGCCAACAATATGTCACGTCTTGCTAAATATGGTAATGTGTTATTCGGACTTCTTAACAATTTTGGCGGACGCAACGGACTTTTCGGTGTTCTCCCCGACCTTGCAAAAGATATTAAGGCTACATCTGAACGCCCGAATTTCAAGGGACTAGCCCTGACTTCTGAAAGCGTAAATGTAAATCCTATCGTTACTGATTTGTTCTTCTCTTGTATATGGGAAGATATTGACAATGTTAACGAATGGGTACAGAAATATGCAATCCGCCGTTATGGTAAAGAGAATGAAAACATCGCTGAGGCTATGGAAATACTTCTTAAAACCGTTTACGGAAATGACAGCGGTGCTATGAGTTTCGGTGCAACTGAAACTATGTTCTGTCGCAGACCTATGGACCCTGAAACTAAAATGTTTACGGCAAGGGGTTCTGTTAAAATTCAGTATTCAAAAGATGAATTTGATAAAGCCGTAAAACTATTTCTTGCCGATTATGACAAATTCAAAGATAATGAATGTTACGTTTATGATGCTGTTGATTTGTTAAGACAATCACTTTCAAACAAACTTTCAAGTCTTGTTAAAAAGATGGTTTCAGCTTACAAATCAAAAGACTACTTTGCATTTATGGATTACAGCGAGAAGATACTTAAAAATGCAGATATGCTTGACAGAGTGCTTTTGAACTGCAAGGAATTCTCATTCAGTTCATATATTGAACCTGTGTGTGAATACACAGAAAAGCTTGACGATTTCACAAAAGAACTTTATATGCTTAACGCAAAGGCACTTATTACCACTTGGTATTGCAGATTATTGGCTGACAAAGGCAATCTTCACGATTATGCCCACAGACAAATGGGCGACCTTGTAGGTTCATTCTATAAAGCTCGTTGGGAGAAACTTATTGAACAGGTCAAGGTTGAAATGGACGGCGGAAAACCGCAAGAAATTGACTGGTTTAAGGTTGAATGGGATTGGGTGCTTAGTGACACAAAATATACCAAGAAAGTCCGTGAAGACAGTTTGAAAGCGTTAAGCAAGCAAATATTGGAGAAATAGCATGAAACAAAAGTACAAGTTATCAAAAAAGGCTAAAACTTTTGTGTTATGCTTTATTGCTGTTGCAATAGTTTTTCTTGGGTGGAATATTTTTCAGAATCAAACCGTTCATATCAATGAAATTACAATAAAAAACGAACTTTTGCCTGATGACTTTGCAGGCTATAAAATCGTGCAGGTTTCGGACTTGCATAATGCAGAATTCGGTAAAAATAACGAAGATTTACTATCGTTAATTAAAGAACAATCCCCTGACATAATTGTAATTACAGGTGACATTGTTGATTCACGAAAAACTGATGTGCAGATAGCCCGTGATTTTGCAAATAACGCATCAGAAATTGCACCTGTTTATTATGTTACGGGAAATCACGAAGCCCGTGTAAAAGTAGAAGATGAAATTGATAATATCCCACTTAATGAAAAGATTATTGTTTTGCACAACAAAGATATTCTTCTTGAAAAAGGCGAAAGTGTAATTCAGTTAATAGGTGTTGACGACCCTGACTACAAAGCAGTTAAAGACAGTACTGAATATATGAATAAACGGCTTGAAAAATACTGTGATAATGAATATTTCAAAATTCTTTTGTCACACAGACCTGAACTGTTCGAAGTGTATGTTGAAAATAATATGAACATAGTTTTTTCAGGTCACGCCCACGGCGGACAGGTAAGATTACCGTTTATTGGTGGCATTATTGCACCGCACCAGGGTTTATTCCCTGAATATGATGCAGGCATGTTTACCGCTGATAATACGAATATGGTAGTCAGTCGCGGTTTAGGTGACAGTATAATTCCATTACGAATCAACAACCCGCCTGAATTGGTGGTTGTAACATTAGAAAGATAAGAAAAGAGTACGGAAAAATCCGTACTCTTTTTTTATATAGTAATCTTACAAATTTGAATTTGCAGAGCAGAATTGATTTTATATGTCATTCTGAGCGAAGCGAAGAATCTCTATCAAAGCAAATAATAAAATCAACGGAGATTCGTCGTCGCGATGCTCCTCAGAATGACCTGTTATTTATATAATCGCGTCGCAGACCCGATACTTTGCGTTTTGCATTTTGCACTTTGCATTTATCCCAACAAACCCCAATTTGTCAAACAAAAACGGAACACCGAAATTGGTGCCCCGTTGAATATTATTCTGCCGCTTTAAGTCTGATTGATGTTACTGAATATGCAGGCATTGTGTAGTTGAATTCACTTGAAAATCCGTTCAATGTGAACTCATCCATTGTGATATGTGTGGATTCATCAGCACCAAAGATATTATCGTTTGTAAGTGAATCACCTGCAACCTGATTGATTACTGCTTCGTCCTGAATATCAGCATTATCAATCTTGACTGCAACCGTACTTGCTTTTTCTGTAACGTTTACAAGTTTGATGATAATATCGCCGTTATCATCGTTACTTACAACAGTATAAGCCTTTGCCTCAGCTTCTGAGCCGAAATTGTGGTCAAAGTAAAGCTCACCGTCAATATAGCCTTTTACATTATAGCCTGAAACCTCAAGGGTAATCTTATAAGTCTTACCTGTTTCAACTGTGAAATCTTTAACTGTTCCGACGATTTTATCAGTTTTGCTGTCGTTTTCAATCTGCTGAACTGCTGAAATTGTATTATCCCAACCACCGATGTTCCAGAAATAGTTATTCTGTGTATCTTGAACTGCAAATGGAATAATAAAGCCTTCGCCACCGTCCAGCTTTGTTGCTTCTACTGTGAAGCTGTAGTTTTCCCAAGAAGTATCACCGAAATATGCAACACTACCTGTATTTGAATAAGCCATCTCAGTTGTTGTATTTACAAGGGCACCGCTCTTGATTTTCCACTCGCCGTCTGTTGCGAAATCCCAATTTGATTTTGAGAAAATATTGAATGTATCTTCTGCAAGCACCTCACCTGTTGCAAGGTCTTTTACAACAACATTATCAAATTTTGCAGATGTGTACCAAGTACCTACACCTACTGCACCCTGAAGGTTAGTTTGTTCAACCTGAGCACCTTCAAGAGTGTGATTGAGAACTGCTGAGCCTTGATTTACTGAGAACAACTTCTGCACATAGTAGTTAATTGAACCCATTGAACCGCTGTTGTTAAACCAGATAAGGTTAGGTGACCAATGGCGTGCAGTTGTACTGCTGAAAAGAGGTGCATAGGCAGCCATTGTAACAATATCACCGTTTCTTTCAAGTCCTGTCATATATGCAGCCTCAGAAAGAGCAGAATTGAGAGTATTGCTCCAGGAAGCGTATTCACCTAAGAACACGTTGATTGCACCGCCGTATTTTGTATCAGTCATTGTTTCAACTGTTCTTGTGTAATTCTTTTCATCATAGTAATCAGCATTTTCATAGAACCACTGTGGATCATTGTAGTAGTGGTGGTCAGTAGCGCCTGCAAAATCAAGAGCATTTGTTGAATTCATTGCCTGAAGCTCGTTCTGTGCATACTCGTAAGATGCAAGGTAGTCAGCGCCACTTGTACCGTCATCAACACCTGATGAATAAATAAGTTCAAGTCCCTCATAAAGTTCGGGATTTTCAGCCTTTGCTTCATTGAAAGCATCAAGGAATGCTGAATAGCGAACAAAATAATCCTCGCCCCAGTTTTCGTTACCGATGCAGATATATTTTAATTCAAATGGTTCAGCGTGACCTAAAGATGCACGCACCTTACCCCATGTTGTATTCACATCGCCACGACAGAATTCAACTAAGTCAAGCATATCCTGAATATACTGTTTAAACTCATCGCTCTCCATATCAACAGGACCTTTGCCACGAGCCTGACAGTAAAGTCCGCAGTTAAGAACGGGAACGCCGATAGCACCGATATCTTCAGCAAGCTGGAAATACTCATAGAAGCCTAAACCATATGAGAAATAGCTTGGGAAAAGGTCGTCAGTAGTGTTAAAGTCAGTCCAGATACTGATTCCCTGACTTCTTGCGGCAACATCACCGTAAGTTCCGTTAAATAAAAGAGGAAGTCCGTCACTGCCTACACCAACTGAATCTTTCCAGCTGTATGCAGAGTTAATATCATAGCCTTCAATTACACAGCCACCGGGGAAACGAAGGAATTTAGGCTGTAATTCTTCTAAAAGCTCGCACATATCTGCACGAAGTCCGTTTTCTCTGTTCTTATATGTATCTGCAGGGAAAAGAGAAATCATATCAAAATAAACTGTACCGTTGTCAATAAGCACCTGAAGTGTTACACCTGTGCTTGCGGTCTGTGTTGAAGTAAGTGTTGCAGAGAATTTCTGCCACTCGTCAGTAATACCGTCAAAAGTTTCAGTTGCCACTGCTTTACCGTCAACTGCAAGGTTCACTGTGATTGTACCCTCATAATTTTCGGGTGCTTTTGCATAAAAAGATACTTTATATTCTTCATTTTCAACTATGCTCATTCCGTCAAGGAAACCTCTGTTTTCAATGCCTGCTTGTGTCTGGGCATTATTTGTCATCATAAGGAATCCGGGATTATTCTCGTTAAGAGCGTCATCCTTGCCGTTTTCTTTTACTTTAAGTTCAGCATCATTTACGCTGTTCCAACGGTAAAGAGCGTCATCCTGAGCAAGTGCGGTGAATTCAAATGAACGGTTTGCAACCATTTCAGCATAAAGTCCGCCGTCAGCAGCAAAGTTGATGTCTTCAAAGAACACGCCGAAAAGCAAATCGCTGATGTCGTGAATCTCATCACCTGCATCAATGTTAAGAGTATAAGCACCCTCAGTATTATAAGCTGATACAACATTTGCGTTTGTGTTGTCAAGCACAATTTCGCTTGGTTGTGCTGTGTCATCAGGTGTTTTTGGTGTGCATGATGCAAGCATTGTCAGTACAAGAGCGATTGAAATAATTGCTTTTGTACAATTCAGAATTTTCTTTTTCATTATTTCGTTCCCCTTTAGAATATAATCACATAAATTATATAATAATTGGAATTTTGTGTCAACAACTTGAATTCAAAATTGCTTGACATTTTGTAAAACCTTGTATATAATTTGAAAATGAATTTCAAATTCAAAATAGAGGTTAATATGAGTTACGAAACAAAACAAAGCAAATTGGTTTATGAATTTTTAGAAAAAAACCCTCACAAACATTTTTCCGCTGAGGATGTATATTTTGCATTGGTGTCAGGAGGCGGTCACATTGGCAGAACTACTGTTTACCGTCAGTTAGACCGTCTTGTGCTTGAAAACAAAGCAAGAAAATTTCTTACAGGTGAAAACGAGGCTTGTTGCTATCAGCTTTTAAGCGAAGAATGTCATAATCATTATCATTTGAAGTGTTCAAAATGCGGTGAGTTGATACATACAGAATGTGATTTTCTTGATAAGTTGGCTTCTCACATTTTTGCTGACCATAAATTCACTATTGACGGTGCAAAAACCGTGCTTTACGGCACTTGCCAGAAATGTGGGGAGGCAAAATGATGATATTTTCACACGCACACGTTGAAGTGCCGATTTATTCAGTAAGTGGAATTTTAGACGTACTTCTTGACGCAGTTATTGATACTCTTAAAATACTCCCCTTCTTATTTATTGCATTTCTTGTGATTGAGTTTCTTGAACACAGAGCACAGGACAAGGTTAAATCTCTTTTCACACAGGCAGGGGTTATGGGGCCCGCCGTTGCTACAGCTTTAGGCTGTATTCCCCAATGCGGATTTTCAGTAATGGGTGCAAATCTTTACAGAAGCGGAATAATCACTCTTGGTACTCTTATTGCGGTATTCCTTTCAACCTCTGACGAGGCGGTTATTCTTCTTGCGGCGTCAGAAAACGGCAGTTTTGAGATATTCAAGTTGCTTACAGCAAAGGTTGTTATTGCACTTATTTGTGGTTACGTAATTTATTTTATTGAAAGAAAAAATCACAAAG
>CAYXMF010000075.1:0-7741 GCA_964465845.1 uncultured Eubacteriales bacterium | reverse complement strand
TTCAGGAAATATCACAAGTCCTCTCAGTGCCACCATAGGCATTGAAAAGGATTTATCATTAAATTCATTAAATAAGTGTGTGCTGTTTTCCATTTTTAAACATATAACTCCTATTTTGAAATTATATTATATAATAAATTATTAATTACTGCAAGAATTAAGGAGAATTTTTTTGAATTTTGACGCGTTGCAGCAAGATTGTTAAAAAAATAAATAAGTTTTCGTCCGAATTTAAGAAAAATATTAAATTATTTGATAATTTCTTAACAATCTATTGACATTATAGTTGTTTTTTTGCTATAATTCGGTCAATGTTTAAAAATTTAACATATAATGAATATGTAAAGCAATCATTTGGAGGTTATTTTATGGCAAGAGTTTACAATTTTTCTGCAGGTCCATCAATGTTACCTGAAGAAGTACTTAAAAAGGCAGCAGCAGAAATGCTTGATTATGAGGGCAGCGGTCAATCCGTTATGGAGATGAGCCACCGTTCAAAAGTTTATGACTCAATCATCAAAGGTGCTGAAAAGCTTCTTCGCGAACTTATGAATATTCCTGATAATTATAAGGTTCTCTTTTTACAAGGCGGTGCTTCAACACAGTTTGCAGCTATTCCCCTTAACTTTATGAATAAGAATGGAAAAGCAGATTTTGTTATTACAGGTCAGTGGGCTAAAAAGGCTTATCAGGAAGCTCAGAAATATGGCGAGTGTAAAGCAGTTGCTTCTTCAGCTGATAAGACATTTTCATACATTCCAAAACTTAATAAGGAAGATTTCACAAAGGATGCAGACTATTTCTACATCTGTATGAACAATACAATCTACGGTACGGTTTATCATGAATTACCTGATACAGGTGAGGTTCCACTTATTGCTGATATTTCATCATGCTTCCTTTCAGAGCCGATTGATGTATCAAAATTTGCAATGGTTTATGGTGGTGCGCAGAAGAATGTTGCTCCTGCAGGTCTTACAATCTGTATCATCCGTGAAGATATGTTAGGCAACGCTCGTGATATTACACCTACAATGCTCAACTATCAGATTATGGCTGATAACGATTCTCTTTACAACACTCCCCCCTGCTATACAATTTATATTTGTAAGCTTGTTCTTGAGTGGCTCAAAGAAATGGGCGGACTTGAAGCTATGAAAGAAAGAAACGAAAAGAAAGCAAAAATTCTTTACGATTTTCTTGATAACAGCAAAATGTTCAAAGGTACCGTGGTTAAAGAAGACCGTTCACTTATGAACGTTCCTTTTGTAACAGACAGTGAAGAACTCAATGCAAAATTCATTAAGGAAGCAACTGAAGCAGGCTTTGTTAACCTTAAAGGTCACCGTACAGTTGGTGGTATGAGAGCATCAATTTATAACGCTATGCCTGTTGAAGGTGTAGAAAAACTCGTCCAGTTTATGACAGAGTTTGAAAAAGCAAATTCATAAGGAGCAAACACTATGTATAATATTCTTACACTTAATAAAATTTCTGAAACAGGACTTTGCCGTTTCAGTGATAATTACACCTGTGCAACTGAAATGGCAAATCCGGATGCTATTCTTGTTCGTTCAGCATCAATGCACGATATGGATTTTGACAAAAATACCCTTGCCATTGCACGTGCAGGCGCAGGCGTAAACAACATTCCGATTGACAGATGCAGCGAAGAAGGTATTGTTGTATTCAATACACCCGGTGCAAATGCAAACGCTGTTAAAGAGCTTGTAATTACAGGTCTTTTCCTTTCTTCAAGAAAAATTATTCCTGCTATTGACTGGGCTAAAACATTAAAGGGCAACGGCGATACAGTTCCTAAGGATGTTGAAAAGGGCAAAAGTGCCTTTGCAGGTCCTGAAATCAAAGGCAAAACCCTTGGTGTAATTGGTCTTGGTGCCATTGGTATTCTCGTTGCAAACGCTGCTGCTGCTCTTGGAATGAACGTAATCGGTTATGACCCATATCTTTCGGTTGCACAGAGTATCACACTCAATCACCACGTAAAGCTTACTGACAATCTTAACACAATTTATACTGAAAGTGATTATATTACACTTCATGTTCCGCTTAATGACAGCACACGTGGTCTTATAAATGCTGATACAATCGGTACAATGAAAGATGAAGTAAGAATTCTCAACTTTGCACGTGGTGAGCTTGTTGATACCGAGAGTATCATCACCGCTCTTGAAAACGGCAAAGTAGCATGTTATGTCACAGACTTCCCTAATGATGCAGTTATTGGTGCTACAGGTGTTATTGCTATTCCTCACCTTGGTGCTTCAACACCTGAATCAGAAGACAACTGTGCAGTAATGGCGGTTGAGCAGGTTGCTGACTTCCTTGAAAACGGTAGTATCGTAAACTCTGTAAACTACCCTGCTGTTTCTCTTGGTGCTTGTGATAAGCATAGAATTACAATTATGCACAAGAATATTTCAGGTATCGTAAGCAAGATTACATCAGCATTTGCAAATGAAGACGTAAATATTGACAATATGGTTAATAAGTCTAAGGGTGAATATGCTTATACTGTTATTGATTCTGACACTGAAGCATCTCCTGAATCTCTTGAAGCATTAAAGAAAATTAACGGAATCATCAGAATTCGTGTAATTAAATAATTATTTACAAAGATAAAGACCTACTCATATGAGTAGGTCTTTATTTATGTTTTCTTCATGAAGTTGTTCTGTGTTTTCGTCAGTATGTATAATCTCTGAATAGTTGCGTTTAATATCTAAACGGTCATAGAATTTTTTAATTCTTAAACTGACTCTGAATTCACGATTGCACTTTTCACAGTAGAACAATCCCCTAAATGACTGATTACTGAATTTCCATTTTTTGATTGTTCTAACTTTTCCACCGCAAATATCACAGTAACAGTTAAAAATGTTTTTGTCAATCAACGGATCATTTTTACTTTTAATTACATAAGGATGAAATGCAAGACGTGCATAGAATTCTTCGTTACATTCTTTAATGAATTCATTAAGTTTTTCTTTGTTAAACACCTTTTTAAAGCATTCTGCACTTAAAAGGCTGTCATCTAATGCTCTGTGATGAGGAAACTTTTCAGCGTCGATCTGAAGACATTCTGCAGCATATGAAAGCCCTGCCTGCTGAATATTTTCCATATTTATAAAGCACTGGCAGTATCTCTGCAAATCAGCATATTTTCTTATGAAACTAATGTCCTCTTTTTGTAAAAAGCATTTAAAATTGGTAAGCATTGTCCTTATATCAGTATCGCCCCAAGTAAGAACAAGAGCGTCATCGCCCACCCATTTTTCAAAATCATTGATTACTGTTGCAAAGGGTTTTCCTGCACGTATATCATCATTTGTAATGTGCGTAAGATTTTTAATTTTAGAACGAAGTTTTCTTGATAATACGGGCTTTATAAGTTCTGAAAATGTATCAAGTGTTTTAAGATTTTCATCAAGCTTTACAGCTCCGATTTCAATAATTTCATTAACAAATTTTTGAGTGGTCTTCATATATGAATTATTCCACTCAAGGTCCATAATTATATACTTCATAAGTCACCGTTTAATTTTCTTTTATATTAAAGCAATCATTGTTGCAAAACAGCTTTATGCCGTCATCTGTTGTTAGTTGTTTAAGATAATCTGTGGAATAAATATTGCTTTTAATTTCTAAATCAAGCAAAGGTTTAAGTACAAAATTGCGTTCAAGCATTCTTGGATGAGGCAAAATAAGATTTACTGTATCATACTTTTCATTTTCATATAAAAGCAAATCCATATCAATAATTCTCGGTCCGTTTTTTATTGTTCTGACTCTGCCCATTCCCGCCTCTATTCCTAAAGCAGCACCCAATAGATTTTGAGCAGTAAGTTCAGTTGAAACAGAAACCACGATATTGAGAAAATCATCTTGATTTGCATATCCCACAGGCTCGGTTTCATACACATTTGAAACATCAACGACTTCAGTTTTAGGAAGCAATCTAAGAGCCTCAACGGCATCAATAAGATTTTGCAAGCGATTTCCTATATTAGTGCCAATTCCCAGATAAGCAATCATTTTCTGTCCCTTTCTATCTGCACAGCCACATATTTAAAGTCTGCCTTAATAGGTGCTTGCGGCTTTTTTAGTTTAATTTTCAATGATTTGATTGGCTCAAACTCATCAAACAAGGCATCAGCTACTCTTTGCGCTACACGCTCGATTAGATCATTTTTTTCACTTTGAGCAACACGACGAACACATTTAATAATCTTTGCATAACTGACTGTATCGTCAACATTGTCAGTTTCACAAGGCTTTGACAAATCCACACTTGCTTCAATGTCAAAAACAAAAATTTGTCCGTCAACCTTTTCTTCAGGATTTACACCATGATAACAAAATAATTCTAAATCATTTACAATAATCTTATCCATATTAACCTCTTACAACAGCATCAGCCATTCTGATACCTAAAACATTCTCTTTAACATTGTGAACACGTATAAAATCGGTACCTCCGGCAACTGCAATTGCATTCGCAGAAATTGTACCGAAAACTCTGTCATAATCTTCAGAATTGGTTGCAGTACCTACAACCCTTTTTAATGACAATGCTGTTAGCAAAGCAACATCTTTTCTTTTGATAAAACGAATATTTCTTATCGCTTCCAAATTCTGCTCATACGTTTTACCAAAGCCAATACCTATATCAAGCATAATTCTGTTGTACGGAATGTTCAAAGTGTCACAATTTTTGAGTACCATATCAAAAAAGCTGACAATATCATCAGTTACAGTTGTTTTATAGTCGGGAACAGAATTTGAATCTCCTCCCCCTGTATGAGTTATAATCCAACCGCAATCAAACTTTTTAACCAATTCAGCCATTTCTTTATTAAAAACACCACTGACATCATTGATTATTGATGCGCCATTATTAAGAGCATATTCAGCAACTGACGGGTAAAATGTATCAATAGAAAAAACACAATCAAACTCATTTGCAAGAAAAGGTAAATACTGTTTTAAGATATTCAACTCATCTTCAGCGCTCATCAAAGTACTGTCAGGTCTTGTTGATTGTGCACCAATATCAATAATATCTGCACCATTTTCAAGCATTTCTTTAACATGAGCTTTTGCTTTATCAGGTGTATTATATTTACCACCATCAGCAAAAGAATCTTTAGTCACGTTCAAAATGCCCATTACATAGGTTTTTGAACCTAATTCAAACTTAAAATCTTTTCCAGAAAAATCCATTATATTCCTAAAAGAGTCATTACTTCGGCTCTTGTTCGTGCATCCTTTCTCATTGAACCTCTTAACGCTGAGGTCTGAGTTTTTGAGCCTGCTGCTCTGATTCCGCGCATAGTCATACACAAATGCTCTGCTTCAACTACAACTGCAACGCCTTTTGGGTTCATAGAATCCTGAATAAAATCAGCAATTTGTGCTGTGAGACGCTCTTGAAGTTGCGGACGTCTTGCATAAGAATTAACTATTCTTGCAAGCTTAGAAAGTCCAATAACAAGTCCATCATCATTAGGAATGTACGCAATATGTGCCTTACCTACAAATGGTAAGAAATGATGCTCGCACATTGAATACATTGGAATGTCACGCACGATTACAATTTCATCGCTTTGACCTTCACGGAACATTTTAAGATGCTTGGTAGGATCCTCATTAAGTCCTGAAAAAATTTCTTCATACATATTGGCAACACGTTTTGGAGTTTCCTGCAAACCTTCTCTGTCAGGATCCTCACCTATTGCAATTAAAATTTCACGAAAAGCATTTTCAATTCTTTGCTTATCCATATTATCAATCCTCTTTAAAAACTATACACAAGTAATTATACTCATCACTTTTATAATAATCAACATTATTATGCGAAAGATTTCTTCCGCTTTTTATAACTGATTTTTTTACATAATCAAAAAATCGCGAATTATCTTCCAATTCATCTATTGCACGTTTATAGTCGGCACTGCTGTCAAACATAAATTCAACCGTATTCTCACCGCTTGAAAGCACAGACGATGTTGCACTCACCAAATTATCAAATCCTGTAAAAACCTCAACATAAGTATTCATCATAGCAAAATAATTAGCGTAATTATATGAACAATTATTGTTTTCAGGCTCAAGATTTGAATGATCACGCATAATATAAGCGTCTGTCACATTGAAATAGAAGAAGCTGTCTGTATCATCAAAAACGCCGTCATTCCATGTAACATCAAGATGATAATTATAGCCGTCAATTTCTACAACATTCCACATATGTGGCTCTATAGTGCCGCCTGAAGTTCCGTCACCGATTATAAGATAGTTATCAATTCCTACATTATCAAGTAACATCTGCATTGCACGAGCATACCCCTCACATATGGACTTTCCTTCAAGCAAAGAACTATATGCTGTATCACCGCCGTTTTGAAAAGTAGATTCGTCATATACCGTATTATCACAAATATAGTTATGAAGAAACAATTCTTTTTCAAAATCAGTTGCATCGGCAGGCATTGCCGAAGTTATCTCTGTAATTTTATTTTCCAATTGCTTTGAAATTCTATTTGCTTCAATTTCTGTGTAATTATACTCAGGAACAAACTCAATAAAGTCAGCGTTATCATAATATGTATAATTACTTGAAAGCCAGAAAATCTCAGAATTATCATATATAATCGCAAAAAGAATATTTTTCAGTTCGTCTTCAGAAACATTCACTTTACAAGACTCGTCAAAATTCATAACTGCAAAATAAAGCGTTATATATGCATCTTTTTGGTCATCTGTAAGGTTATTATAGTAATAAAAAGTTTTACTGTTAAGTTGCTTTTGAAATTCAGCGTATTCTTCTGCAGTATATTTATCATCATTTAGTGCATTTACAACTGCATTATATTCTATTTCATCTACAACTTTTTTCCCGATGTTGAAGAAAACGAAACAGCACAAAATCAAAACTATTATTGAAATTAGTTTTTTCATTGCTCATCACCTTCAACATACACTTCGGGGTAAAATTTGTCATCAGCATAGCAATAAACAGTTAATCTGTCAATTGAATCAGAATAATCAATAACAGAAATATCAGTGTCACACAAATTCACAAATGATGTAAACAACTTTTCAGAATTATCAACACAATCGGGAGTGAGAACAGAATTTATAATGTCACAAATAATTTTTTCACGAGTAGAAACATCACTGATTTTCAAATATTTATATGTCAAATCCGGTGATAAATCCTGTTTTCCTGATTCAAGTGTAAGGTTGAAATCCTGCGATTTATGATTAACATCATTCTGAACGTTAATTGAAAATCCGTCAAACAATGATAAAACATCTTCTAACTGGTCATCGTCAAAAATTATATATTTATCAGCAGTAATATTGTAATTCTCAGCAAGTGATTTTTTAATACCAAGTTCATATTCGGCGGAATAAATACTACTTACTGTTACACTACCTCCGTTATATGCCATTTTGGCGGTTCCGTCAATACATTGAACAGTCATTGACTTGTTATCAAAATCAGTTGTTACAATGCATAAATAGTCAATTGATTTTTCGTCCGTCTCAACTACAAACAAAATTGTAGATTTGCCTTCAAGTGTGTCAACAGAATATTCAGTATTATCAACATCATTTAAATCCGTGGTCGTTTCAGTTGAAGAATTTTCAACCAAATTGCTGATATCATAGTCTAAAGAATGCATTAAAAGCACAACAGAACATACAGCAAGCA
>CAYXMF010000074.1:0-7755 GCA_964465845.1 uncultured Eubacteriales bacterium | reverse complement strand
TTGCAGAAAAAACAGGCTCAGTCTTTGCAATGCCTCAGGATTTGTTTGTTGAGGGTAATGTGCTTTATTACAGCGAATATTCAGGCAAGCGTCAGCGTGTAGGGGCTGTTTACCGCAGAATCGGTGACGATTTCATTGACCCTATGACCTTCCGTGCAGATTCACTTCTTGGTGTACCTCATATTATGGATGCATACCGTGCTGGTAATGTAGCACTTGTAAACGCACCTGGTAACTCCGTTGCTGACGATAAGGGAATTTACTACTATGTTCCTGCTATGATTAAATACTATCTCGGCGAAGAGCCTATTCTTTCAAATGCACCTACATATCTTCCGTTCTACGAAGAAGATATGAAGTATGTTCTCCAGAATGTGCATAAATTGGTTGTTAAAGACGTTGCGGAGTCAGGTGGCTATGGTGTTGTATTCGGTAACGAGTTGTCTCTTGAACGCCTTTATGAGCTTAAAAAGGCAATTCAAAAAGAGCCACGCCGATTTATAGCACAAGAAATCATTAAATTCAACGATTTAAAAGTCGTTGAACACGGTGTTGCAACTGAAAGAAAAGCGGACCTTAGAGCATTCGTGCTTATGGGTGAAGAGCCTGTTGTTTGGAAATCAGGACTTACCCGATTTGCAAAAGATGCAAATTCATTTGTAGTAAACTCATCTCAGGGAGGAGGCTTTAAAGACACATGGGTATTATCTCGATAAAATCAAGTGACAATCTTTTCTGGCTTGGTCGTTATGTTGAGCGTGTGTTCACAACACTTAAAGCCTTTACGGAATGTTATGACATTATGATTGACATTAACGATGAAGAATACATAAATTTCTGCCGTCGTTTAGGCATTGCAAACAACTATTCCTGCCGTCAGGAATTTATAAGTTCATTCTTGTTTGATGCTAACGACCCTGCATCAATCTATTCAAGCCTTTTGCACGCTTATGACAATGCAGTTGAAATGAGAAACGTGATTTCTTCTGACACACTTTCATATCTTCAGCTTGCAGTTGATGTTATGGAAAAAAGCAGCAGCAGTAATGCACCGCTTTTAAAAGTTCAAGAGGTAACTGACTGGATTTTTGCATTCTGGGGCAGTGCTGACGATAATATTGAAGCAGAAACATCACGAAATATATTGAAATTCGGCAGAAGTATTGAACGTCTTGATCTTTACACAAGACTTGATTTTCCTGCAGAACTCCTCAAAAAAGAGTTTTCAATTATGCTTAATCGTCTTTACAAGGTGGGAATTGATTTTAATTCTCATTCAATCGAAAGACTTACTCGTATGATTTTGGAAGAAGATGACTATTCACCGTATAAATTCTCAATTCAGAACGAGTTATCTCAACTTTTCGTGACGGGAGTGATGTAAAATGGCAGTTTTGGATTTTTCTTATAATATGTCAATTAAATTTTCAATGCCCGTAATCAAGCATTGTTATACACTCCGTTGCATTCCTTTAGAGTGTGAAAATCAGCACATTGAAGATATTAAAGTGACAGTTTTCCCTGAAAATGAATTAACATATTCTAACGACGGATTCGGCAATATTCTTGTTACTGACAGAATTGTTACAATGCACAATGAATTCACAGTTGATGTTACGGGAACAGTAACAACAGGGGCACATATCACACCTGAAACTGACTTGAATCCCGTTTATAAATATCCTACAAGCTTTACAAAATGTGGTACAGAACTCAACAAGATGTTTGAACGTATTCAAGTAGGTATTTCTGACGATGCTGTTGATACTGCTATGAAATTCACCCGTGCAATACGAGCAAATATTGTGTATAGAGCAGGCTCAACAAGTGTTGTGACTACTGCGGAAGAAGCACTCCTTAACGGTGCGGGCGTTTGTCAGGATTATTCTCATATTCTGTTAGCCCTTTTGCGTAAAGCAGAAATCCCCGCACGCTATGTTGTTGGTATGATGGTAGGCGAGGGTGAAACTCACGCTTGGGTTGAGGTTTATCATAACGGTGCTTGGCACGGTGTTGACCCAACTAATAATCGCCTTGCTGATGAAAATTATATAATTATCAGCCGTGGCCGTGATTTTGCCGACTGCGGAATTAACCGTGGACTTTTAACGGGTGGCGGAATGCAGACACAGACCGTGGGATTAAAGGTAACAAAAAGATAGGAAGTTTTTATGGACATAGGTTTATCATCAGCCTGCTTTTACCCGTTAGAAACGGAAAAATCGCTGATCAGAGCAGGTGAGGCAGGGGCTAAAACAGTTGAGGTTTTTATGAATGCTCATTCTGAGTTTTTGCCCGAATATTTAAAGGAACTTGCAAAAATCCGTGACAATTACGGAATGAAAATTGCATCAGTTCACACAATGGGCTCATTTACTGAGTCATACCATCTTTTCAGTTCATATAACCGCCGTTATTATGAGGCACGGGAAACCTCGTTCAAACGTCATTTTGATGTTTTGCACGCACTTGATGCAGAAATTCTTGTTATGCACGGTATTAAAAAACCGGGTAGCATTACTGATGAAGAATATTTTGAGCGATTTGGCTATCTAACCCGAATGGGAAAGGCTGAGGGACTTAAAATCTGTCAGGAGAACGTAGTTCATTACCGTAGTGAAAGCCCGGATTTTCTTGCTTCTATGGGTGAGTATATCGGTGACGATTTCAATATGGTTTTTGATATCAAGCAGTCTGTCAGAACGGGCATAAATCCTTTTGAATTTGCTGAAAAACTGCACAAATACATTCGCCATATTCATATAAGTGACCACAACGCAGAAAAAGATTGCTTTGTACCTTGCAAAAACGGTACTTTCGATTTCAAAAAGTTCTTTGAATTAATGAAAAAGCACGATTACAAGGGCGATTATATAATCGAACTCTACGAAAATGGCTACGAAAACGATAAAGAATTAACTTTTGCCATGAATGAACTTAAAAAATTGTTGTAAACACTTTACATTGTGATTTAAAATGTGTTAAAATACTATATATAGAATGTAAAATATAGGAAGTGTTTTTATGAAATGTCCATTTTGCGGATTTGAAGAAAGCAAGGTTATCGACTCACGCCCAACTGATGAGGGTGAAAGAATTCGTCGTCGCCGTGAATGTATCAAATGCACAAAAAGATTTACAACTTATGAAATAATCGAAAGTGTACCGATTGTTGTTGTAAAGAAAGACAAAACACGTGAAGTTTTTGACAGACAGAAGCTTATCAAAGGTATGCTTACCGCTTGCGAAAAGCGTCCCGTTTCAATGGAAACTATTGAAAAAGCAGTCAGCGAAATTGAAACAACCTTGCAGAATTCTCTTGACCGTGAGGTAACAAGTGTCCGTGTAGGCGAACTTGTTATGGACAAACTTAAAGAGATTGACCAGGTTGCATACGTTCGTTTTGCTTCAGTTTATAAGCAGTTTAAAGACGTAAACGCATTTATGGAAGAACTTTCAAACTTCCTTGATAAAAAATAAATAATTATTAGAACGGAGTGTTGTTATGAAAAAAGTGATTTCAAAAGTGCTATGTATCATAACAGCACTTTGTGTTTTTTTAGGAACAATGCCTCTGGTTTCTTATGCAAATGAAGATGTTACTTATATTTCAGGTGTAGGTGAAGATGTATCCGTTATTGAAATAAGTCCTGAGGCGGAACTTCCTGTAATTCAAAATGTGACAGCATCAAAGTTTTACGGAAATAGTCTTTCTACAGATGTTGATGCATCAAAATACTTTTACAGTCAGTTGACTGCCACACAGAAAGCAATCTATGACCAAATACTTGGTGCAGGAATTACCGAACAGATTGAAGTTGATATTTCTGCTTCGCCTTGCACGGGAACAGGCACAAGCAGTTCTGCTGCAGAAAGTGCGGCAAGCTCTCAGTTGAAGCAAGATGTTATTATGGCTCTCAGTGCGTTGCCTGAAGATAATCCAATGTATTTCTGGGTAAGCGGTTTTGGATATGGATATAACGGTACTATGAATGTGTCGGGATCAACTTACACTTGTAAACTTACTACAATTATTGTTGCAATAAATCTGAATGAAACACATTTTGCAGACTGGACAGAAGTACAGACAAAACATGATGCGGTTGTTGAGGCTGTAGAAAACTTTAAAGTGAACGGAATCAGCCGATTTGAAAAGGTGAAGTCAATTCATGATACTCTTTGCGATTCACTTACTTATGATACTACTATTGCAGAACCTAATATTTTTGACCCGTATGGTGCATTAGTGAACGGACTTTGCGTTTGTGAAGGTTATGCAGAGGCAATGAAGCTTATTTGTGACCGTGAGGGTATTCCTTGTCTTACAGTTGTGGGAACAGGTAATGGCGGTGCTCACAAGTGGAATTACGTTCAGATGGATGACGGAAATTGGTATTTGATTGACGCCACCTGGGATGACCAAACATCATATACCTTTTACAGTTATTTTATTATAGGCAGTTCAGCGAAGGCTCCGTATTTTTCAAGTTCTGATGTGGCAGATTCAACAATTCACATACCTTCGGGAACGATCTATTCATCTGCAACAACAGCGTTGACGTATCCTACACTTGCTACTGCAAACTACGGCATAACATTCCTTTATCCAAACGCCGGTGATATAGCGGTTGATAACAACCGAAATTGTATTCTTGTAGGAAAAGGAATTACAAATTACGTAAGTTGTTTGTACAATGGTGGGGATTATTCAAAATCAAAATCAGGTAGCGGAACAACAGGCACAACCGTTACGGTTTCTGATTCAACAAATTCAAAAATATATACAGTAGCAATGCGTGGCGATATTAATGCGTCAAATACAGTAACAACAGATGACTACTCACTTGTGGTTTCTACTGCAGTCGCTCAAAATGAAGTTGCTGAAAATACAGCGAAACACTATGCAGGTGATATGACGCAGGATGGTGCAATTGACGGTTTTGATGCTATTGCATTGGATTTGTATATTGACGGCACACTTACATTTGAATAAAAGAAAAATAAGACCGATTGGGTAAGCCCAATCGGTCCTTTTTTGTGTTGAATTATTTTTCCTGACCTGCAGATTTATGGAATTTCATTAACGCAGATGAAACAGGAACAATCAGCAGTCCCACTGCAAAATTACCTGCCGCGTGAAGTGCATCCCAAGGGAATCCCGCTATAATCCAGGTAACCATTCCTTTAAAATCAAGTCCGTACATAATTGCTTGTGCAGGTGCGTAAAGTATGCCGTAGCATAGTCCGTGAAGTGCACAGACTATTGAATAAACAGGAATTGCAACTTTTTTGCTCATATTCTTTGGCAAAAGCATTGTAATTCCCCAAAGTATAGTCCATATATAAAGATATGGAATCCACCACAAAGCAAATCCGTTGAAAAGTCCGATTAAAAACACAAATACATAAATAGGTATAAGTGCTTTTTTGCGGTATGCAACGGTATAAGTCATTGTAAGCATACCCAATAGGTGAATGTTAGGGAGTGCTTCTGTCATATACTTTGAAACGAACATTATGACACCTAACATAGCAAATATGATCAGGTCGGCAAGTTTCTGATACTTCGGGTTTCTCATTTTGCTTTAGTTGCTACAAATGAGTATGTTGCACCGTCAGTAATATCTGTTGAGTCAACACCTGTCATTGCCATTTCACCGTCAATGTAGAATGCCCAGTAAGCACCGTCAGCGTTGTAGTCATATTTGATACCATTTACGGTGTCAACCATAAGACCATAATCACCCTCTGTACCCGAAATAAGCTTTTCGTTTACAAGTGCTTCGCCTACTGTTGTGGTATCTGTTTTGATGTCAAAGGATTTTTCAGTTCCGTCAAGGTCAACTACCTTGAATACGAAAGCTTTTTCTACCTTTGCATCGCCGTTTACATTACTATCATTTCCACACGCTGAAAATGTAAGTGCCATAGCCACAATAAGCACCAGCGAGAGAACAGACAGTACTACTTTTGAGTTCATTACATTTTTCATACTTGTAATCTCCTTAATATTTGATTTTTTGATATGCGGCTTATCGTTATATCGGTTTACGCGACAGCAATAACTCAGGACCGGGTATTCCGACTGGCAGTTTAAACGCAGATTTCGTCTTCTCAAGTGTTACTCAATGACTTTACTCTTGTGGCAAGAGTATGAAATCCACTTTCTGCTTACGGCGACGGACTCGTTCAGGATTTTCACCTGATTCCCCGACATCCTTGACCTATATCACGAATATTCTAAACCCAATCACAAAATAAATCAACAAAAACTTGATTTATAGTACGAATAATAATAAAATAGTTTTATAAATTTTTTGGATGTGATTATATGAATAAAAAGAAAATAATTATAATCTCAGTTGCCATTATACTTGCGTTGGCAATTTTTGCAACAGGAATATTCTTTGGGGTGCGTACAATGAAATTAAATGAGTATAAAAATATGGAATTTAATCTTCCTGAGGGCTTTACGATTACAGCACATACAGGGTGTATTGACACAGCAGAAAATTCTCTTGAATCTATTAAAACGGGTATCGAAAACGGCGCTCAGATTGTAGAATTCGACTTGTATTTTACAGAAGACGGTGAGCCTGTGCTTGCTCATGATGAGCCTAAAGGTGATGAAGTAACACTCAGTGAAGCATTTGCATATCTCAGAATGTTCAAGGATGCAAAAGCCAATGTTGATGTAAAAACTGTTGATGCTCTTGAAAAGGTTTATACATTGGCAAGAGAAAACAATGTTCATACAAGAATTTTCTATACAGGTGTTGGCGAAGAAGATGTTGAAATTGTAAAAGCAAACAGTCCCGAAGTAGCATATTATCTTAATGTGGATGTAGATAAATCAAAAAATACTGACGAAGAATATTTGCTTTCATTAGTTGAAAAAGTAAAAAACACAGGGGCAATCGGCATAAATTTCAACTATAAAAGTGCATCAAAAGAATTAGTTGACGTTTTCCACGAAAATGACCTTTTGGTGTCAATCTGGACAGTTGATGATGAATATAATATGTATAAAATTCTTTCATTTGGACCTGATAATATCACCACAAGACACCCGGATGAATTAGCGGAAATTATTGGTTGATTTTTTAAGGAAATTTGTCAAAAATATTGACTTTTTGCAAAATTTTATTTATATTTAATTCATACCAATTAGGGTGGGGCGGGTTGAACTTTTTTACCGTCCAATCCCAACTATATCTATCGGTTGGAAAGGGGCTGCATAATTGAAAAACAATCCAGTTATTATCGACCTCAAAAATATAAGCGTCAGCTTTGACAATCAAAAAATACTCAATAACATTAACCTTTATATCCGTGACGGTGAGTTCATTACCTTGCTCGGTCCTTCGGGTTGCGGTAAAACAACAACCTTGCGTATAATCGCAGGTTTCTTACAGCAGGATAGCGGCGATGTTATTTTTGAAGGAAAAAATATCAATGGTGTCCCTGCATATAAACGACAGGTGAACACCATTTTTCAGCGTTATGCCCTTTTCCCACATCTGAATGTTTATGAAAATATTGCATTCGGACTTCGCCTTAAAAAGTGGAAAGAAGATGCAATTAAAGAAAAAGTAAGCGAAATGCTCACTCTTGTAAACCTTAAAGGCTTTGGTCCAAGACGAATTGACTCTCTTTCAGGCGGTCAGCAGCAACGTGTTGCCATTGCTCGTGCTTTGGCAGTAAATCCAAGAGTTGTGCTTCTTGATGAGCCTCTTGGCGCTCTTGACCTTAAAT
>CAYXMF010000073.1:5405-8009 GCA_964465845.1 uncultured Eubacteriales bacterium | reverse complement strand
CCATCTGCGCTACACCCCGAAGTATGTACTTTTTTGTCAGCCTTGATAGTATAAACTATTTTATTCAGCTTGTCAATAGGTATTTTTGATTTTTAGCAAAAAATTAAAACACTGCATACAAATAAAAAATTAAAACATCAAACAAACCACAAAAAAATAAAATATATATTTATTTTATTGGTAATTTGTGTTAGAATTTAGAACGGAGGTAGAAATATGGAAAATGAAAGTAAAACAAGTCTTATATCAAAAGCAAAAAATTTAATAAATACAGCAAAAACATATTGGAACGTTCCTCCAAAGGGGAACTATATTCCATACAAAGAAATCGCCAGTTTAAGCGGAGCAGGATTTGGTGTTCACTGGTTAACACTTCTTGCATCTGCAATCGGTCTTAATGCCGGTAACTTCCTTGTAGGTGCAAGCATAGGTCTTAAACCAATGGATTTGCAGATTATGCTTAATGTAGCAAATCTTGTAGGTATTCCGTTAGGTATATTCCGTAGTTGGTACTATGATAATCACAACTTAAAAGGTGGCAAATTCCTGCCGTTTATTCAGCGTACGGGACTTCCGATAGTTCTTATTTCGCTTATTTTCGTATGGCTTCCTTATGAGAATTTTGAATATACCACAAAGGCTGTAGTTGTGTGGTTTATGTATCTCTTGCTGAATGTTTTCCTTGGATTTTATAATGAAAGTTATACATATTTTCAGCAGATTATAAGTCCTGATGCTCAGGAGAGAGCAAATGTAATGAGCATTTCTCAGGTTGTTTATTCCTTTGCACCTACTCTTACAAATTTGTTCATTCCATTGATTGCAGGTTGGACATGGGGTCTTAACAATATATGGACTTACAGAATAATTTACCCTGTCTTTACAATTATCGGTCTTATATTCAGTACAATTTTCTTCCGCAAGGTAAAAGAAAGACTTATTCTTCCCAAAAAGAAGCCTGAGCCTGTAAGAATGCTTGATGCAATCCGCGAAGTTGCAAAGAACAAGTATTATTGGATTATTCAGGCTGCGGCTTGGGTAATGTTCCTTGAATCAGGCTACGGTGTTGTTCTTGGTTGGTCTTTTGTTTACTCAAACGGCGGTGAATACCAGGCAACACTCGGTCTTGCAAACACAATCATCGGTAACGCAGCCCTCTGGTCAATGTTGTTGGCTCCCCTTGCCATTAAAAAGATGGGTAAAAGAAATCTTCTGATTACTGCAAACTCCATTAACGTTATTGTTCTTTTAATTCTGTATTTTGTATATAAAAATCTGTTACTCGTTTGTGTTCTTTGGTATTTCAACACCTTTATAAATACCTTCTGGAACATTGTTCAGCATAACATCAGTGCTGACATGCGAGATTATCATCAGTGGAAAACAGGTGTCAGAGTTGACGGACTTTTCGGACCTCTTGGAATGATTGGCACGGTAATCAGCTTCTTTACCGGTATGTTTTACCCTGCAGTCTATGAAAAGATGGGACTTCTTGATGATTACAACGTTCTTTATGACGATACAATGAGAAACAATCTTTTTGAAGTTCTTATTCTTTGTTCTGCATTTGGTGCTTTCTTAAACCTTGTTCCATTCCTTTTCTACGACTTAACAGAAAACAAGCACAAGGCCTATGTTGATGTCCTTAAAATACGTGCAATGTTTGAAAATTACGCAATGGGTGTTCTTGAAAACGGCGAACTTGAAGAGGCTATGGAGATTATTCATCAGGCAAAAGAACTGTTCGGCAAAGAAAAACTTGTTGTAGATAAATCGGCTCTTAAAGCCGCTAAAAAACTACCGCATAAATATGATGATCAAAAGCAGATACGTGCAGAAGCAATAAAGAAAGCCAAAGAAGAAATCCAAAACGTTAAAGAAACAAATCTTGGAATTGAAAGAGCCTCCATTGTTATGGAAGATATTAATAAATTCTCAAGTGAGGCCGGTAAAGCAAGACTTGCACAGGCTGAAAATGATCTGTCAAACGAAATGATGCATTATTATGAGAATGCCCATATGGAATTAATTGCAGCAAAGGAACTTCCAAGTCGTACTGCAACGGAAAAAGAAATCCGTACTGATGCAATTAAAAATGCAAGAGTCAAGAAAGAATCAGCTTCTCTCATCAGAAAATATGGCATTGATAATATTAAAGCACCTGATGAATCTGTAAAAGAAGAGCTTATTAACCGCGAAACACACGGATTTATTGAAAGCCTGAAGGTTAAACAGGAACTCAGAGCCTATATGAAAGCCGCTTCTGTTTATGCAAGAGTAATTAAGCCCTATACTGATGCAAAAAATCTTATTACGCAAGCAGAAAACTACACACATTACGAAGAGCTTGAGCAACAGTACTACTCATTACGCACTCAATAATATTTGAAAATATTGCAAAGCGAAAAAATCCCCACAGAGAGTCAATCTCTATGGGGATTTTGTTGTTAATTAGTCTTTTCCTATTACTTTTTTCTGCCATGACCATTTGTGACATTCGGGGCATTTCATATATCGTGTGCGATTTATGTGCATAGCCCATAATACGCTCTGGTATGTTGGCACATATTTATGATGGCAATGCTTACATTCATAATACCCTGC
>CAYXMF010000073.1:2749-5305 GCA_964465845.1 uncultured Eubacteriales bacterium | reverse complement strand
CATTGTAACTACCTCCCCACTTAATAAATCATTTACACTAATGTTTAGTTCCTTGCACAAATCAAGCATTATTGAGGAATCGGGCATTGCTTTACCGTTTTCCCATTTTGACACAGCTCTGTCGGTAATATTAAGCTTTTCTGCCAACTGCATTTGGGTAAAACCGTTCTTTTTTCTGCACTCGGCTATAAACTTACCGATTTTAACTTGGTCCATCCTGATTGCCTCCTTTCAACATCAGTGTAATTGCTGTGGGGTCAAAAGTCTACAAACCGTTGGTTGAGTGTGGGGATTTTTGTATCAACTAACGGTTTGGTGGTAATATTATGTCACAAATTCAGATTTATTTTTCTTCGGTGCAGGAAGCTCGTCATACATAGCATTAAATAATTTTGTCAAGAAATCTTTGCTGTCAACATCTTCAATCAACAACATTTCTTTTGCACCGTCATAAGGCAATTCGTAAGTTGCATCCGGCATAAGTGAGATAGCCGATTTAACAGGTTTTACAAGGAGTCTGTCATCATATATACCGCCAACAATTTTGCCTCGATAATAGATGATATATTCACCCATCATTGCTCTGTATGTAACATTTTCCAATTCGGACAACTGTTCTAATACAAAGTCTAAATATTCTTTACTTGATGCCATAATTCACCTCTGTAAATTTGAATTTACTTATTTCTCATTGTATAAAACCGGTAAGATTTCCGAAAGATTTCTGTATTCTACACAGCAATGCTCTGCCATTCCTCTTGCCATATCTTCGGTTATAATCAATTTTCGAAGTAAAGGATTTTTCATAGTCTTTCCAAGCCAGAATCTGCTAATCATAAACAGACCTTTTTCAGTCTGCTTGAAAATATGAGCCATTTCTGTATGCTTAACCAGATTATTAAAAGCACCAACATGGCCGCAAACAATCACAGGAATATCATTTTCTTTCATTATCTGTCTTGAAAATCCAAATTCTTCAGGTGTGACAAAATCAATTCTTAAAGGCAGTTTTGCACCGCCGATTTTTTCCAACGGATATTGAGTATTATTCCGGAACACAGGACAAGATTTCTGATTAAAATATTCTTTCTGTTTTTTTGAATATCCTATTCCGAAATGCGCGCCCGGAAACCACACCTTATAACGCTCGTCTGCCTGCGGATGCCACCAGAACCACCATTCAATCATCTCGGCGGTAATATCGGGCATAGGGCAAACCATGGACACTAAATATGTTCCGTCACCCATTTTCTTAAAACCGATTTCATTCTGCAAATCACTATTTGACAATATGTCATTTTTACATTCAAAAGGTGTTAATGTTATTTCGTTTTCGCATAATGCCTCTGCTATTTCAGGCGGTATTTGCGGCAAAGGTTTTTTCATTAAATCCTGTATGTTCATTTTTGTAACTCCTATAAAATTGAACTTGTCAAGCCCATTATACCATTCATATTTCTACTCTTCAATCCCATTTTCATTGTTTAATGCGTGTAATTTTTGCTTAAATAAAAATTAAAATTGAAAAAGTATCAACAGTAGTGCAAAATTAAAATTATTGTGTTAGAATAGTACACATATTGTGAGGTGTGTTGATTTGCAATATCTTATATATTTTCTGCTTGCTTTAGGTGCTACCACCGTTGGCTCGCTTACGGGCATGGGTGGCGGCGTAATCATAAAGCCCCTTATGGACGTTTTAGGTGATTATAATGTTCAGACAATCGGCATTGTTTCATCAATCACGGTGTTTTCAATGGCTCTTGTATCAGTAGCGAAACAGATTAAAGCAAAAACCGAAATTCCTTTTAATACTGCCGTACCCTTGGCAGTCGGTTCAGTCGCAGGGGGATTTTTCGGTGAAAAGTTGTTGGATTTAATTGTGGATTCTCTTAACGCCAATTCTGTTGTGACCGTTATTCAGAACTGTGTTCTTGCGGTACTGATTTTATGCGTATTTCTTTATATGAAGAACAAAAGCAAAATCAAGGGAAAAAGCTTAAGCGGAATTCCTGTATCATTTGCAGTCGGTGTTTTTCTTGGACTTTGCTCATCATTCTTAGGCATTGGCGGAGGTCCCATAAATGTTGCTTTGATTATTTACCTGTTTTCAGTCAGCACAAAAACCGCTACTGTATGTTCACTTGTTACAATTCTTTTTGCACAGATTTCAAAGCTTACTACAGTAGCAATTACAACAGGATTTTCAGATTTTGATTTATCGATTGCTCCCGTTATGATTGCAGGTGCAATTCTTGGCGGATTTTTAGGTGCAGGGCTCAATAAAAAATGCAGTGAAAAAACCGTTGAAAAAGCATTTAACGGCGTTCAGATAATTGTATTGGGAATAACAATATTTAACATTGCAAACAACTTAACAGCATAAAAAAAGCCTTGGAATTCCAAGGCTTTAATTAATGTTTATTTGGTATATTTTTTCTTTCTGTCAACTGTTACGTATGCTGCAAGACCCATTGCACTTACAAGAAGCATTGCAAACCATACTGTTGAGCTTGTTGCATCTGTTTTTGGAATATCAGGGTTATCTGTTATTGT
>CAYXMF010000073.1:1432-2649 GCA_964465845.1 uncultured Eubacteriales bacterium | reverse complement strand
GGAACATTTGCCACCATAGTGTTGTTTAATCCGAGAATTGTTACTACATAGCCTAACGGCTCAATTGTAACATCGTCTGCGATTTCGCCGTCTGCAGTAAGAACTGTGTATCCTGCATCACCATATAATAAATCGTCTTGTTCTGTTATTTCAGCATTTTCGGGATTTGAAACTATAAGATTGTCGCTGATGTCAATTCCCATCTGGGCAATGATTGCTACACCGTTTGGTGCTGAAATGTTTACTGTTGTACCAACAAGAGTGGGGCTGTATTGACCGGGTGTTACATCGTCACAATAAATGCTTACATAACCGCCTGATAAAATACCGTCTTCATCTTCATCAGATTCTGCAAAAATACCAACAGATTCTGTATCAAATCCTGTGCATTCGCCCGCTGAAATTGTAACATTACCCGCATCAATTCCTACATCGCCGCCATATACATATATACCATAACTAATAGCTTTTGGTTCATCGTTTTCATCAGTTGATGTTACTGTTGCATTACCGCCTCTTACTACAAGAACTGAGTTTGCGTCATAAGTGTAAACGCCTGTAGAATAGCCATATATACCTGTGCTCATAGCGTAAGACTCACCTATTACATCGCCACCATTTGCTTCTAAATAACCATCATATACAGAAATGTTAATATATTGAGATTCATTTGCAAAAGTTGCAACACCGTCACTGTAAGCAATTTCTGCCGTTACATCTCCGCCCTCAGCAATCAATGCACCGTCAAAATCTACGCTTACATCACCATAAATGTAAACACCAGCACTCTGAGCGTAACCTTTTATATTAATGTCACCGCCGTATGCATAAACAGTTGCACCTTCAATGCAAACTCCGTCCTGTGTAAAAATGGCTAAATTATAAGCTATGTCACTTTCTTCGTTTTTATAATCATCACAAGTAACAGTCAAGCTACCGTCACCTGAAATGCACAGCGCACCTGCAACACCAATACCGTATGTATATGCATCTGATGGTGTATTGATTGTGTTTTCTGAACCTTCTGCCAATACAATGTTCAAATCCTGTCCTGCAAAAATACCGATTGCAATGTCATCTTCAGTAATGCCTTCTGTGATATTCAAGCCGTCTAAATAAAGAGTGTTCTCTTCGGGGTCATAACTTGCTGTGCCATCACCCAAAATGTCGTCTGCATTATCTGCATTAACGCCTACACCACCAACAAAAAGGTCATA
>CAYXMF010000073.1:0-1332 GCA_964465845.1 uncultured Eubacteriales bacterium | reverse complement strand
TGCAAAAGCAGTTGTTGAAAGCATACTGAAGCACATTACCACTGCTAAAATTATTGCGAATATTTTTCTTGTGTTTTTCATTATAAAATCCTCCTTTGGATATTTCAAATTAATCTATATGATAATCAAACTCAAAGTTTGCGCTTTCGCCTGCTATTACCAATGATACATAACCTGATGGTTTTTCAAGAGTATATGTCTGACTTAACTCATTCAATTTGAATTCGTGAACAATTTCATCATCAACCAAAAGGACAAGTTTAAAATTACCTTCAGTTACGCTAGCGTGATTTACTGTAATGTCCATTGATGTTGTTGTAATGTCAACACCATAAATTTCAGCTACGCCTGTAAATTTTTTGGATGAATATGTGGTGGTGTTTGAAATGTTGTCAGTACTCATATTTGGTCCACCTATAGCACCGATATCCTTATTGATAATATTTTCATCTGTAATTGTCTGAAGTGCAAAATTTTCTGCACCGTTAGTGTCTTCAATATGTTCCATACCGTTACCCATAAACATAAATATTGCTACTGCAGCTACTGCAATTGCAATTATAATTCCGAACAATTTGTTCTTTTTCATTTATATTTCCTCCTTAGAGATTAATTTACTTGTTTTTGCATTTATATTATTTTTCTTTCATTGATTGCATCTTCAAGAATTTTTTGATTATGCTTTTCAATGTATTTTGTCAATTGTTTAAACAAATCCCGACCTGTTTTTTTATAATCTGTTTCAAGAATTTTGTTTATTACTTTTTCGCGTTCTTCATAACTTATGTCATAAATTTTCAGAAGGCAAGTAAGAATAAGTCTTATTTTATCTTCTAAAGTGTAAATTTCTGTGCAAGGTTCAGTTAATGCACTTCGTTCAATACAGCATGTTACATTTTCGACTCGTCTGAACCGTTCTAAAGTCCAATCAGTAAGTCTTTCTCCAAGAATTTTTTGATTTTTCTCAGCCGTCCAACCTTTGACATACTGTAATGTGGAAGGGTGAGAATAAATTGCAAGGTAAATGTCCCTTATCTGTTCATTCTCTTCACACAGAGTAATTTGTGCCGTTATTTCCCAACAATAAGCGAACAAGTCGTCAGAATCATCTTTCGTAACCTTATCAATACACCCTGTATGGAACTCAGTTATTTCTTTTGTAAGTTCTAAAAGTATATGCTCTTTAGTTGGAAAATAAAAAGTTAAGTTACCTGTACTGATATCAAGCTCGTTACTTATAGCTTTTGCCGATGTGTTGGTAAATCCTTTTTCCATAAACATTCGCATTGCCACCTGAAGAATTTCAAGCTTTGTCATATTTGCTTTTCTGCG
>CAYXMF010000072.1:0-8013 GCA_964465845.1 uncultured Eubacteriales bacterium | reverse complement strand
ACTCACTCTTTTCTGTGAATCTCGGATTTTTTAGACTGTTTTTTTACAGCCCCTTAACTCGTTTTGAATTAGATTTTAAGCAACAGTCTCTGAAACAAAGCTGTCATCACAGCATGAGCAAGAAACATAATTTTCAGCATCATTACCGATTACAACCTTTTTACTGTCAACATATTTCTTGATAAGAACATATGCAGCAACTGCAACAGCAGCAATACCAACAATAACAGCGATTACTTTTAAAGCCTTTTTCATAATGTTTTCCTCCAAGAATTTTTTTACAAAATATATTATATAAAATAAACATAAAAAAGTCAATGAATATTTATAAAAAAAGAAAAATGCCGAAGACTTTCGTCAACGGCAAAGAACTACGTAAATTAAGCCTTGTTAAGTTTTGTAACGAGAGCAGACTTTTTACGAGCTGCATTATTCTTATGAAGAAGACCCTTAGCAGCAGCCTGATCGATTTTCTTAACAGCAACCTTTACAAGCTCATCTTTGTCAGCAGCATTTGTTTCAATAGCAACATTTGCTTTTTTGATAGCTGTCTTAAGAGCAGAGTTTGTTGACTTGTTACGCTGTGCCTTTGTCTTGTTAACGAGAACACGCTTTTTAGCTGATTTGATGTTTGGCATATTCGTTACACCTCCTTCGTATTTTACAGATACATATGTTACCACGAAATAAAACAAAAATCAAGTTATTTTTTTCAAAAATGACTATTATTTTTTCGTTGGTGCAATAATATAAGGGAAAATAAGAGGTGATACCGTGAATTGCAGAACAGACATAGCTCTTGAACGCCAAGAAATGTTGGCAGATACAGAACCAAAAGGTATAAGAGTCAGAAAATGGAAAAAAGAAAATGCAAGGGTAACAGAAATCGAAATATTAAATGACTACGGAGAACAAACTCTGAATAAGCCAAAAGGAAAATACATTACGGTTGATTTACCTGAGTTTTCTCATGAGAGTGAATTGCTTGATGGCAGGCTGACAGCAATTTCAGAGTCAATTAAAAATCTTCTGCCTGAAAATTTTCAAAAGATACTAGTTGCAGGATTAGGTAATAATGACATTACTCCTGATGCACTCGGTCCGTTATGTGCAAAGCAAATATTTGCTACAAGGCATATTAAAGGTGACCTGATAACCGACTTGAATATAAGAAATCTTAAATCGGTAGCCGCAGTATCAACGGGCGTTCTGGGACAAACAGGTATTGAAACAGCAGAATATATAAAAGGAATTGTTGACCTTATTAAACCTGATGCAGTTATAATTATAGATGCACTTGCATCAAGAAGACTTGAAAGACTTGGAAAAACAGTTCAGCTTACAGATACGGGAATTACCCCGGGATCAGGCGTTGGAAATTTCCGTAAAACTATTGATAAAACAACGCTTGGCGTTCCTGTAATTTCAATGGGAGTTCCAACTGTGGTTGATGGTAATACAATTGTGTCAGATTTAACGGGTGGCAAAGCACAGAACAATCAAATTAATGCTGATGAGATGATGGTTACCCCACGTGAAATTGACACAATTATAAGTAGAGCGGCAAGACTTATATCATTAAGCATAAACTGTGCGTTGCAACCCGAAATGGATCCCGAAATGTTTCTGGCATTATCATAATAACAGTTCCGTTTGCATATTTTTAATAAGAATATTGCAAAGGAATGATATTTTGAATAAAAGGACAAACTTTGCTGAAAAAGTTACTGAATATATAATTAAATCAGTAGTTCCCATAACAATTGCCATTGCGGTATTTGTAAGCGGATTTGAACCGTCAGTTAAACGACTTTTAACAGTAACTTCGCTTATGATTTATCCTGAAAAGATTGCACAATACGTAAACAAAGAAACTACTGCATCGAGTGGCGTTTCAGACGAATTAACCGATGAAAGCGTTAAATCTGATAACAAAGAGTCTGTAATTACCTCATCAACTGTTACGGCAGAAATTCCTCAGGACATTCAAAAACTTATAAGTGAAGCTGAAATCCAATATGCAGATTCTTCAAATGACGGCGAAATTGTAGAAGCGGACTACAGTAAGCAAAATGCAACATCAGAATATAATGGAATTTATATAAGAAACACAACGCTTAACTACACCGTAAATATTGAGGAATACCTGAATAAAAAAGTTGAGGCTTATATTGAGACCGATAAGCCAACTATTCTTGTTTACCATACTCACACCACTGAAACATACGAATTGTTAGACAGAAGTTTTTATACCAATACAAGAAGTACAAGAAGTGAAAATTCGGCTGAAAATATGGTGAGAATAGGAGAAGAAATCTGTCGCATATTAGAAGAAAACGGTTATAAGACGATTCACGATACAACAGTTTATGATGAACAGTTAAGCGGTGCTTATGACCGTTCAAGAGAAAGAGTAAGTGAGATTTTAAAAGAAAATCCGTCAGTACAAATAGTACTTGATATTCACCGAGATTCTATCTATCAAAAAGACGGTTCAAAAATTAAAACTGTAACTGAAATCAACGGAAGAAAAGCGGCGCAGATAATGCTAATCAGTGGTTGTGAGGACGGAAATGTAACTGATTTTCCCAATTGGAAGAAAAACCTTACATTTGCGGTACAACTTCAAAATCAACTTGCTTCAGATAACAGCACTTTAATGAGACCTTTGATGTTTTGCTGCAGAAAATATAATATGGATTTAGTACCTTGTGCCTTGTCAGTAGAAATCGGTACAGATGCCAATACGCTTAGCGAAGCCGTATATTCTGCGCAACTATTTGCACAGTCTTTATCTGATTTTTTAGGGGAGTATTAAATATAAATGTCAGAATTATTAAGAATATTAAAAAGTTATCTTATATCAGTTATAATTATAGTTCTAACCACTATTATTTTCTGTGGAATTTTCATAGTTCAGACTAATACAGATAAAATGTTGTTCGGGTGAAAAATAGTTGCAATAAAAATATTTGCGGTGTATAATTGATTTGTATTATTACGAAAGGTTGTACCCGCATTTTCTTTTGCGGATTTATTTACTATGAATTTTACTGATATTGGAAATAACGGACTTGTTGAGGGCTTTGCAGTAATTAAGCAATGCGAAGTAAAAACTGCAAAAAATGGTAATTCTTATCTTGATTTGGTACTTGCTGATAAAGATGGCGAAATTTTTGCAAAACTTTGGGACTATAATGAGTATTCACACGGTAAGTATGAAAACGATATGTTCGTAAAAGTAAGAGGCACAATTTCAAAGTATAACGGTAATGACCAGTTCAGAATTGAGAGAATTCGTCCCGTAACTGAAAGTGACGGCGTGAATGTTGCCGATTATGTCAAATCTGCTGATTATTCAGGTGAAGATATGTATGGATTTCTTGTTTCACTTGTAAATGGCTTTAAAGATGAAGATTTAAAGAAAGTTGTTACATATTTGCTTGAAGAGAACAAAGAAAAAATCCTTTATTTTCCTGCAGCATTCAGATTGCACCACGCAATCCGTTGCGGACTCTTAATGCATACTGCGTCAATTGTAAAACTTTGCGAAAGCGTATGCAAGGTGTATCCGTTTGTTAATCGTGAATTGCTTATTTCAGGCGCAATTTTGCACGATATTGCAAAAACCGTTGAGTTTGATGTTCGTGAAACAGGAATTGCATCAGGCTATACAGTTGAGGGTAATCTTTTAGGTCATCTTGTAATGGGCGCAATGATGGTTAAAGAGGCAAGTCAGAAGTTGAATATTGACAGCGAAAAATCAATGCTTTTACAGCATATGATATTATCTCATCACGGTGAGCCTGATTTTGGTGCAGCAGTTCGTCCATTATTCCTTGAAGCAGAACTTCTTTCACAGCTCGACTTAATGGATGCTCGTGTTTATGAGATTATGGATGCTGTCAGCGGTGTTGAAAAAGGTGAATTTACAAATCGTCTTTGGGCGCTTGAAGACAGAAAATTCTACAAATACAATGATGCTACCTTAAAGGTTGACATTTTGTAATTTATTGGGAAATAAAAAAGGGGAATTGGTTATGAGAAATCATTTTGTTGAAAATTATGGTGAACTTTTGAATGCTGACGGCAGTCTTCGTGAGCCGGGCTGGTCAAAAAGACTTGTTCAGAATTATGACCGTAAAAAGATTAAAGCTAATGCTTTAAGAATTAAAGAATGGGACTATTATGCAGTTCTTGCACAGGATTTTGGCGTTGCATTCACAGTTTCTGACTTAGGCTTTGCAGGGCTTCATTCTGTTTCATTCCTTGATTTCAAAACACCTACAGAAACAACAAAAAGCGTAATTGCAGTTTTGCCTTTAGGTAAAACGAATATGCCTTCAACAAGCGAAACAGGTGATGTTCATTTCAGCAACAAAGACCTTACAATAGACTTTATCAAAACTGAAGGTCAACGCAGAATTGTTTGTTCATATAAGAATTTCAGCGGTTGCAACGAATTTAAGTGTGATATCACTCTTGAAGAACCAATGATGGATACAATGGTTATTGCAACACCTTGGAAAGAAAAGAAAACAGCATTCTATTACAACCAGAAAATCAATTGTATGCGTGCATCAGGTTGGGTTTCATTAAACGGTAATACATACGAATTCAACCCGAAAACTGATTTCGGTACTCTTGACTGGGGACGTGGCGTCTGGACTTATGACAATACATGGTTCTGGGGCTCGGGCAACTGTGATTTGGACGGTCACGCATTCGGCTTTAATATCGGATACGGCTTTGGTGATACAACTGCTGCAAGTGAAAATATTCTTTTCTATGACGGCGTTGCACATAAGCTTGATGATGTTGAATTTCATATGCCTGAAAACTATGTTGATCCTTGGAAGATTACATCATCTGACGGTAGATTTGAAATGGACTTTATTCCGATTATTGACCGTAACGCATTAATCGATTTCAAAGCAATCGTTTCTGATCAGCATCAGGTGTTCGGCAGAATGACAGGTAAAGTAGTTCTCGATGATGGCACAGTGCTTGAAATCAAAGATATGCTTTGCTTTGCAGAAAAGGTACATAACAGATATTAAAATAGAAAGGCGAGGTTAAATCCTCGCCTTAAAAAATTCTTAATAAATTAACTTCTTTATTCTTAAAATTATTTTTATTACAATACCGTTGGAGGTTGAAGATATGTATAATATTCTTGTTTGTGATGATGAAAAAGATATTGTTAATGCGCTTGATATTTATCTTAAATCAGAGGGGTACAACACAATACTTGCCTACAACGGTAATGAAGCAATCGAAAAGGTAAAAACAGAAGATATTCACTTAGCATTACTCGATATTATGATGCCTGTATTGGACGGCATTACTGCTATGGTGAAAATCCGTGAAATTACCAATATTCCCGTTATTTTGTTGACGGCAAAAAGTGAAGACACCGATAAGATTTTAGGTCTTAATGTGGGTGCAGACGACTATATTACAAAGCCTTTCAATCCTGTTGAGGTTATGGCAAGAGTAAAATCTCAGCTTCGCCGATATATGATGCTTGGCGGTGGCAAAACCAATGAGCAGTCAATAGTAATCGGCACATTAGAGCTTGACGATACAGCTAAAAAAGTAACTGTTGACGGTGAAAAAGTATCACTTACACCAAAAGAATATGAAATACTGTATCTTTTAATGCAAAACGCAGGCAAAGTCTTTTCGCCACGTGAAATCTACTTAAAAGTGTGGAAGGATAACCCCTACGGTGCAGAAAGCACAGTTGCAGTACATATAAGACACCTTCGTGAAAAAATCGAAATAAACCCTGCCGAACCACGCTACTTAAAGGTAGTCTGGGGGCAGGGGTATAAGGTCGAAAGAGGTGTTTAGTAATGAAAAGTAATTTTGTCGTAAAATGTGTTGCCATTGTCCTTTTCGCAGTAATGCTTACAACTGCATTGTTGTCAGGTGCGTGTTTAATCTTTGGCTTTGGCTCAGGCGCATTTACCGAAAGTGTAAACTGGGACGAAATGAAAGACTCTTTATATAGTGGTCTTACCTGGCGACCGATGTCAGAGATTTACGATAGTATAATGTATTATGAAAAGTATGGGAAATATGATGGTGCTGATGTATTATATTACAATTTATCAGAAAACTTGATGGTTGAAATTAAAGACGATAACGACAAAATCATATATTCAAATATCGTCGAAACTGATATGAGTGATGTATTCAATAAGCAGGATTACACGTTTTCAGTGCTTAAAGAAGAATATCGTAATTCTGAAAATGACCCTAATTATGATAATGACTCTAATTATGAAGACGAAGGTATTTTGCACGAAACTTCAGTTTATGATTATCAGGTTGACCGATATGAAGATAAAACTTATACAATAACAATTTGCGTTAAAGAAACTCTTGTTAAAAAAGATGCTTTTTATTATATTGGTGAACTTTTTGATGCCATCGCAGGTAAACAAACATTATTCTTTATCTATACAATTCTTTCATTAGTTGTTGCAGTTGTCTTGTTAATATTCCTTATGTGTTCTGCAGGTCATAAAGCAGATGTTGATGGAATTCACTTATCTAAATTTGATAAATTCCCGATAGATATTTTAATTGCAAGTTGGGCAGGTCTTACTTGGCTTCTTGCGTGGGGGATTGTGTCATTTATAGATTTAGCATTTTATGAAATGGTAACATACAATTATGACCCTGCTATGTGGTCAGTTATGCCATTCCTTGCAGTGCTTTTAGTGCTTGCAATAGTTGTTGATGCAATACTTCTTGCAATCCTTTTAATGACAAGTTCAGTACGCTTAAAAACAAGCACTTATATTAAATCAAGCTTGATTTATATAGTGTTGAACTTTGCATTCAAAATACTCAAAAAAGTACTTATATTTGCATTCAATATATTCAAAAAAGGTAGCAGTAAAATTTTAAGATTCTGCAAGAAAACACTTCGTTTAATCTGGAGCTTTCTTCGCTCAATCCCACTTGTTTGGAAAACAGTTATTGCAGTAATCGCAGTAATGTTTATTGAGTTCTTTTTACTTGCGCTTGATTGGGGCGAGTGGTGGCCAGCAGCATGGATTTTCACTGGTATTCTTTGTATAGGTGTAATTGCTGTTGCAATACTTCTCAGACGAATAAAAAAGGGCACAGAAGAAATTGCAAAAGGTAATATTTATAAGAAAATTGATACAAAATACTTGTTCCTTGATATGAAAGACCATGCTATAAATATTAATAATATCAATGACGGTATTGCAAAAGCCGTTGAAGAAAGAATGAAGAGCGAACGCTTCAAAACAGAACTTATTACAAATGTTTCGCACGATATTAAAACTCCCTTGACATCAATAATCAACTATGTTGACTTACTTGAAAAGGAAGAAATTGAAAACGAAACTGCAAAAGAATATGTAAGCGTATTGTCTCGTCAGTCCGCAAGACTCAAAAAACTTATTGACGATTTGCTTGAAGCATCAAAAGCATCAACAGGTAATATTAGCGTTAATCTTATAAAATTTGAGTTAGGAATTCTGCTTTCACAGGCTCTCGGCGAATATGATGAACGCTTTGCAAACAGTAATTTGCAGATAATCCTTAATAAGACTGATGATTTACTTTTCGTTATGGCTGATAACCGACATATGTGGCGTGTGTTTGATAATATTCTCAACAATATTGCAAAATATGCTCAACCCGGCACGCGAGTTTATATTGATGTGAAACGTAAAAATAATATTGCAGAAATAAGTTTCAGAAATATCTCAAAAGACCCTCTCAATATTTCGGGCGATGAACTTATGGAACGCTTTGTCCGTGGTGACAGTTCACGAAATACTGAGGGTAGTGGATTAGGGCTTTCAATAGCAAAATCTCTTACAGAAGTTCAAAAAGGAAAACTTGATATTGAAATTGACGGCGACCTTTTCAAAGTCCGTTTAGCATTCCCATTAAGTGAATAAACAAATTTAAAGGGGCTGTAAAAAAACAGCCTGAATAAAAAAGAACTACAAGTCTATCGAA
>CAYXMF010000071.1:0-8079 GCA_964465845.1 uncultured Eubacteriales bacterium | reverse complement strand
AACCCCTACGCATAATTAAATCTACAATTAAAAGCAGGCTTATGCCTGCTTTTAACATTTTTAACCAATCCCATCTTGACATTGTGTCTATTTTTGTGTAAAATATTAAAGATAGTATGGGAAAATAGTATTCCTATACTTGTTTATCTTAATTTCATTACATATTTTTGATATATCTTTTGAAATTAAATATTATTATTAGGAGGGAACGACATAATGGAACCTATCACCATTATTATTGCCGTTGTCTCTGCTGTTGTATTCGGAGTTTTGGGGTTTGTTTTCGGTAACCTTTATCGTAAAAAAGTTGCTGAAGCAAAAATTGGCTCCGCTAATGAAGAAGCATTAAGAATTGTTAATCAGGCAGTCCAGACTGCTGAAAGTAAGAAAAAAGAAGCTATTCTTGAAGCTAAAGACGAAATACACAAGTTAAGAAATGAAGTTGACAAAGAACTTCGTGAAAGACGCGCAGAGGTACAACGTCAGGAACGTAGAATCGTTCAAAAAGAAGAAAATCTTGATAAGAAAACTGAAAATCTTGAAAAGAAAGAAGAACTTTTAGCTGAAAAACTTAAAAATGCTGATGCTAAAATCGATGAAGTTGAAATGCTCAAACGCAGTCAGCTTGAAATGCTCGAAAAAATCAGCGGTTACTCAAAAGAACAGGCTAAAGTACTTCTTATGCAAGAACTTGACGAGTCACTTACTCACGAAAAAGCTCTCAAAATTATGGATTTTGAACAGCGTACACGTGACGAAAGTGACAATCTTGCCCGCGAAATCATTTCAGGCGCAATTCAGCGTTGCGCAGCTGACCATGCGGCAGAGGCAACAGTTTCAGTTGTTGCTCTTCCAAATGATGAAATGAAGGGTAGAATTATCGGCCGTGAGGGCAGAAACATCAGAACTCTTGAAACAATTACAGGTGTTGATCTTATTATTGACGACACACCTGAAGCAATTACGGTTTCAAGCTTTGACCCTGTTCGCCGTGAGGTAGCTCGTCTTACTCTTGAAAAACTCATTCAGGACGGCAGAATTCATCCTGCACGCATTGAAGAAATGTTTGAAAAATCAAAGCGTGAGGTTGAACAGACAATTAAACAAACAGGTGAGCGTGCTGTTGTTGATGCAGGCGTTAACGGTGTTCATCCCGAACTTGTGAAGCTTCTCGGTAAACTTAAATACCGCACAAGCTTTGGTCAGAATGTACTCAATCACTCACTCGAAGTTTCTTATATTGCAGGTCTTATGGCTCAGGAATTGGGCGCAGACGTTAAACAGGCAAAACGTGCAGGTCTTCTTCACGATATAGGTAAGGCACTTGACCGTGAATTTGAAGGCACACATATTGAGCTTGGCGTTGAGGCTGCTAAGAAATACAAAGAAAACGAAAACATTGTTCATGCAATTGCGGCTCACCACGGTGAAATCGAGGCAAAAACAATTGTTGCAGTTCTTGTTCAGGCTGCTGATGCAATTTCTGCGGCTCGTCCGGGCGCTCGCCGTGAAAATGTTCAGAACTACATTAAACGTCTTGAAAAGCTTGAAGAAATCGCAACATCATTTGAAGGCGTTGAAAAGTCTTTCGCTATTCAGGCAGGCCGTGAAATCAGAATTATGGTTAATCCTGAACAGGTTTCTGACGAAAAGATGGTTATTGTTGCTCGTGATATCGCAAAGAAAATCGAAGACGAGCTTGAATACCCAGGTCAAATTAAAGTCAATATAGTACGCGAAAACCGAGTAATCGACTTTGCAAAGTGATGAAATTGGCACCTTTTCACTTTTTCGACCTTGACTTACACTCGTAAGTCAGCGGTCTCAAAAGCAAAAATCCATCTAATTTCAAACACTTTGAAATAATTTATAAAATTAAAACTGCCCCGTTGTCTTTCGGCTTCGGGGCAAAATAATCTATATATAGAAACGGTGTGCTTATGTCACGCAATATTAAAATTCTTTGTGTCGGCGATGTTGTCGGTGTCGGCGGATGCGAGTTTTTACGCAAAAAACTTGCTGATTTTAAAAGAGAAAACAACATTGATGTTTGTATTGTCAACGGCGAAAATTCTGCAGTAGGTAACGGTATGTTGCCAAACTCCTGTAACAGTATTTTTACAAGCGGTGCAGATTTCATTACAGGCGGTAATCATTCGTTTAAACGCCGTGAGATTTATGAATATCTTGACCGTAGCGAGTGTATTATTCGCCCCGCAAACTTTGGCGACGGAGTATGGGGTAAAGGCTGGGAAATTATCGACAAAGGCGCTTATAAGGTTGGCGTTATTAATCTTTTAGGCCGTGTGTGGCTCGAAGGTCACCTGGACCCCTTTGAAACCGCCGAAAAAATCATAAGTGAAATAAAAAAAGAAACAAATATTATTGTTGTAGATTTCCATGCAGAAGCAACTGCTGAGAAAAAGGCGCTTGGTTATTTTCTTGACGGAAAAGTCAGCGCAGTTTATGGAACTCATACTCATATTCAGACGTCTGACGCCCAGATTATGCAGGGTGGCACAGGCTATATTACCGATTTGGGAATGACAGGCCCCGAAGAATCGGTTTTAGGCGTAAAAAAAGAAATTATAATTGAAAAATTCAGAAAAGGCTTTGCGACTATGTTTGAAACGGCTGACACGCCTTGCTTTATGCAGGGGTGCGTCTTTACGGTTGACCGTGATACCGCAAAAACAGTTGATGCAACTGCCGTTACGGTGAGGTGACACAATGAAAAATGCTTTAAGATTAACTGCATTGATTTTGTGTGTTGCTATGCTTTTTTCTGCTTGTGCAGGCAATAATGTGCAAGAAAATGAGTCCACAACTGAAAATTCACAGACAGATATTAATTCGTCAGGTGAAGAAATTACTTTGTCAAAGGGTGACGGTATAATTTCTTTGCCTTACAACGAAAGTGACGGATTAAACCCGTTTTTCGCAAAGAGTAATGAAAATCTCTATATTTGTCAAATGATTTTCGATCCGCTTTTCTCTGTTGACGATAAATATAACATTACACCTGAAATCGCACAGAGCATTTCAGTCAACGGTACAGTTGCAACTGTTCAGTTGCGTTCTGATGCGACTTGTCGTGGCTCACAGCCGATTAACGCTTATGACGTGGTTTATTCCTTTAACCTTGCAAAAGCATCTTATGCCTGGGCGGGTTATCTTATCGGAATATCGGGTGCTGTGGCAAAATCAAAATATTCCGTTGAATTTACACTTGATTTTTCGGATGTCTATGTTGGCGCAAAGCTCTGCTTCCCCGTAGTTAAAGAAGGAACAGCTGATATTCAGACCGCAGTTCCAACAGGTAGCGGCGAGTACTATTATCTTGAGGGTACGCTTATAAAGATTGCAGACGAGTCAAAGAAAATCCAACTTTACGGAATTGATACAAATAAAAGTTCTGAGAATGCGTTTAAAATCGGTGCAACCGATGTTTTCTTCAGCGATTTGTCCAACTGCGAATATATGGGCATAACAGGAACAACAGAAGAAGTTTTGCTCAATAATATGGTGTATCTTGGACTTAACAGCGCAAACGGTGCGCTTAATAAGTACATTCGCAGTGCAATTGCCGCAAAAATCAATGGTGAAGATGTGGTGCTTTCATCATATCAAGGTCACGGTAGTGCTGTCAAAATGCCCATAAATCCAGATGTTGATTATTATGAAAATGTTTCTGCAATCAGCACTCAAGGGGACACAGCTCTTGCTGAAAAAATTATTGACCGATGCGGTTATATACGTTTTTCGGGAAAAGCAAAAACAAACGGTGCTTATCTGCTGTCATTTAATCTTATTGTGAATAAAGACAATAAATACAGATTGGCAGCTGCATATAATATTGCGGACAGTTTGAATGAAGTAGGATTTTATGTGAATGTTCAGGCGCTTTCTTTTGCTGATTACAGCCAGAGAATCACTGCAGGAAATTACGATATGTATTTAGGTGAAATCAAGCTTGACGGTTCAATGGATTTGTCGCAGTTTTTCCTTGACGGAGGAAATTTAAGTGCAGGAATTGACAAATCAGGTCGTGCCGCAACAGAGTATTTTCGTTACCGTGCAGGCGAGATTACAGCAGAAGAATATTATGATATTTTTGCTGAAGAATATCCATTTGTGCCTGTTCTTTTCAGAAACGGATATGTTGTAACATCAGCAGACGTTACAGCGGATTTGTCAAAAACCCCATTTGATTTATATAACAACTTATAATAAGGTGAAATTATGAAGTTTTCCGATGATATTAAGTATATCAAGGGCGTTGGCGAAGCTCGTGCTGAGGGTTTTCGCTCTCTTGGTGTGCGTACTGTCGGGGAACTTCTTCGTTTTTACCCCCGTGCGTATGAGGATTGGAGTAAAATCACTCCGATTGCTCAATGCGTAATAGGTGAAAATGCATGTATTAAAGGTACGGTTATGTTCCCCGTGAAAAATGAGCGTGTTCGTGGCGGAATGCTTATTGCAAAAGGAACTATAACCGATGGCGATGACGTTATTGCAGTTACATTTTTTAATAATAAATATATTGATAAAATGCTTAAAAGTGGGGAAGAATATCTTTTCTACGGGAAATTGACATTAGGTAAATTTTCTGCAAGAGAAATGGTTTCGCCAATGTTTGTGAAATCAGAAAAAAGTGTAGAAATAAGACCGATTTACCCCCAAAACAAAACAATAACAACAAAAATTGTTCAGTCAGCGGTACAGAATGCACTAAACAATATCGATGAAATCCCTGACTATTTGCCGAATTATATTCTTGAAAAGTTTAAGCTTGTAAGCCTTGATACTGCAATAAGAAATATTCATTTCCCACAAAACGATACTGATTTGCAGAATGCGCGTGACCGTCTTATTTTTGATGAGTTGTTCATTTTGCAGCTGAGCCTTTTAACTCTTAAAAATGATAACTCAACAGTTACTACAACGAACACAATAGAAAAAGATTATACAGATGATTTTTTCAGTTTCTTGCCGTTTACACTAACAAATGCCCAAAAACGTGCAGTCAGCGAAGCCGTTGTTGATATGCAAAGTGGCAAGCAGATGAATAGGCTTTTGCAGGGTGACGTTGGTAGCGGAAAAACTGCTGTTGCGGCATCAATTATTTATACTGCATCAAAAAACGGAATGCAATCAGCGCTTATGGCACCAACAGAGGTGCTTGCAACTCAGCACTTTGAAACCTTTGAAAAACTTTTCAGCGGTAGCGGAATCCGTTGTGAATTGCTGACGGGTAGTACAAAGGCGAAAGAGAAAAAAGAAATCAAAGAACGTCTTGCAAACGGCGAAATTGATTTGATTATAGGAACTCATGCTCTTATTCAGGACGACGTAATTTTCAAGAAATTAGGACTTGTCATTACTGATGAGCAACACCGCTTTGGCGTGAAACAAAGAACAGGTCTTTGTGCAAAGGGTGATAATCCCCATGTTTATGTTATGTCCGCAACACCAATTCCAAGAACGTTGGGACTTATCTTGTTCGGGGATCTGAATGTATCAATTCTTGATGAATTACCACCGGGCAGACAAAAAATCGAAACATACGCCGTAAATTCAGGTAAACGTGGCGGAATGTTTGATTATATCAGAAAGCATCTTGATGCAGGCTATCAGGCATATATTGTTTGTCCTCTTGTGGAAGAAAGTGAAATGATGCAGGGCGTACTGTCGGCGGAAGAATATTTCAAAAAAGCCCAGTTGCCATTTAAAGATTACCGTCTGGATTTGCTTCACGGAAAAATGACACCAAAGAAAAAAGACGAAGTAATGCTTAAATTCAAAAAAGGCGAAACACAACTTCTTATCTCAACTGTTGTTATTGAGGTTGGTGTTGATGTGCCGAATGCAGTAATAATGGTCATTGAAAATGCAGAGCGATTCGGCCTTTCACAGCTTCATCAGTTGCGTGGCCGTGTTGGTCGAGGTAAGGCAAAATCCACTTGTATTCTTGTTACCGATGCCACAAGTGATGAGGCAACGGCACGAATGAAAATTATGTGTGAAACAACTGACGGCTTTAAAATTGCCGATGAAGATTTAAAACTTCGTGGTCCCGGTGATTTCTTCGGTACACGTCAGCACGGACTTCCTAAACTCAGAATTGCCGATATTCTTACCGACACAAAAATTCTTATGCAGACACAAGAACTTGCAAAAGAAATAATGACGTTTGACAGCTCATTCCAAAAAGAAGAACATCGACAAATCGGTAAACAGGTAATGAAAAAAGTTCACAGTTTACAGGTTTCTAACACCGCAAACACAATTTAGAAATATTTGGAATTTATAATATAAGCAACCTAAAACAAAGGATGTTATTTATGAACGAAATTAAAGGATATTTAAGGGATTTCAGACTCAGCGTGCCCGATGCAATTTATGAATGTAAGGGCATAAAAATATTCGGCAGAAGAATAAAATCAATTATATTTTCTACCGATGTGAGTATTCTGAGAAACAGTAATGCAGATGCTGTTATTGCGGTTTATCCGTTTACGCCACAACCCGTAATTACTCAAGCAGTTATGATGGCTGCTGATTGTCCCGTTTTTGTTGGCGTTGGCGGTGGTCTTACAAAAGGCGAGCGAGTAATAAACCTTGCCCGTCATGCTGAATATCAGGGTGCAACGGGAGTTGTGCTCAACGCACCAACTTCAAATGATACTATTCGTGAAGTTGCAAACATTGTTGACTTGCCTATTGTGATTACCGTTGTTAAAGAAGATGATATTCAAGGCAGACTTGATGCAGGCGCACAGATTTTGAATGTATCGGCAGCAGCAAAAACCCCTGAACTTGTAGCAAAAATCCGTGAGAAGTTCCCAGATGTGCCAATTATGGCAACGGGTGGACCGACAGAAGAAAGCATAAAAGCAACAATCAAAGCAGGTGCAGATGCGATCACCTGGACACCGCCGTCAAATGGCGAAGTTTTCCGCGATATTATGGAGGCATACCGTAAAGGCGAGCCACATCCATAACTAAAAAGGGGTATGAATATGTATATTTTTGAACCGATTTTAAAGGCTAACTGGAAAAATACCGAAAAAATGGATGCAAAACGAATTGCATCACAGACTGAGCCTGAGGGACTCGAAAAAATCCTTGATATTCCGTATATTGATGACGGAGAGAAGGCACATTTGCTGGATATTTACTACCCACAGGGTACAACGGAAAAGCTCCCCGTGATTATTGATATTCACGGCGGTGGCTGGATGTACGGCTATAAAGAAATCAATAAAAATTTCTGTTTAAAGCTCAGCGAAAAAGGGTTTTTAGTAGCATCAATCAACTATCGTCTTGCAGGTAATGGCATAAGATTTGACGACCAGATTCGTGACATTTTCGCCGCACTTAAATGGTTAAGCGAAAATCTTGAAAATTACCCCGCCGATTTAGATAATGTATTTCTTGCAGGCGATTCTGCAGGCGGACATTTTTCTTGCGTGACTACTGCGGTTAATATTAACGAAGAAATGCAAAAGGATTTCGGCGTTACATATTGCGGACTTGATTTTAAGGCTGTTTCGGCAATTTGCCCCGCAGTCGATTTGCTGAGTCCGAACTTTATTATGAATATAAATGTTCCTGTTTTGCTCGGCAGTAATCACAAAACAAGCAAGTTCAGAAAATATCTTGATGTGGAACAGATAATATCAAAGGATTTTCCGCCATTTTATGTAAATACTGCATCAGGTGACTTCCTTAAAAAGCAGTGCTATAAATTAAAAGACTTGCTTGATAAATATAATATTGAGTATAATTTCCATGATTTTGACGAAAAAGAAAACGATAAAAATCTTCAACATGTATTCAATGTTGTAAACCCATTTTCCCCTGCCGGCGATATGGCAAACACCGAAATCGCAGATTTCTTCAAAGCAAGAATGACAGTAAAAGCAAAATGACAGTAGGGCGGGACTTGCTCCCGCCGTTTTTATGTAAATTTGAGTTTGTCGAATTGAATGCAGAGTGCAAAATGCAAAGTGCAAAGTGTAGGAACTGCGTTGCGATTTATAATTGGCTCCCTCTGACGAGGGAGCTGTCGAGCGA
>CAYXMF010000070.1:0-8399 GCA_964465845.1 uncultured Eubacteriales bacterium | reverse complement strand
CAATTAAAAAGTGCCGTTGACTTATGTCACAGTAAAAATGTAAAGGTGTATCTCACTTGCAACACCCTTGCCCGTAATGACGAGATTTTAATGCTCCCTTCTTACCTTGAACAATGGGCTGATATCGGCGTTGATGCATTTATTGTTGCTGACATCGGCGTTTTATCACTTTGCAAAAAACACGCACCAAATGTTCCTGTTCACATTTCAACTCAGGCAGGAATTGTGAATTACGTTACTGCAAACGAGTTTTATAATATGGGTGCTTCACGTGTTGTTACTGCAAGAGAATTATCAATGACTGAAATTGCAGAAATCCGTGCAAAAGTACCGAAAGACCTCGAAATTGAATGTTTTGTTCACGGTGCTATGTGTGTGTCATTCTCGGGCAGATGCTTACTTTCAAATTATCTTGTAAACCGTGACGCTAACCGTGGTGAGTGTGCTCAGCCTTGCCGTTGGGAATACGCTATTATGGAAGTTAAGCGTGACGGAATGTACTTCCCTATTCAGGACTCAAAAGAGGGCACATATATTCTCAACTCAAAGGATATGTGTATGATTGAGCATATTCCCGAAATGGTTAAAGCAGGAATTTCAAGTTTTAAGATTGAGGGCAGAGCAAAATCAGCATATTATGCTGCAGTTATTACAAATGCCTACCGTGTTGCAATTGATGAATACATTAAAAATCCGTCAATGGACTATATGCCACCAAAATGGGTAATTGACGAGGTTTATAAAGTTAGTTACCGTGATTACTGCACAGGTTTTTATTTCAACGCTCCGAATGAAGATGCCAACATCAGTTTCGAGGGTGGTTACAAGCGTCATTACGATGTTATGGCACAAGTTAAAGAATGTAAAGACGGTTATATTATTGCAGAGCAAAGAAATAAATTCTGCAAAGGTGATGTACTTGATGCGCTTCAGCCGTCAACTGAGCCTGTAGTATTTACAGCTGAAGAAATTTTTGACGGTGATGGTAACGAAATTGAATCCGCACCACATCCAATGATGACAGTTAAAATAAAAAGCGATTTAGTGTTCCCTGCAGGTACACTTTTAAGAAAAGAGAAATAAGGTTTAATTATGCTTTTAAAAATTTTGCTTGGTATATGTTTTATTGTCTTTTGGATTTTTGTTCCGCTTTATGACAAGGCATACTGGCCTGAACCAACAAAAAAATCACTTACCTTTAAAATGATTGCAGCAACTATGTTTGTTTTAATTGGCGTGTTTGGAATGTTGATTACAGATAACAGGTCAGACTATGCAACCACTATGCTTATAGGTTTAATTCTTGGTTGGATTGGCGATTTGTTTATGCACATTCCCCACCCACCGAACAATCCAAGAATGTCTGTGGTTTATGTTGGTGCAGCTTCGTTTCTTATAGGTCACATTTTTTATGTAACTGCATTTGTGAAATCAGCTGCAGCGCTTACAGAAGATTACAACTTCTTTGCATTACCTGAAGTAATTGCGTTTTTTGTAATTTTTATTGCATTTGCACTTATGCTTGAACCTGTTTTCAAGTTTAAATTTGAAAACCGCTTTATGCACATAACATTATATTTATACAGTTTTTTCCTTGTTGTAATGCTTGTTAAAGCTTGTGCATTTGGTATCACATATTTTAAATCAGGTGTAGAAAACGGCCTTATAGGAATGCTTGTTCTTATTATTGGCGGAATTTGTTTCTTCATTTCGGATTTGACACTTGGCACAAGACTTTTAGGCGGTGGAAAAGGTAGTAAAACAATTAAAACTGTCAGCTTATACACCTATTTCTGCGCCCAGTTACTTTTAGCTCTTTCAATTTTATTTATACAGGTATAAGGGGTATTTATGAGACCACGAAAAATCAGAAATCTTACTACACGACGTGAAAACTGTACGGATCTGCGAATTCCATACGCATTGGAATCTTTTGACTTTCGTACTGATGAAAAAAGTGAAAACTTTTTCGATATTGATGAAATTTTCGGCAGAAGCGCTCCCGTTGTAATGGAAATCGGTTGCGGTAAAGGTCAATTTGTCTGTGAATACGCAAAACGTAATCCCGACAAAAACATTATCGCGATTGAATGTGTGCCTACTGTTTTGGTTGAGGCTTGTGAAAAGGTTAAGGAAGAGGAAATAACTAACATTCGTTTTCTTGAAATGAAAGCAGAATATCTTCCTCTTTTTATGAGAGAAAAAACCGTAAGTGAAATTTACCTTAATTTCAGCACACCGTTTCCAAAGTCACGTCACGAAAGTCACAGACTTACTGCACCGGGATTTCTTGAAATCTATAAAAAGCTTTTAACAGATGATGGATTCATTGCTCAAAAAACTGATAGTCAGGGATTTTTTGAATACTCCTTGGAAAGCTTTTCACAAAATGGTTTTATACTTTCAAACATTTCACTTGATTTACATAACAGCAACTTTGAGGGCAATATAGTCACTGAATATGAGCAAAAATTTGTTAGTCAGGGATTACCTATTTACAGACTTGAAGCAAGAATGAAATAAATACACATCAAGCGGAGTGTTGAACTCCGCTTTTTATTTGTACAATCCAAATGTACAGAGTGATATTTTAGGTTGTAACAGTGATATTTTAGTGATATAATTAATAAAAATAGTGATTTTTTTGTTGGAGGGATACTTTTTGGAAAATGCAATTAAAACGCAACAAGACCAAAAGCACGTAGGAAAAGGTGAATTTGTGCTGTACTTAATGGGCGTATTCTTTTATACAACAATGACAGGTATGGTTGGTGGTAACCGTAACGCATATCTTGTTAATGTTTTAAGACTACCAGAAGATCAGACTTCACTTTTCAATCTGTTGACTTCAGTCATTCCGTTTATTCTCAATTTCTTTATCGTTATGTATATTGACGGCAGAAAAATGGGTAAGGGCGGAAAATTCAGACCTATTGCAATGCTTGTGGCAATTCCTATGGCAATTGTAATGGTATTGTCTTTCTGGGCTCCTCCCGGACTTTCAGGAACAATTCTTATGATTTACGTTATTACACTTGCCGTGCTTTGGGGTGTTTTGTGTACCTTTGGTAATTCAATCAATATGATTGCCAATGTTATGACACCAAACCTTAAAGAACGTGACCAGGTACTTTCATTCAGAAGTATTTCATCGGCAATCGGCAATTCAGCTCCTGTTGTTATTGTTCTTGTTGTAGGTCTTATCTGGAATAAAGATAACCAAGCGCTTATTGATGCTGTTACAGGCACAAGCATTCGTAGTGTTGAGGGACTTCAGTACATAATTTCAGCGGCACTTTGCAGTGTTGTTGGCGTTATTACTGTTCTTCTCGGTATGAAAATGGTCCGTGAAAGAACAGTTTATACTGCTGAAAAGAAAAATCCACTTGTAGGCTTTATTGACATCATTAAAAATAAATATGCTTGGACAATTATCATTTCTGAATTCCTTAAGAGTTTCCGTGGTATTTCAACCTATATGGAAGCTTTCATCGCAGCAGCAGTTCTCGGTGATATTTCAAAGAAAATCCTTTTCGTACTTCCTGTTGGTATTGGAACTGCAGTTGGTATGCTTGTTATTAACTTCTTACTTAAAAAGTTTGATGCAAGACAGCTATATATTGCAAGCGGTATCTACTCACTTTGTGCAAACTGCATCGCTTTTGGCGTTGGCTATGCTTACTTTAAAACAGGTACAGCGATCTTACAGGTTGTATTCATTGTATTCTTATTCCTTATTGGTTTACAATTTGGTGCATCAAATCTTCTTCCATCAATGTTCCAGGCAGATGTTCTTGAAACTATTGAACTTAAAACAGGTAAACGTTTTGACGCATCATTCCCATTTGTTATTGGCATTGGCACACTTATTAGCGGTACAATCGCAAGCACAGTTGCTCCGCTTCTTCTTTACGGCGACGGCTCGATTATCGGTTATGTTCAGCCAACAGACCTTGTGCCAAACCCTGTACAAAGCTTTGATACAAAGGTTACACTTTTGTTCTTCTATACAATAGTTCATGGCATTATGATGTTCCTTGCGGGTGTTCCGTTCTTCTTCTACAAATTAACAGGCAAAACAAAAGAGGAATACCACGAAGCAGTTCTTAAACAGCGTGAAGAAATGTCACAAAAGCAAGACGCATAATTAAATAAGCATAAAAAAACGGAGATTGAAAAATTCAATCTCCGTTTTGTGTTTCATAAAATTGAGTTTGTCAAAACCTTTTTGAAAAAACACAACCGCAATAGTTTTGTCGATAAAGATTATATTCTTTGCTTAACTCTATTGAACGCTTATAGCCCTCTCGTTTTTTGAAATCTGATGGCAACCATTTAACATTATATTCTATTGCTAATTCTTCGCCGATTTCATTGATTTTCTGTGCGTTTTTCAAAGGACTTATTGTAAGACTTGTTGTAAAATAATCAAATCCGTTTTTCTTTGCTTCTATGGCAGTTTTTTGAAGTCTTAAACGGTAACATTTAAAACATCTTTCTCCACCCTCACGGCAGTTTTCCATACCCTTTGCCATTTCGTAAAACTTTTCACTTTCAAAGTCACAATCAAGCATTTTTACAGGGTATTTTGTTTTCATTTCGCTGATTAATCTTTTCTGTTCTGCCTTACGTTTAAGATATTCGGCTTCGGGATAAATATTAGGATTATAATAAAGCACAGTAATGTTAAAATACTCAGCTAAATACTCAATGCAATAACTGCTGCACGGGGCACAACAAGTATGAAGAAGAAGCGACGGTACTTCATCCCTTAATTCTTCAATAATCTTATCAAGTTGTTTTTGATAATTTACTTTTTGCATTGTTATTCCTCACAAAAATGATAACGGCGGGAGCAAGCCCCCGCCCTACCTTTTATTCTTCGTTTTTCTTTTCTCTGCGTTCACGCCAAGTAAGATTTTCTTCCTCTTCCTCTTTTTCTTCGGGAAGAATTTCAACTCTGACTTTACCTATACGGCGTTCTTCAACATTGAGAACTGTAAGTTTAACATTTTCAAATGTAACTTCGTTCATTTGACCGTCTTCAGGCAAGAAACCGAGAACGCTGATAATATAACCGCCGATAGTGTCATAATCACCCTCAGGGAACGTTTTGCCTGTATGCTCTTCAACCTCATCAATATCTGTAATACCGTCAACTGTAAAGGTCGTTTCATTAATGATTGAGATTTCTTCGTCTTCCTGGTCATACTCATCCTGAATATTGCCAACGATAGATTCAAGCAAATCTTCAAGTGTAACAATACCTGCTGTTCCGCCGTATTCGTCAACAACAACTGCCATCTGAACACGTTTTTCTGTCATTTCAGTAAAGAGCTCACCGCAACGCTTTGTTTCGGGAACATAATACGCCGGACGCATCATATCTTTAACCGTTTTTGTTTTTGGAAGATTTGTGCCAACATATTTAAGAAAATCCTTAATGTAGATAATACCGATAATATTGTCAGGGTCTTCCTCATAAACAGGAATTCGCGAAAATCCGTTTTCCATTGAAAGTTTAACTGCTTCGCTGAGTGGCTCGTCGTCATCAATACAAACCATATCGGTACGGTGAGTCATAATATCAGCAACATCAATGTCATCAAACTCAAAAATGTTGTTAATCATTTCAATCTGAGTATCTTCAATAACGCCTTTTTCGCCGCCAACGTCAACCATCATACGAATTTCTTCTTCAGTAACAACCTCTTCATCAGCGTGAGGGTCAATACCAATAAGCCTTAAAACACCGTTAGTTGAAAGGGCTAAGAATTTAACAATTGGTTTTGTGACTTTAGCCACAAAAGTGAGAATCGGTGCTGCCATAAATGCCATTTTTTCAGGCTTGTTCATAGCAACTTTTTTAGGAACAAGTTCACCAAGTACCAATGAAAAATATGACATAAGAAGTGTAATCACAACTGTTGAGAAACCACTGATTATACCAATCGGAATAACATTGACAATCGGTGTTTTTGCGATTGCATTTGCAAGCATACCTGCAAATGACTGTGCCGCTGTAGCAGATGTTAAAAATCCTGCCAAAGTAACACCAATCTGGATTGTTGACAAGAATGAACTTGTGTTTTCTGTTAATTTTTTAATCTGTTTTGCTTTTTTGTTACCCTGCTCTGCTTGCTTTTCAATTTTATTGTCATTAAGAGTAACAATTGCCATTTCTGACATTGAGAAGAATGCATTGACAAAAATCAATGCGAAAAGGATTACTATCTGTAAAATAATACTCCCGGGGTCCGTGCCCATGTGACAAAACCGTCCTTATAAAATAATATAGAGATATTTATAAAATATCATTATGTATTGTATAACAAAATATGTATTTCGTCAAGTATGGCAGATATTTCTTAAAACTATATTTACATCCTATTAAATTTTTATATTATAAATTTTCTCCAAAAAGTTTATTGGGAGCAATATCAAAAAACTCATAAATTTTATAAACAACATCAACAGATAAAACATCTGCACCGTTGCCTTTTTCAACTTTTTTCAAAAGTTTAACATCTATTTCCAATATTTCAGCCATTCTTTCCTCTGAAAGATTATGATATTCTCTTAACCAAACAATATTATTAACAAAATTTTGCCAAAAAATTTCATAGTTATAGTTCATATTATCACCTCACGTAAATATTATATAACACTTGTGTTACAAAAGTCAATATAAAAGTAATATTTGTGTTACACTCTTGTCATTAAAATAAAAAGGTGGTTAGTAATATGATTTTTAATCAAAGAGCAAGAAATCTTCGTGAAGATTTAGGTCTTTCTCAAGATGAAATTGCACTTAAATTAGGTGTAAGCAGAGCAACTGTCAACAGATATGAAAACGACAGATACGATTTAAAGCTCTCTTATGCAATTGAATTAGCAAAAATATATAACGTATCTTTAGACTACTTAACCGGACTCATAGACAACCCACGACCATTAAATGAATAAAAAATTTAAGTCCTACCATTATAATTGCAACGCGGTTCCAACACTTTGCACTTTGCGTTTTACATTTTGCACTTTACATTCCATATTGTACAAAAAATGGTTAAATTTTTATCAAAGTTCGTCATTTTTTAGAAGTAAATCTATTTACATTTTGCTATAAAAGTGTTATTATTTATAATGTATGAATACGCATACTTATTCAATATTCAATTCCATTAAGGAGGAAATACAAAATGGCAGAAAACAAGACTCCCATAGTTAGACAAAAGAAAACTATGGACGGTAATACTGCTGCTGCTCACGTATCTTATGCGTTTACAGAAGTAGCTGGTATTTACCCAATTACTCCATCTTCACCTATGGCTGACTACGTTGACCAGTGGTCTGCACAGGGAAGAAAGAATATTTTCGGCACACAGGTGCGTGTTGCTGAAATGCAGTCAGAAGCAGGTGCAGCAGGTACTGTTCACGGTTCTCTTGCAGCAGGTGCTCTTACAACAACTTATACAGCTTCACAGGGTCTTCTTCTTATGATTCCTAATATGTATAAGATTGCCGGCGAGCTCCTTCCTTCAGTTTTCCACGTATCAGCTCGTTGCGTAGCTTCACACGCTCTTAACATTTTCGGTGACCATTCAGACGTTTATGCTTGTCGTCAGACAGGTTTTGCAATGCTCGCTGAAACAAATACACAGGAAGTTATGGACCTTGGCGCTGTTGCTCACCTTGCAACTATCGAAAGCCGTGTTCCATTCCTCAACTTCTTTGACGGTTTCCGTACATCTCACGAAATCCAGAAAATTGATATTTGGGATTACGAAGACCTTAAAGAAATGACAAATATGGATGCAGTTAAAGCATTCAGAAAGCATGCTCTTAATCCTGAAAGACCTGCAACTCGTGGTTCACACGAAAACGGTGACATCTTCTTCCAGCACAGAGAAGCTTGTAACTCATACTACGATGCTACTCCTGCTATTGTTGAGAAGTACATGGATAAGGTTAACGAGAAACTCGGCACAAACTACAAGCTCTTCAACTACTACGGTGCACCTGATGCAGAACGCGTAATCGTTGCTATGGGTTCAATCTGTGACGTTGCTGAAGAAGTTATCGATTACCTTACAGCTAAGGGTGAAAAAGTTGGTCTTGTTAAGGTTCGTCTTTACAGACCATTCTCAGCTAAAGCATTCGTTGAAGCAATCCCAGAAACTGCTAAGAAGATTGCTGTTCTTGACAGAACAAAGGAACCTGGTTCAATCGGTGAACCTCTCTTCCTTGATGTAATCGCTGCTCTTAACGAAATGGGCAGAACAGCTAAAGTTTGTGGTGGTCGTTACGGTCTTGGTTCAAAAGACACACCTCCTTCAAGCATCTTTGCTGTTTATGAACATCTCAATAACGAAACTCCGGATCATGGGATATCTCAAAGG
>CAYXMF010000069.1:0-8485 GCA_964465845.1 uncultured Eubacteriales bacterium | reverse complement strand
AGCCAGGGCTGAGTGTCACCTTTTTTAGATACAAAGCGAAGTCTTTTTGGCTCAATTCCGTTCTGACGCATAGAATACATTGCATCGAACACTCTCTCGGGACGGTGACATATACAAAGCTTACCACCAAATCTTAAAAGCCGTGCTGCACTTTTTGCAATATCATCCATATTGCAGGCTGTTTCGTGACGTGCAAGAGTTGCACATTCATCATCATTTTTAATTCCGCCGTTTTCTTGTTTGTAGGGCGGATTCATTGTAACAACGTCAAAACTGCCTGCCTTAAAGTCATCAATATTTTTCAAATCGCGATTAAAAGCGATTATTTTATCAGTTCCGTTAAGAGAAATTGAGCGTTCTAACTGATTGCAGGCATTCTCTTGTATTTCAACCGCTGAAATACTTTTGCATTTACCGTCACGAAGCCACAAAAACGGAATAATACCGCAACCCGTACCGAAATCACAAGCGATATCATCAGGTCTCGGCGATGCAAAATCAGCCAAAAGCATAGCGTCCGTGCCGAAGGTGTGCTGTTTTGAAACAATAACGCCTACGCCCTCGCCTAAATCTTCAATATGTTCATTTTCCAAAAGAGAAACTTTATCAGTCAACATATACATCCTCAACGTCATCCATGCTTCTTATTGTTGTAATCATAAGGGCAAGAGAATCGTCATTTTTAGGGAATACAAGCACCTTAATGACAGATGTATCTTTACGGCGCTTGAACTTCAAGTCCTTTGTTTCAGTATAAACAACTTCCATTGAATGAATTGTACCGCCGCACTGCTTGATGGTTTTTGTAATAATCGGAATCTGAATTCCTACGTCACGGATTTCAATGAAAAGAAGCTTACCTGCGGAACCACGAACAATAAATCTTTTAAGTGAATTAAGTGTAAGGTAAATTACGAAGGTTGCAACAAATGCACCTGCATAAAATCCTGAGCCTACCGCAATACCTATACATGATACTGCCCAGAGAGATGCGGCAGTTGTAAGACCTTTAACTGAAAATCCTTCACGAAGAATTGTACCTGCTCCTAAGAAACCGATACCGCTTAAGACCTGTGCGCTCATTCGTGTAACGTCAGTAGTAAGACCTTGTTCATTTGCAATATACACTGATGTAAGCATTACAAGAGCCGAACTGACTGAAACGAGAATGTGTGTTCTAAAGCCTGCGGGACGGTGTGAGTGTTCACGCTCATAGCCGATAAAACCGCTGAGAAGTGCCGCAATGCCGAGTTTGACAAGAGCATCAACAAAAAAGCGGACTTGGTCAAAATTCCACACCCATAATGCAATTTCTTTAACAGATTCCCAAAATTCTGCCAATTAACTCATCTCCTGAAAGTTTATATTTTTCTGACAACAGGCAGAATTGAAAGGACTGCTGTCCAGACTGCCTGATATATTATAATTTGCCAAACACCTATTTGTGCAAGTCCTGAAAGGAATGCAAGAAGTGTTACAATGGCAACGCCTATAAACGACGCAACCAACTGCACTGTTCTTGATGCAGTTACATAAGAACTGATTGCAAAAGCACTATGAATTGCTGAAAGCATAGTTTTAACTCTGCCGTCGTGAATGATTTTTGCATCTGCACATTCTTTTTCACGGTTTTTAACCTTTGTGAACATTTCACCTGCAACAGGGTTAATAATTTTAACCACGTTTGAGGGAAGTCCGAATTCACGCTCAAGGAACTGTTCTGTAATATTTGCATCTGAAGTTCTGAAAAAGATTGTAAGACCGTCTTTTTCAAGTTCACGCATATATTTTGCAGTTTCTTCGTTAGCTTTATAAACAACTACAAACATTGCAGAAATTTTACCCTCGATTGCAAGATAGATTACATTTCTGCCGTTTGCTTTATATTTTTCTTCAAGTTCTTTATCGGGTGTTTCAACATTGTGATGAACAAGGAGTTCTCTGTTACCTACAAGCACTCTGTGATTATGAATCCAGCATGAGCAACCGAGTCTTTCTTCATATGAAAGAGACTCCACAGGGAAAAGCAACTCTTTTTTGCCGATAATTACGCCTTCGAAAACATCTGCAAGCACACCGCCTGACTCGATAATTACTGATGCAGTATATAGAATTGCTTCATCAATACGCATTTTATGATAAAGCTTTATGCCTTCAATATTACAACCGCCGCTTTCAAAAGCATCGCAAGCATCAATCATAACGCCATTTGAATTTACTGCATCTTCAACTGCGCTGTAACCGTTTATAACTGTGCCCTCTTTATTGAGTTTCTTGTTTGCGGCGCTGATGTTCACCGCTGACAAAAGGCTTGCTGCAACGGGAAGTCCCATAAGAATAATTCCTGTAAATGTGCTGATACCTGCAAAAAGGTTTTTGGACACAATACCGTAAATCAAACCTACAAGTACCGCAATCAAGCAAATTACAGGAACTGCGATTTTAAAGAGAGGTCCTGTAACTTCCGCAGAACGTGAAAGTTCAACAAAGCGTGCGGGAAAATTGATTTTTGAAGAATACTTAATATCGGGATCACCGAGCATAAGCCCACGTGCAATCTCGTTTGATGTATCTTCATCCTCAATATTGTGAACGCTGTAGCAATCAACCTCATCATCGGAAATTATGTAAAAATTCTCAATATCGTTCTTACAACGGACAAGTTCGCCTGCAGTTTTCATAATCATTGGTATGAGTGATGCACCTGCCATAAGGCAAGCCGTTGATTCAACATTATCAGTGAATGCAAAGCCGAAAACACACTGAATCAAGCCTGCAAGTGCTGACACAGAAATTACTGCATCCATATCAACGATTTTATTCTTCAGGTTTTTAACTGTATTTGTAAAACTGCTGAAATTCATTCCGCAGGCAACGACAAGCAACAGCATTTGTATTGCAACATAAACATACTCATTATTGCCGTATATTTCAAAGTTACCGTTTTCAGCACCCGCAACTGCTGCTAAAATCGCCATTACAAAACAGATAACTGAAAGTACAATTGTTTTCACAACAAGTGAATTTTTTTCTTTGTAAAATTCATCTTCGACACGGTTTTTCTCTTTTGGTCCGAAATATTCGTGTGCGATAGTATGATTCTGACGGTCAAAACGTTTTTTGCGTACAGGTTCTTCATCAACTTCTTGTTTGAAAAGCACGCCGTCATTCATAAACTGCTGAACTTTGTCTTTTCTTGCCTCGCGGAGTTCTGCTTCAGCCTGTTCTTCTGACTGAATAATAGCAGTCTCTTCATCATCGCCAAAGCCGTCAAGCATAATCTGATTATCTGATACATGCTCTTCATTTTCAACTTTCGGCAAATCCATTCTTGTTTTTTCCTGCTCTAATTCATACTCGGCAGGAACGATTGTAGGTAACGGCTCAATGCCGTCAGTATTAGTTGATGCCTGTTTACTCTTTTTTACCACAACACCGGGGGTTTCAATGGTTTTCTGCGGTAAAGATGCAAGTAAATCTCTGTGCTCCTGTGTTTTTTCAATATTCTGCACAGGCTTATTCATAAAGTGTTTTCTGTATTTTTCTTCTCCCATTACAGGGCTTGAAAGCGGTTGTGCTTCACCTGTGGTTGTTCTTGTGACCTTATTTCCTAAATTATGTGAAATATTAGGATTATATGCCCCACGAATTTCAACTTCATTGAACATCCTCGTTTTTTCAATTGAAATCTGACCGCTGACAGACTTGAGTTCTTCTTTTTCTTCGTCTTCAACAGGTGCTTCCTCTTCGGTTTCAGCACTGATTTCAACGCCATCAGAAACAAGTCCTAACTGACCGTCATCAGATACCTGTACACCAACATCGCCTGATATTTCTTCAACTTCGTCGATTTCTTCAGCAGGTGTAACTTCACTTATATTAAGTGAAAACTCCTTTTTCTCTTTCTTGAAAGCGGGAACAACAACTGTTTTTTCAGTTGCTTCAACCTCAGGCTTTGCTTCATCAGAAATTTCAGCCAAAAGAGAGTCTATTTTATCCGCTGAATACTCAACATTGTTTTCTTCTCCGATATAATTTTTTGCTGATGCAAGAATTTCATCAATTAATGAATCAGGTATTCTTTCTGCCATAATAAAATTCCCCCGAATAATTTATTATAGTTAAATATTTTATCTTTGGTTCGCAAACTCATACATCAAAATACCTCCTGCTACAGAAGCATTAAGTGAATTGATTTGTCCTTTCATTTTAAGTGAAACAATAAAGTCGCACTTTTCACGGACAATTCTGCTCATACCGTCACCCTCAGAGCCAATTACAAGTACTGCGGCACCGTCAAGATTAACTGAACGTACATCCTCACCGTCCATATCGGCACCGTAAACCCACAAACCTTTTTCTTTAAGTTCATCAAGCGTTGATGCAAGGTTTGAAACACGGGCAACTTTCATATATTCAAGAGCGCCTGCACTTGTCTTGCCAACGGTATAATTAAGCGATGCACTTCTGCGCTTCGGAATGATAATTCCGTGAACGCCCGCCGCCTCAGCAGTACGAATTATTGCACCCAAGTTATGCGGATCTTCAATTCCGTCACAAGCCACAATAAACGGTGCTTCGCCTCGTTCTTCTGCAACTGCAAGAATTTCTTCAACTGTTGCATAATCGTGAGCAGCGCAAATTGCCACTACACCCTGATGATTGGCATGTCCGCACATAAAGTCAAGTTTTTTCTTATCGACTTCTTTTATTACTGCGCCTTTTTCACGGCATTGGCCCATGATTTTTCCAACAGAGCCGTTTTTCTCACCTCTTAAAACAAAGAGAGTATCAATTTCTCTGCCGGATTTTATAAGCTCAGTCACCGCATTTCTGCCTATTATTAAATCCTTTTGTCTTTCTTCTTGAAACCTATCAATTTTATTATCCATTTTCCTACTCCGTTCAGGCACAGTTACACATAATATTTTTAATATCTTATTATAGCAAAAAACACAAGATATTACAATATAAAAATTACAATATCTTGTGTATTTTACGAAAAAATTTGTTGTATTTTGTATTTTGATATAAAATCAGTATTATCGATTAACTTCTTTCTTATTTGTCCTCTCGGTGAGATAGTCAAGAGAAACATTGAAATATTCAGCTATTCTAATTAAATCCTTTACACTAATTTCGTGCTTTCCCAGTTCTAATTTGCTGTAATAAGATTGCTCTATTCCCAAAATTGTAGAAACCTTTATTTGCGATTCGCCTTTTTCAATTCTTAATTCTTTAATTCTTTTATACATTTTTATCACCAATATTATTGTAATTTATTTTCCGCTTGACTTTAGGTAAAGTTTTACCTATAATGTTAATATAAGGTAATTTTTGACCTAATTTTATTTGAGGAGATAATTATGAAAAAAGTATTATATGATTTATGGCATTCGCACTTAATTGAAGAAGAGTTACCACGAGGTGCAAATGAAGAACAACTAATAAAAAATGTATCAGATACCGATAATGCATTAAGAAAAGCTCTTAACAAAGAACAAAATTCCCTGCTTGAAGAATATGACAAGGCAGTTTGCTTATTAAGTTGTGCTACAGAAAGACACGCTTTTATAAAAGGTGTTAAATTTACTATAAATTTTCTGATTGAAGCATTGGGCGAGGATTAAAAACGGGACGCTGTTGTCAGCGTCCCCTACATTGATTATTATTTCAGCAATTCTTTAATACGGTTTTCGTATGCTTTTTGCTCAAACTTTAATTCAACGCCTATATATTCGCTATCAACAAGTTTAATAAGATAATCTGCAAACTGTGGGTTAAGCGGTAAAATCGGTCCTGTATGATAAGTTGCAAAAAGGTTGTTTTTATGAACGCCCTCAATTTTTGTTTCCTTATTCATACCTGCGCCCTTTTTCATTGTAAGGAACGGACAAGGATTTTCGCCGTAAGAATGACTTAAAAGGTTTTTAAAGCCGGTAATATTCATTCCGTCAAACTCACCTACGCTGCAATCGTTATAGCGAAGTCGTGAGAACTGTTTTGCATAATACGGAAAGAATTTTAAGCAATCGTGCTTTTCGCCTTTTGCATCTTCAATATAGTCACCAAAGATCTCAAAAGCGTTACCTGTTGCAAGAATTACACCGTCGTTTTCAATGCGAGAATTTATTGCTTCGCGGTACTTTTTAAGTGTTTCTATTTCGATAAGCTGATGCTTTTCCTGACAAGGTCCGATGAGAAGAATATCGACCTTTTCACTTGCAAATTTTGGCTCATCAAAAAGTGAGGTTTCAATGACTTCCACCTCATACCCTGCAAGAGAGAGTTTCTTCTGCAAGTACTCACAGTTACCTCTGTCGCCGTAAAGGTTGTTATATTCGGGGTAAAGTACTTCAATTACAAACTTTTTCATAATTACTTATCCCCCTTCTGTGAAAGTGCATTTTTAATTTTTGCAACTACACCCGTAGCATAAAGTTCAAAATAAATTACAATGTTTCTGTCTGGACTTGCGTTACTACTAACTGCATTTGCCAACTCATCATAATTTTCAAAAAGTGTAAATTTAGATGTATCAAAGCCCTTGATTTCAAGGCATTGAGCCACATCATAGCAACGTGAGCCGCCAATATAGATATTCTTGATTTTATCGTCACCAAGTGGTGCAAAATCAGTATCATAAAGCCATGAAATATCTTCGTGACCGTGAACCTTGTCATTTGAATCAGTAATAAGAAGCACAACGTCCTTATCATTTTCTGTGCTGTCAAGATACTTAAGACTTTGTGAGCAGGAAATCGGATTCTGATTCTTTGAAAGCATTGAAACGACTTCAACTCCGCCGAATTTATTTTCCTGGAATCTGCCTGTTTTTGATGACAAGTCTTCAATACTGTCTTCAATTATTGGGAGGTCAATTCCCATAAGTCTGCAGATTGCACAAGCGCCTGTAATATTGAAAACATTGAAGAAATTGCCTTTTTGGAACGGCAAAACAAGACTCTCGCCTTTATCACCATTGAACACAAAAGTTCCGTTTTCGAAATCAACGTCAGATGCATAAAACCTGCTCTCAGGCATTGAAAATCCGCAGTTACTACACTTTGGAACGCCTATATGATTATAGTGATAAAATTCATAATCAAGTTTATGATTACATTTCGGACAAGCAATCAAATCACAAACTGTATCCTCACAAATTTCAGTACTTCTTTCAGTTTTGTTTACAGAGAAAAATACACGATTGCATTTATCTTCGCCTAAAAGCCCTGAAATTCCGTCGTTTGCATTAAGCACAAGAGTAGTTTTCTCGTCTAAATAATCGTTGATTTTATCGAAAATAAATCCGCTGTGACCGTTACGCATAATTGAGTCACGGAAAAGATTAGTGCAAAGAATATAATCAGGCACAAACTTTGTATAAATGAACTGCGATGAACGTTCATCAACCTCAAGCACCGCAACGTCAGCAGTAACTTTGCCACCTAAAGTACATTGTGTTACCAATGCAGATGCAAGTCCCGGAGCCATATTTGAGCCTTTTGAGTTATTGACAACAGTTTTTCCGCTGTTGCGAATAATATGGGTAAGCAGGTTTGATGTACCGGTTTTGCCGTTAGTACCCGTTACGCACACGGTAGTTTCAGGCATAACGAAGCGCGAAAGTGCGTCGGGGCAGATTTTAAGCATTATAATACCCGGTGTGTTTGTACCTCTCTTAAATATTTTATCAAGTAAAAATGCCGAAACCTTACCAACAATCACGGCAATTAAAAATCTTATTTTTCCCATTCCTCTACTTCCTTTTCTTCATTCTTTTCAACGAGTTTTAACAGATAATAAGCGTTTTTCTGCGAGTTGTTTACAAGCTCGGCAATTCCTTTAGTAACAAATGATAGTGCCACGCCAAGACCTATAACAGCCAATCCACCGATTACACCTACATAATCTCTGCCTGCAGGGAACATCATATAAATCGCAAGAGCAATCCCCCCTGCAACACCTGAAATCAACAGAATAAGTGACGCCAAAAGTACCATATTCGCAACGGGCGATGACGGCATTTCTTTATTATTGATTTCAACATTTTCTTCATCATCTACGACGTTATTTTTATTCTGTAGTTCCTGTTCTTCATTTTGCGGATTTTGTTCTTCGTATTTTTTCTGCATCTGTGCCATTTCATAAATGGGATTGTACTTTTTGCAAGTCACACAGTTTTCACTGTCTTCCCAGCATTCTCTGTGATAGATTTCCCAGCAATAAGGACACTCAACCGCATTTGTTTCATCAACAGGCTGATTACATTTTGCGCATATAAGGTTTGCCATATTCATCTCACCTTTCTGTAAATAATTATAGAATTTACGCAAGGTAAAGTCAATAAAAATACAAAAATTAAACAACTATACAAATTGGGGTTTGTCGATGTGAATGCAAAATGCAAAGCGCAAAGTGCAAAGTGTCGGAACTGCGTTGCGATTTGTAGGGGACGATGCCCACATCGTCCCGTTTTCTTTGC
>CAYXMF010000068.1:0-8560 GCA_964465845.1 uncultured Eubacteriales bacterium | reverse complement strand
ACTTGTGTTTAATAATACATAATTTAATAGCGTTTGTCAATATTTTTATTGACTTATCGGCTCAGAATTTCTATTGTTGCTTTTTGGCTTGTGAATGGTATAATTATTTTAACAAATAAGGATTTGCCTTGGAATTATCTATTATCACAAAACTGAACTCTATTTCTTTTTCACACAGACAATACTTTTCTTGAATTCTTGGGCCACAACTTGCAGAGCCTACGCCTGTATTTTTGTAATCAATTCTTATGTGGGATTTTGTACTTTCAGGTAATTCGTGTGAATGTTTTGCATTCCAAAGTTCCACAGTTGAATAAGGCAGTATGCTGAATTCAAAATTGTCACCACAAAAGCACAAACCCGATTCCAATTTTAACAATGCCGTTTCTGTATGATTTCCATGGTCTTGTGGATATGGATATGGTACATATTCTTTATTTGCAGAACTTTCGTAAAATCCTGTTAATGTATGCAAATTCATATCACAATAATTCTCAAAAGGCCCTTTGCCATAATATTTGAATTTCAGGTCATTTATAGGAGATGTAAATTCATAGCCGAATCTTGGCAAATGTACCTCTGAATCTTCTTTCACATTTGCAACAACAGATACTTTCATTTCACCATTTTCAAAAAATTCAAGAGTTTGAGTGAAATGTAAAAATGGCTTTCTTGCAATTGCTCCAAGGCTACCTTTTGTGATAATTTTGTTTTCTGTAATTTCGTTGGAGTAAATTTTCGTATAGGTGCAGTCAAAATTACACATTCCATAGATTTCACCTGAAATTGTCCAATGTTTGAGCATTGGCATATCATTGTCCATTGGTGCTCTGAAAACTGACAATCGCATAGGTGTGCTTAATTGCTCAACACCGTCAATGACAATACTTTCAATAGCACCAAGCAATTTATTGAAAACATATTTTTTGTTACTTGCAACAATGTGGATTTTCTTATCATTGTCTTTAATGGGTAAAGGCTTTGACAATGGTTGTTTTGCCTTTTTAACATCTAATTTTTTCTCATATTGTGCTACTGTATTTCCACTTTTATCGGTTGCAACAATTTGCAGATGACAACCCATTTTACATTTATCGGGCACATCAAAAGGTAAAGAAAAATATCCTTTTTCGTGTGGTTCAATGTTAAAGTTTTGAGAATGAGAACTGATAAATTTTCCATCTTTTTCAATATTAAAGGTAATTGTAAAATCTTTAAGATTTGTGAAATCAAAACGATTAGTAATCTCAACATTATTATCAATAAGATTGAACACTATATTCTGATACGCAAATTTTGCATTGAGTGAACCTGCTTTTAATGTTCTGTCGGCAAAAACCAAACCGTCACAACAGAAATTCTTATCGTGAATAGGCTCACCAAAATCACCACCGTATAACTCCTTACCATTTGTCGAAACTATATGGTCTGCCCATTCCCATATACAACCACCTATAAGATTTGGATACTTGTAAAACAATTCAACATAATCCTGCACATCTCCGGGACCATTACCCATTGAATGAGAATATTCACAGACGAAGATAGGTCTCTTATCTTCACCATTTGCAAGGTCTTCAAGTGCAGGTAATTCAGGATACATTCGGCTGATTATGTCAACATCTGATTTATCACTTACACGGGAAGCGTGTTCATAATGGCAAGGTCTTGATTTATCTCTTTTATGAGTATATTCAATCATTGCATCGTGATTCTGACCGTAACTGCTTTCGTTACCCATTGACCAGATAATAACAGACGGGTGATTTTTATCTCTTTCCACCATTCTTTCTGCTCGTTCAACAAAAGCGTTTTTCCATTCAGGTTTTCTGCAAATCCAATCGTCATTTTCTGTATCAAGATTAGGTTTTCCATTTCGTGTTAAAAATCCGTGTGATTCAAGGTCGGCTTCATCAATCACATAAAAACCTAATTCATCACACATATTAAGAAATTCAGGCGTTGGTGGATAATGTGATGTGCGAATCGCATTGATATTAAGCTGTTTCATTAGCATAAGTTCAGAACGCATAAAATCATCTGTAAGGTATTGTGCAGTTTTTGGGTGATTATCGTGGTGATTTATGCCTTTTAATTTTACTGAAACTTTATTGATTAGCAATTCTCCATTTTCTGTGATTTCAATTTCTCGCATACCAACTTTAATGGGTATATATTCCGTCTTGCCTTTTACAACAACAGTATAGAGATATGGATTTTCTGCATTCCATAATATAGGCGAAGACAAATCAGCAAGTTGGTTGTTACTATCATAAATTTCATAGTTTTCTGCATTTGCGGTGATAGTTTTCATATCTGCCTTGATTTCAATGTCTTTTATAGCGTTATCTTCTCTTGATAAAAGATAAACATCTCTGAATATTCCCGACCATCTGAAATCGTCTTGGTCTTCAAGATAACTACCGCTACACCATTTAAGGACTTTTACCTGAATGGTGTTTTCACCTTTGTGCAGATATTTGGTGATATTGAATTCCGATTGCATTCTTGAGCCTTGGGAATAGCCGACAAATTCACCATTTACATAAAGATAATGACAGGAATTTACACCTTCAAAAACTATGTATGTGTTTCTTTCGTTCCATTGTTCATCAATCTCAAAAGTCTTTCTGTATATGCCACAAGGGTTTATATCAGGTACATAAGGTGGGTCAACAGGGAAAGGATAATTCACATTTGTATAGTAAGGCTTGTCATAACCGTGCATCTGCCAGTTTGATGGTACAGGAATACTGTCCCAATTCTCAATTTTTTCAGGCATGTCTGCATCACTTTCAAAGTACTTAAACTCCCAATTACCATTAAGCAATTTGTAATATGAAGATTTATTTTTATCTCCTACAAGTGCTTTTTCAAGACTATCGTAAGGAATGTAGTAAGCCCTTTGTGGTTCTCTATTTATTGATAAAATATCAAGTCTTTCATAATCTCTCATTTTACAGACTCCTATTGACAATTAAATATGATAGTATTATTATATTGCCATTATACAATGCAAAAAAATCCAAGTAAATATAATTATATTGATGATTATATAACTATATTGCAAAGGAGTGCGATATATGGTTTTTCCTGTTATTACTGAAAACGATAAGAATCTCCCTATATATGTAACGGGCATTGGTAATCAAAATCCTCAACCACCGATAGAGCGTACAAACGGATTTCCGTCGTACCAGGTTTTTCTTATCACCAATGGTAGTGGAATTTTACATACAGAGAAAAAACGCACAGCAATAAACAAAGGTGATATTATTTTCTTGCCGAAAAATGTGTATCACGGTTATTACTCTACAACAACACCTTTTACAAACAGATGGGTTTCTTTTGACGGTGCTTATATTGAACAAATCCTTTCTTATCTCGGGCTAAATGATTTCTGTATAATAAAATGTAAAGATTATGCCGAAACGTATAAAAGTCATAAAGTAATGCTTGATATGGCTGAAGACGATAATTGCAATATGGCGGTGCTTTCGTCAATGTTTTATAAATATCTTTTTGAAAACTTTGTTCTTAAAGATTATTGTGAAGAGCAAACCTATCTTGATGCAGTAAAATCATATCTCCACAAAAACTATGATAAAAACATAAACCTTCAAGAACTTTCAGAACTTGCAAATGTTTCAAAATATAAACTATGCAAAGAGTTCAAGAAGAAATATAAGGTGTCTGTGTTTGAATATTTGCTTAAAATCAGAGTTCAACAATCGAAATATCTGCTTGTAGAAAATCCAGGTATGAAAATAAAAGAAATTGCTGAAAAGACAGGATTTAATGATACAAGTTATTTCATAAGAGTATTTAAGGAATTTGAATCCGTAACTCCTACAGAGTATAGGGATAGATAAAATAATATAATATTGAGCACCATCGACTGGCCATACGAAATCGTAAAATAGACCAAAAGCCTTGAAAGCGTAGAGACAGACATCCTTGTCTGTCCGCACCTCTCAAGGCTAAATTTATATGCCATCCAATCACAAAGAGTATATTAGAAATTCATCTTCTTGACATATTATTTGTAGAATAGTAAAATATGTTTGTTTAAGGAAGGAATCAATTATTTTAAAGTAGTTGAGTAATGCGATTTGTTTTTCCTTTTTATGCAAGTGAAAAGAAAAAGCAGAAAGTCTTACAAGTATTAGTTTAATTTGATTGAGACCTTTTGTATGGAATCAGTCTATTCTTTTAAGAATTGGCTTTTTTCTTCGTGCAAAGGTCTTTTTTCTTTCCTCGAGCAAATAAAATTTTTTGGAGGAAAAATGAAAAGAGAAAAGTATTTCTACGGACAAGAACTGACAAAACTAAAAAGGCTTATTAAAGAAAAAACAGGTTATTGTATTAAAAATAACTGTCTTTTAATTCAAGCCTTCAGGCGAAGCTCTTACGCTGCTGAAAATGGTGGTAAAAGCAATGAAATTTTTGAGTATGTTGGCGACCAAATTTTAAGTAACTATGTTGTAAAAATTATCGCAAAGCGATGTGGTTCTTTTAACTATTTAGGTGATTATGCTTTTAGAATCAGAGAAAATCGTTTTACAACTATAAAACAAGAACTTGTCAGTAATGAGAATTTAGCAAGAATAATTGACGAGTGGGGAATCATTGATTGTTTGTTAGCTGGCAAAAGTGATGAAAAGAATGAAGTACATAAGCAAACAAAAATCAAAGCAGACCTTTTTGAATCTATTATTGGTTCAATAGCAGTTGAAACAAATTGGGATGATGAAATTCTTGAAAAAGTTGTAAATCAGTCACTTAATATTGATGAAAAAATTGATGAACTGATAAAAAGTGATTATGGTTGTACTATGTTTAACCTTGACAATGCAGTAAGCCAGTTGAAAGAATGCGCAGAAAAGCAAATATTCAGTGTGTCTGAATATGAATTTACTGGACCTGAATACTTAGGCTATGATGAAGATGGAAATCCTATATGGGCATGTAATTGTAGCATAATTAATGATATAACAAGTATAACTCGTTCGGTATTAGCATCTTCAAAAAAAGATGCAAAAAAAGCAGTAGCATATTTATTGCTTTGCGAACAATATCAAGTTCAAAATCAATATGGAGTTAATGATTCTTTTGGGTGGTGGAAATATAAAGATGGTAAATTAATACCAGACCGTACAAAGAAAAAAGAAAAATAGAATTATTTCATATTGTGATTGTTGTTTTTTATGATATAATTATTTGGATAATTATAATTTTGGTGAATGACAATGGGCAGAAAAATAGTTGCTATTGGTGGTGGCGAGAACGGAAGAAAGCGTTCTGACGGTACACGCTATCCATACGAACTTGCAAATCAAGATAAAGAAATAATCAGACTTACAGGCAAAGAACATCCAAATTTTCTTTTGATTGCCCACGCACAACCATTGGAAAGACAAGAAAGTTACTTTCAAGTAATGGTTGACATTTACGGAGAGATGTACGGTTGTTCCTGTAACGATTTAAAAAGCAATGAATTAACTAATACTGAACTCGTTAGAAGTCTTGTTGATTGGGCAGACATCATATTTGAGGGCGGTGGAAACACGCTTGATATGATTAAACTTTGGAAAGAAACGGGCTTTGATGAAATATTAAAACAGGCTTGGATTGATGGCAAAGTAATGTGCGGTGTTTCTGCAGGTGCTAACTGTTGGTTTAAAGAATGTTCATCCGACTCTCTTAAAATCAAGTATGGTAATGACCAACCATTAATTGGTGTTGAGTGTTTGGGTTTTGTTGACGGATTATTTGTGCCTCATTGTGATGAAAAAGACCGCCTTGATAATGTAAAGGATTTGTTGAAAACAAGTGAGCAAATTGGTTTATCAATATCAAACTGTACTGCACTTGAGATTGTAGACGACGAATACAGACTTATTACAAGTGATGCTTCTTATCACAATATTGAAACTTTCGGTTTAAAATCATATTGGAAAGATGGCGAATATATAGAAGAATATATTGACACATCATTGGATTTCAAACCTTTAAAAGATTTGCTAACAAAGAAATAAAATACACCCGAGATTGAAATTTTTTCAATTTCGGGTCATTTTTTGTCACAAAGTGTATGTTTTGCACGATTAATTATATGATGAACTATAAAAAAGGAGAGAACAAATATGTCAGTAAAAAATGCAACAATAGAAGGCACAATGACTGCAGTTGGTGAGAATGTTGGAAATCATGCAATAAATTGGATAATTAACAAATTAAACGACCAATATGGAAAAGCATTAGTTTTAACCGGCTCTGTTTTTACACGCTATTTAGATAATGCATATAATAGATATAACCAAGTCAAAACTTTAGTTACAGGCATTGAGCCACGAAATATCATTGGTCGTAATAGTATATATATTAAAGTTGGTTTAAACTATCAACATTCTGAATATGAAACATCTTCAATAGATAAATTGCTAACTATTAGCAATAATCTTTTGATTTGCGGCAGTGGTGGTGCTGGCAAATCAATGCTTATGCGTTATCTGTTTTTAGATACCGTTAAGCGTGGTGAATACATACCTGTTCTTTTAGAATTGCGAAAAATTACAGAGAAAGATTCTTCTGAAAATACACTTATAGAACTAATATATAAGTGTATGAGTGACTTTGATACAGAATTACCTCGAGACCAATTTGAATACAGTTTACGCTTAGGGAAATATGTATTCTTTCTCGATGGATATGACGAAATTAAAAGTGAATTGCTTGATAATGCCGCAGAAGCAATTCAAAATTTTGCGTCTAAATATCCTGAAAATGCATATATTATAACATCTAGACCAAATCGTGATTTCTCAGCTCTAGAAACTTTTTCACAACTGGAGACAATGGATTTAACAAAAAAACAAGCAGTTGCTTTATCAAAAAAATTTTGGCCGCAGGATGAGAAAACCATAGAATTTTCAACTCAACTTAACAATAATCTTTTTGAACAGCACAAAGATTTTGCTCAAAATCCACTATTATTATCTATGATGTTTTTAACCTATATGCATAACAACTCTATACCAGACCATCGTGCTGAGTTTTACGAAAAATGTTATAATGCACTTTACAGTATGCACGATAATCACAATAAAGGAACCTATAAACGCGAATTTGAGTGTATCAATTTAAATGAGTCTTCATTTAAACAATTATTTGCTCGTTTCTGTTTTATATCATATTTTGATTCCGAATATGAATTTACTGAAGACGCAATTCTTGATAGATTGGAAAAATGCATATTAAAACTTAATCTTGTGGGAACAGATGCAAAACATTATTTAAATGATTTATGTAAAGTTGTTTGTTTAATTGTAAAAGAAGGAAGCACTTACAAATTTGCTCACCGTTCATTTCAAAGTTATTTTGCCGCCGTTTACGCTATAAACTTACCTGATGAAAAGCAAAAGTTACTTTTTAATGAATTATTATCAAAAGAAATCTGGTTTAAAAAAATAGGTTATTTTACTCTTCTATGGCAAATGGAACGTGAGCGTTTCACATTAAATGCATTAGAATCAACATTACGCACAATAATGCAAGAAATTAAGAAAAGAAAAGATTGTCAACTTTGGCTATTAAAAAAAGCCTACTTCAATATGGGCTTGGATGTCATTAATGACGTAGAAACCGTTTGCGTTTACTTTCAAGGAACAAGTTGGGCATCTGACGCTCAAACTAATGATTATATAGTAAGCAATGTTATTAATTTGGTGCGTATTTTCACCTTACCAAGAGTCAGCGAGCCATGTTCAAAAAATGAAAGCGAAACGCTTATAAAATTAATGACAAAATTAGAACGTCAAATGATACATGTTAATGATATTGACAAACTAGATGACCTAAGTGAACCGGAAAGACAAGGTTTATATCAAATATTTTGTAATGCTGTGAGAATATCGGAAACTATTATTGAAATCGAGAACATTTTAAGACAACTCGATTCAATGCGTCAATCATTAGATTCTACAAACAACGTTTTTGATGAGTTATAAAATTCATTTTGTTATTTTAATTTGAATATCAATGAGTAATTTCGCAATTTAGATATTTCTTATAAATATTTTGCATCTCAAACTCATCGTTAATTCCATTAGGATATATCGTATCTTTTTTGACATAGTATCTTTCGGTAGTTCTTCTTAAATTATAACCTGACGAATGTATATAGTGTTCGTCAGGTTATTTTATGGCTCTTTTCTTTATCAATTAATCATTGAAGATGTATTTCATCAATGCTATAATTATAACAAAGGTAGGGGAGTCGTATGAACAAGAAACTCAAAATCCTAATTTCAATTATATTGGTAGTTGTACTTATAGCAGGTGGGTATGTAGGCAATATGTTCGGCGTGTTCAATCGTGGTAATTATGGCGAATATTTTCTCAAAAATACCGATACCGTAGAGAATAGCCCAATCAAAGACAAAACCGTCATATTCCTTGGCAGTTCCGTCACTTATGGCTATGGCTCAATGGGTGTCAGCTTTGCCGATTACCTTGAAAAATCTGACGGAATCCATGCTATAAAAGAGGCTGTGTCAGG
>CAYXMF010000067.1:0-8574 GCA_964465845.1 uncultured Eubacteriales bacterium | reverse complement strand
CGATTTGCGTAAAAAAATTGAAACAATTCACAATAAAGACGAACTTGCAATCATCGATAAGGCTTTTGAAACGGCAAATTCATATCACGCAGACCAGCTTCGCCGTTCAGGTGAACCATATATCATTCATCCTATTGCAGTTGCAAATATTCTTGTAGATTTAGGTATGGATTGGCAGTCAATTGTTGCCGCTCTTCTTCACGATGTTGTTGAAGATACACCTTACACAATTGAACAGTTAATTGAGGATTTCGGTGAAGAAGTAGCAGTTCTTGTTGACGGCGTTACAAAACTCGGTAAAGTTCAGCTTAATTCTCGTGAAACAAAAGAAGAACAGCAGGCAGAAAATGTCCGTAAAATGCTTCTTGCAATGTCAAAGGACATTCGAGTTATTATCGTAAAACTTGCTGACCGACTTCATAATATGAGAACACTTGAGTTTGTTGACCCACAGAAACAGCGTGATAAAGCACTTGAAACACTTGAAATCTTTGCACCTATTTCTCACAGACTCGGTATTCGTTCCGTTAAAGAAGAACTTGAAGACAGAGCAATCCGTTTTCTTGACCCGGTAGCCTATGCAGGAATTGAAGAAAGCCTTAAAAATTCAAGCCGTTCAGGTAACGATTTTCTTGAAAATACAAAAGAAAAAATCAGCGAACGTGTAAAACAAATGGTGCCAAATGCCCAGATCAGCGGTCGAATTAAGTCCGTTCACGGTATATACAGAAAAATGTATATGCAGGGCAAAGATTTTGACCAGATTTTCGATATTTATGCTGTTCGTATCATCGTTGACAGCGTAATTGACTGTTATAACTGTCTTGGTATTATTCACGATATGTATAATCCGCTTCCAAATCGTTTTAAGGATTATATTTCAACACCAAAACCTAATATGTATCAGTCACTTCATACTACGGTTATCGGTAAAGAGGGCGTTCCTTTTGAAGTTCAAATAAGAACTTGGGAAATGCACCGTACTGCTGAATTCGGTATCGCAGCCCACTGGAAGTATAAGCTTGGTGTTTCAGGCGGTAAAAAGAGCTTTGATGACAGATTACAGTGGATTCGTGAAATGCTTGAGACTCAGCAGGAGTCCGGTGACGCAAGGGAACTTGTGTCAACAATTAAAACTGACCTTATTACTGATGAAGTATTTGTTTATACACCAAAAGGTGACGTTGTGAACGTGCCTCTTGGTTCAACGGTTATTGACTTTGCTTATGCAATTCATTCAGCGGTTGGTAACAGAATGACAGGTGCTAAGGTTGACGGTCGAATTGTGCCTATTGACTATGTAATCAAAACCGGCGAAATTGTTGAAATTCTCACCACCTCACAGGTGGGCAAAGGACCTTCTCGTGACTGGCTTAACATTGTAAAAACAAGTCAGGCAAAGAATAAAATCAGAGGCTGGTTCAAAAAAGAAAAACGAGAAGAAAATATTATTGAGGGTAAGGCTGAAATTGAGCGTGAGTTCAAGCGTAACTATATTCGTTTAAGTGATGAAGATTATCAGAAATTCATCAAAAAACTGGCTGAACGTCAGCGAATGGAAAATATTGATGACTTTTATGCGGCAATCGGCTACGGCGGACTTTCAATAATCCGTCTTATGCCTTATATCAAAGAAGAATATCAGAAAAACTACGATAAGAGCCGTGTTGAAATCAAAACAATTCCTGTTAAAGATAATTCCAAGAAGAATAAAGAGGGAGTTACTGTTGAGGGAATTGATAATTGTCTTATTAAATTCTCACAATGTTGTAATCCGCTTCCGGGTGATAATATTATCGGCTTTATAACAAGAGGTCACGGTGTTTCAATCCATAAGCGTGATTGCACTAATGTTCCTAAGGACATAACAAACTGTGCCGAGCCTGCACGTTGGGTGAATGCATACTGGAATAAGAATGTGAAAGAAGAGTATAAGGCAACCTTGCAGCTTACCTGTCTTTCACGTGTGGGACTTATGGCAGAAGTTGCAGTTCAGGTGGCAAATATGCGTGTTAATATTACAAGCATCAGCACTCACGATATGAAAGACGGCAGAACAATAATTGAACTTACCGTTAACGTTAGCGGTCTTGACCATCTTAAGAATCTTATAGGTAGAATCGAAAAAATCGATGGTATATTAAGTGTTGAAAGATAAAGGAATTTATTATGAAAGCAGTAATTCAAAGAGTAAGCAAAGCAAGTGTCACGGTTGACGGTAAGCTTATTTCAAAAATCAATAAAGGTTATCTTATTTTGCTTGGCGTTATGGATGACGACACAGAAAAAGATGCAGAAATCCTTGCAAGAAAGACTTCTACACTTCGCGTGTTTGAAGATGATGAAGGTAAAATGAACCTTGATATTCAGAACGCCCAGGGCGAAATTCTTGCAGTTTCACAGTTCACACTCTGTGCGGATGTGAAAAAAGGTAACAGACCGTCATTCATTCGCTCGGCACATCCTGACCGTGCAAATGAGTTGTACGAATATTTCTGTAATAAGCTTATTGAAAATGGTGTAAAAAATGTAGAGAAAGGCGTATTCGGTGCCGACATGAAAGTTGACCTGTTAAACGACGGCCCCGTTACAATCCTTTATGATTCAGAAATATGGCGTAACCACTGATTAATTCAAGGTCACAATTCTCAGCGGTTACATGGAGAAAGAAGTAAAAGAAAATGGTTTCATTAAAAACGCATCTTGCAATTATGGATGATGGCTTTATAACAAATACTTATATTATTACAGATGAAGAAACAGGCGAGACAGCAGTTGTTGACCCATCGTTGCCGGAAGAAATATTAATTGAAAAGTTAAACGCTGAAAACGTTAAGTATGTTCTTTTGACTCACGGGCATTTTGACCATATTGGCGGAGTGAATTTTGTTAAAGAAAAAACAGGTGCGAAGGTCGTAATTCATAAAGAAGACGAAGAAATGCTTTGTGACAAGAATAAGAATTATGGAACTGATAGTACGCCTATATATGCTGATATTTTAGTTGAAGACGGTACAGAATTAATGCTTGGTAAAAGCAAAATTACCGTTATGCATACACCGGGGCATACAAAAGGTGGCGTTTGCTATATTTTTCCTGATGATAGAATCATTTTTTCAGGTGACACATTGTTTAGATTAACCGCCGGCAGAACAGACCTTTACGGCGGCGACGCAAGAACAGAACTTATGTCTCTTGCAAGAATTGCAGAATTAGAAGGGGATTACAAAGTATTTCCTGGTCATGATGATGCAACAACCCTTAATTTTGAGCGTGAATATAACCGTTATATGAGAACAAGATTCAGAAGAAAATGATTAAACTACTTGTAATTAACCACAAATTCCATTATGAAATGGAAAAACTTGTGAGAATTTTTATGCCTGACACAAAAATTCAGGTAATCTATGACGAAAATTCAGAATATAATCTGCTTACAGCGGTTGATAAAGAAATTACTGTTAAAGCAGATTTTGAAGGCTTTTCCAAAACTCTTACTGCCCCTCTTTGTGACGACAATGAAATGCAGATGGGCAGAATGGTATATGAACTTTTAAGTGAATATATGGGACTTTATCCCAAATGGGGTGTGCTTACGGGCGTGCGCCCTTCAAAATTGCTTATTAATACCGAAAAAGTAATGGGCAGAGAAAAAACGGAAGAGTATTTCAAAAATGATTTACTTGTAACTGACGAAAAATACCGCCTTGCAAGAAGCGTTGCGGATTGTGAAGAGAAAATCATAGCAACTTCAAATCCGAATTCTTTCAGCCTTTATATTTCAATTCCTTTTTGCCCGTCAAGATGTAGCTATTGCTCATTTGTTTCACATTCAGTTGAAAATGAAAAAGCAAAGGCACTTTTGCCCGTTTACGTTGATTTGCTTGAAAAAGAATTGATTGAAACCGCAGAAATTGCAAAGAACATAGGTGTTAGACTTGAAAGTGTTTATATTGGCGGCGGTACGCCTACAACTCTTTCAGCAGACCAACTGAAAACAGTTATAACTGCAATCGAAAATAATTTTGATATGAACTCTTGCCGTGAATTTACCGTTGAGGCAGGCCGTCCCGACACAATTACAGAAGAAAAGTTGAGAGTAATCAAAAATTCTTCGGTTGACAGAATAAGCATAAATCCGCAAACCTTTAATAACTCTGTTTTAGAGACAGTTGGCAGACGTCATACGGCAGAGGACACAATAAAAATTTTCAACCTTGCCCGCAAAATCGGATTTGATAATATCAATATGGATTTGATTGCAGGGCTTCCTACCGATACTGTTGACGGATTTAAGTACTCACTTGATACTGCAATGTTTTTGAATCCCGAAAATATTACAGTCCATACACTTGCCGTAAAACGAGCATCAGGCATAGGTCAGAATTCTCCCGAATTGGCTGTTCAGAATGCTAACCGCGCTGCTGAAATGCTTGATTATACTTATGAAAAATTAAGTGAAAACTATCACCCGTACTATATGTACCGACAGTCAAAATCAGCGGGTGCATTAGAAAATGTTGGTTGGGCAAAAACTGGAACAGAATGTATTTATAATATTTTTATGATGGAAGAATGTCATACAATTCTTTCTTGCGGTGGCGGTGCAGTAACGAAGCTTAAAGCACCAGAGGGTGCTGAAATTGAACGTATTTTCAATTTCAAATATCCATTTGAATATATCAAGGATTTTCCGATACTTCGCGAACGTAAGAAAAGAATAACTGAATTTTACGATACATATGCTTATTAAATGAGGTGTATTGAGTGTCAAACATGAAGAATTATATTGAATATATCAACGAAAAGGCAAAGTCTTCGCCGCAGGAACTTATCAAGAAAAGTGAAGAAAGATATGAAAATATTATTGGCGATATCGCTGAAAAGGTTGTAACTGATGAGGGCAGAGAAATTATTATGCTCGCAGGACCTTCTTCAGCAGGTAAAACCACTACCGCACGTAAGCTTTGTGAGAAATTAAACGAAAAGGGCGTAAAAACTTATGTTTTAAGCCTTGACGATTTCTATTTGAACCGTGACGATATTCCTTATCTTCCCGACGGCACTCAGGATTATGAAACAGTTTATGCCCTTGATTTGCCTTGCTTTGAAGAAAAGGTAAATGCACTTCTTCGTGGCAAAACAGTTAAAAATCCAATATTTGATTTTACAACGGGTAAGCGAAGTGAAACTCAGTTTAATGAAATTACCTTAGGTGATGAAGATGTCGTAATTATTGAGGGACTTCACGCATTAAATCCCGTGATTACTGAGAAAATTCAAGGCAATCTTTTAAAAATTTATATAAATGTTTCTTCAAGAATTTATGACGAAAAGGGAAATATAGTACTTAATAAAAGAAATATGAGATTTGTTCGCCGTATGGTGCGTGATTTCAAGTTCAGATGCAGTACAGTTGATAATACTTGCAAACTCTGGAAAAATGTAACCGCAGGTGAAGATAAATATCTGTTCCCGTACCGTCATCTTGCTGACATAAAAGTAAATACAATTCATATTTACGAAACGTGTGTTTTAAAACAGCAGGCTATGGAACTTATTGAGAGCAGTGCGATTTCAGATGAATATAAAAACGATATTCAGAAAATTTATAAAGCGTTAAAACGTTTTGAAGATATTGACTCATCACTTGTTCCGAAAAATTCGTTGTTGCGTGAATTTATTGGGACTGAAGAATAATCAAGATATAAAGGTGTGAAATGATTTGGTAGAAAAGCAAAGAAAAAGCCAGAGTTTATTGAACGGTGCTCTTGTATTGAGCCTTGCAACAATAATAATCAAGGTTATAGGTGTAATTTATAAAATTCCGCTTTCCAATATGATTGGTACTGTGGGAAGAGGTCTTTTTGACTCGGCTTACAGCCTTTATGTGCCTATTTATACAATTTCAATGGCAGGACTTCCCGTTGCTGTCTCAAATATGGTGTCAAAATCAATGGCATTAGGCCGTTACCGTGACGTAAAAGTAATCCATAAGGTAGCAAAAAGACTGTTCTTGATTGTAGGTATTCTCGGTACTCTTGCAATGCTGATTTTAGCATATCCGTATGCTTTAAGTGCCCGGAATATGGATATTCTTCCTGCAGTTTTTGTAATCACACCTTCAATTCTTTTCTGTTGTATAATGTCAAGCTATCGCGGTTATTACAACGGACTTTCAAATATGACGCCAACTGCATTTTCACAGGTACTTGAAGCAGTAGGTAAATTAATATTCGGCCTTGTTTGTGCAAAATGGGCAATCAGTTACGGAATGTCACGTTTCGAGCAGGGACTTACCGTTTTCGGACAGACTGTAACTACTGAAACAGAAGCGTTAAGCGCAATTTACCCATACGCTGCAGCAGGTGCTACGGCAGGCGTTACAATCGGTACTGTAATCGGTGTGATTTACCTTGTAATTATGCATAAAGTCAAAGGTGACAGAATTACAAAAACAGAGTTGGCTTCTGCACCAAAACCTGAAGCATCAGGCACTATTGCAAAGAAACTTTTCCAGTTTGCAATACCCGTTGCTCTCAGCTCATTGGTGTTCAGTATTACAAATCTTATTGACACAATTACGGTTCAGAACCGTCTTGAAGAAGTTGTTGTCAATAATATGGATTTAATCAGAGAAATGTATTCAACTCAGCTTGCAGGAGTTCTTGACGGCGACGTTAAAAACTTCCTTTACGGTGCATATTCACTTTCTCTTGATTTCAGAAATCTTATTCCCTCAATTACAATGACATTGGGAATCAGTGCAATTCCTGCGCTTTCAGCAGCATGGGCAGTCAAAGATAAAAAGGCTATTAAGGTTTCAATTGAATCTGTAATGCGAGTAACAATGCTCGTTGCAATGCCTTGCGGAATCGGCATGGGCGTACTCGCTCAACCTATTCTTGCAGCATTCTACGGAAGCGGTGAAGCAGCAAGCGGTGTTTCAATAGCGGCACCTGTGCTTATGGTTTACGGATTTACAATTTTCCTTATAGCACTTTCACAGCCAATGACAAATATGCTTCAGGCCCTTGATAAAACAAAAATTCCGCTTATTTCAATGACAATAGGCGCAGTAGTAAAATTTGTGTCAAACTTTATATTTGTTGCAATTCCAAGCATCAATGTTAACGGTGCAGTTATCGGTACAGTTGCTTGCTATGCAGTAATTACCGTAATCAACCTTGTGGCAATTATCAGAACAACAAAAATCAGAATTAATTTTATTTCTGTATTTGTAAAGCCTATTATTTGCGGTGTGCTTTGCGGTGTAGGTGCATACACATCTTTCGGACTTTGCAACCGATTTATTCCTGATTTTTCACTTGCAGGACACGATGTTAAAAACATACTCTGTCTTGGTGTTGCAATCTGCTTTGGCGGCTTAATTTACGTGATTTCTATGCTTTTGATTAAAGGAATTTCAAAAGATGACGTAAATATGCTTCCAAAAGGAGAAAAAATTGCAAAAATACTTGCAAAATATGGATTTATAGAGTAAAATGTTAAAGTATAGAAGGTGAGACAATGATTAACAATTTCAAGTTCAAAGAACAGTATGATGTTAATGATTTGATTGATATTGTTGAAATACTTCGTTCACCTGATGGTTGCCCTTGGGATAAAGAGCAAGACCACAAATCAATACGTCGTGATTTTCTTGAAGAAACTTATGAGGTAATTGAGGCTATCAATAAAGATGACCGTGATGGTCTTTTAGAAGAACTTGGTGACGTTTTGCTGCAGGTTGTTTTTCATACTCAGATTGAGCGTGAAAAAGGCGAGTTTGATTTAAATGATGTAGCTGACGGAATCTGCAAAAAAATGATTGAACGTCATCCTCACGTTTTTGGTGATGTAAACGCCGAAACAAGCGAACAAGTCCTTGAAAATTGGGATGTTATCAAAAAACGCACCAAACAGCAGAAAAGTCAGACTGAATCAATGCTTTCAATCCCGCGTGAATTCCCGGCATTAATGCGTGCCGATAAGGTTCAGAAAAAAGCCGCAAAAGTTGGTTTCGATTGGGAAACTGTTGACGGTGCATTCGATAAAGTCAGCGAAGAATTGGCAGAGCTCAAAGAAGCCGTTACAATGGGTGTTATTGACAATGCCCGTGAGGAATTGGGCGACTTGCTTTTTTCAGTTGTAAATGTTTCAAGATTTGTTGATGTTGACAGTGAAGAAGCTCTTACAAACGCAACTGATAAATTTATTGACCGTTTCTCAAAAGTTGAAAAATTGGCTGAGGAACGTGGGCTTAATATGAAAGAAACAGAGCTTAGTGAGTTGGACAAGCTTTGGGACTTGGCAAAACAGATATCAAAAAAGGAGTAATCCTTTTAGGATAAATTAAAAGAGAAAAATTTATTGGAGGAAATCACAATGAATAAGACAGAACTCGTAGCAGCAGTTGCTGCAAAAGCAGGCATTTCAAAGAAAGACGCAGACGCAGCAGTAGCAGCAGTTTTCGCATCAGTTACAGACGCTCTTGCAAACGGCGACAAAGTTCAGCTTATCGGCTTCGGTACATTTGAAGTTAGAGCACGTTCAGAAAAGACAGCTCGCAAC
>CAYXMF010000066.1:5727-8592 GCA_964465845.1 uncultured Eubacteriales bacterium | reverse complement strand
ATCCATGTTACAGCAACTGTAAATGGTGAAGACCAGGATTGGCTTCTTATGTTTAAAAATGAAACTCACAATCATCCTACAGAAATTGAGCCATTCGGTGGTGCTGCTACATGTATAGGTGGTTGTATCCGTGACCCTCTTTCAGGTCGTGCCTATGTTCATCAGGCAATGCGTGTAACTGGTGCAGGTGACCCAAGAAAGACTATTGCAGAAACTTTAGATGGTAAGCTTCCACAGCGTAAAATCTGCCAGACTGCTGCTGCAGGTTATTCTTCTTATGGTAATCAGATTGGTCTTGCTACAGGCCACGTTGCAGAAATGTATCACGAAGGGTTTGTTGCAAAACGTCTTGAATGTGGTGCAGTTGTTGCTGCTGCTCCTGCTTATAATGTACGTCGTGAGCGTCCTGCTCCAGGTGATGTAATTGTCCTTCTTGGTGGACGTACAGGTCGTGATGGCATAGGTGGTGCTACTGGTTCTTCAAAGAGCCACAATATGAAGTCACTTACAACTATGGCTTCTGAAGTTCAGAAAGGTAATGCTCCTGAAGAAAGAAAAATTCAAAGACTTTTCCGTAATGCAGAAGTTACTCGTTTAATCAAGCGTTGTAATGACTTTGGTGCAGGTGGCGTATCTGTTGCTATTGGTGAGCTTGCTCCTGGTCTTCAAATTGACCTTGATGCAGTTCGTAAAAAATATGAGGGTCTTGATGGAACAGAAATAGCAATTTCTGAATCACAAGAACGTATGGCTGTTGTTGTTTCACCTGAAGATGCAGATAAATTCATTGCTTTTGCTCAAGAAGAAAACCTTGAAGCATATCGTGTTGCTGTTGTTACAGAAGAAGAACGTATGGTAATGAAATGGAAAGGTAATGTTATTGCAAATCTGAGTCGTGAATTCCTTGACACAAACGGTGCAGTTAAGCACATGGATGTTGTAGTTACTGAAAAAGACCTTTCGGTATTAAGTAAAGCAATGTTCGGTTCATTGCGTGAAATGGCTTCTGACCTTCGTACAGCAAGCCAGAGAGGTCTTGTAGAACGATTTGACTCAACTATCGGTGCAAGTAATATTATTATGCCTTTTGGTGGTAAGCGTCAGCTTACTCCCGCTCAGTCTATGGCTGCAGTATTACCAGTTCTTCCAGGACAAGAAACTGACCAAGCAAGCGTATTTAGCTGGGGATGCGACCCAGACCATCTTTCAGTTGACCCTTATACAGGTGCTCATGCATCAATTTACAACTCTGTTGCAAAGCTTGTTGCTGCAGGTTGTGACTATAAACTTGCATATCTTACATTACAGGAATTCTTTGAAAGACTTAAAACTGAGCCTGAGCGTTGGGGTAAGCCTTTTGCAGCTCTTCTCGGTGCACTTGATGCTCAGTTAGAATTGAGTGCTGCTGCAATTGGTGGTAAAGACTCAATGTCAGGTACTTTCCTTGATAAAGATGTTCCTCCGACACTTATTTCATTCGCTATTGCTCCTATCAAAAAGCAAGATGTTATCAGCCCTGAATTCAAAGAGGCAAATCATCCTGTGTATCTCTTTGGTGCAACTGACGAGAGTGCTGATAGCCTTAAATCTACATGGGAAGCATTCCATAATCTTTGCAAAGAAGGCAAAGTAAAGGCTTCTTGGGCAATTGAACACGGTATCGGCGAAGCAGTTATGAAGATGTCATTTGGTAATAACATCGGTTTCAGTTCATCATCTGACCTTGAAGAAAACTGGCATCTTGGTATGTGGGGCTTTATTGTTGCAGAGCTTACAGAAGATGTTGAGATTCCAGGCGTAATGAAAATAGGTGCAACCACTGAAGAGCCTGTAATTAAACTTGGTAATGACAGTGCAACAATTCAGGAGCTTTACGAATTACATGCGGCTATACTTGAAGATGTATATCCAACTAAAGCTAAAGAAGATAAAGGTGAAATCCCTACATATTCATTCCAAGGCAAGTGTGATATTGCTCCTGCAAACAAAATCAATAAACCTAAGGTGCTTATTCCTGTATTCCCAGGCACTAACTGTGAATATGACTCTGCTCGTGCAGTTGAAAAAGCAGGTGGTGAGGCAGAAATCTTCGTAATCAGAAACCTTACTGCTGAAGATGTTGCAAGAAGTGTTGAAAGTTTCTCAGCAAAAGTAAGAGAAAGCCAGATGATTTTTATTCCTGGTGGCTTCTCAGGTGGTGACGAACCAGATGGTTCTGCAAAGTTCATTACAGCATTCTTCCGTAACCCTGCAGTTAAAGAAGCAGTTACAGACCTTCTTGATAACCGTGATGGTCTTATGTGTGGTATCTGTAATGGCTTCCAGGCACTTATTAAGCTTGGTCTTGTTCCTTATGGAAAGATTATTGACACTGATGAAAATTGTCCTACACTTACATTTAACAATATCAGTCGTCACCAGAGCAGAATTGTTCATACTCGTATTGCGTCAACAAAATCTCCATGGCTCAGCCTTATGAATGTGGGTGACATTGTAAATGTACCTATTTCTCATGGTGAAGGTAAGTTCCTGGCATCTCCTGAACTTATTGCGGAGCTTGCTGCAAATGGACAGATTGCTACACAGTATGTTGACCTTGACGGTAATGCTACTGCAGATATCAACTTTAACCCAAATGGTTCATTGTGTGGAATTGAAGGTATTACTTCACCTGATGGCCGTGTATTCGGTAAAATGGGTCACAGTGAGCGTATCGGTGACGGTCTCTATAAGAATGTACCTGGTGAATATGATATCCGTATGTTTGAAGCGGCTGTTAAATATTTTAATAAATAATATTATAAAAATAGCCCAAGGCATAATGCTTTGGGTTATTGCTTTTTATAAATGGATATAATATAATTG
>CAYXMF010000066.1:0-5627 GCA_964465845.1 uncultured Eubacteriales bacterium | reverse complement strand
CCCAAGGCATAATGCTTTGGGTTATTGCTTTTTATAAATGGATATAATATAATTGTTATGAGGTGAACATTATGGCAGTTAAGCTTAATGAAGATAAAGAATTAGTTGCTAAAATTAAAGAAGGTCTTAAAATACGCAACGGTTATTGTCCGTGCAGACTCCCTAAGACCGAAGAATATAAATGTATTTGTGACGAATTCAAGAAACAAATTGCGGACCCTGAATTTGAGGGCTATTGTCACTGCAAACTGTATTATAAATCAAAGGATTAAAAAAGATGCTATGTTAAACACATAGCATCTTTTAATTTTAGTCTAAATTACTCACATGGTAACTTAATGTCATTAAACTATCACTTAAATGTACATTTTCAACTGCAACTTGAGGGTAATCAGCTGAAATATCATAATGACTGAAATTCCAGAAACCTCTAATACCAAGCTCAACAAGCTGTGGTGCTAATTCTTTTGCTGCAACACTTGGAATACAAAGTACAGCAACAGTAGGGGAGTTGTCCTTGCAGAAATTGTACAAACCATCAGTATGACGGATTGGTAAACCTCTGAGCATCTGTCCGGAAAGTGCTTTGTTTCTGTCAAATACGCCTATAAGATTAAAACCACGTTGTTCAAATGACATATGCAAAGCAACTGCTTTACCAAGATTACCGGCACCAATTAAAATAGCTTTTCGATTACTGTTAACCCCAAGAATATTACCGATTTCATTGTAAAGACTTTCAATATTATATCCGTAGCCCTGCTGACCAAAACCGCCGAAACAGTTTAAATCCTGACGGATTTGTGATGCAGTAAAGCCCATTTTTCCTGACAAATCTTTAGATGAAATTCTAACAACACCGTTATCTTTAAGTTCACCTAAAAATCTGTAATATCGTGGTAGTCTCTTAATGACAGAAATTGATACTCCATCATTTCTACTCATGATTTTCACTCCTTATGAAAGCTTTTTAACAGTTTCCATTACATAATCGCCGAAATCACTACATGTTGCACCATTGTCACGACCTGTAATTGTGAGTTTCTTTTCTTCAAACATACAAATATCGAGTGCTCTTTCAAGCAAGTCAGCCTCTTTCTGCTTACCAATGTGTGAAAGAAGCATTACTGTTGCACGAAGCATTGAGCATGGATCAGCATACTGACCTCTGCCTTCACGAATCATACGGGGAGCAGAGCCATGAATTGCCTCAAACATTGCGTAACGCTTACCAAGGTTAGCACTACCTGCAGTACCAACGCCGCCCTGGAATTCAGCAGCCTCGTCAGTGATGATATCGCCATAAAGGTTTGGAAGAACAAATACCTTAAAGTCTTTTCTTCTCTTTTCGTCAATAAGCTTTGCTGTTGTAATATCAACATACCATTCATCAGTAATGATTTCAGGGTATTCCTTACCAACTTCTTTACAGATTCTGAGGAATTTGCCGTCAGTTGTCTTGATAACGTTTGCTTTGTTGATAATTGAAACTCTTTCTTTGCCGTTTCTCTTAGCATAATCATAAGCCATACGTGCAATTCTTTCAGAACCTTCGCTTGTTGTAACAACAAAGTCCATTGCTAAATCTTCAGTTACATTCACGCCCTTAGAACCAACCGCATAAGCACCTTCTGTATTTTCACGGAAGAATGTCCAGTCAATACCTTGATCAGGAACTTTAACAGGACGAACATTAGCAAAAAGGTCGAGTTCCTTTCTCATTGCAACATTAGCACTCTCGATATTTGGCCATGGATCGCCAGCCTGTGGAGTTGTTGTAGGTCCCTTAAGAATTACGTGACATTCTTTAAGTTCTGCAAGAACATCATCAGGAATTGCTTTCATTACTGCTACACGGTTTTCAATTGTAAGACCATCAATTACCTTGAATTCAACTTTGCCTGCTTTTACATCGTCAGCAAGCATATACTCAAGAACTCTCGCTGATTCTTTTGTGATAATCGGACCAATTCCGTCACCACCACAAACACCAATAATGATTTTATCAAGTTTTTCAAAATCAACAAATTCTTTTTGTGCTTTAATCTTCTCATTTCTTGCTAACTGTTCTCTTACAAGAGCTTCAAACTTAGCAAGTGCTTCTGAAATCTGTTTTTCCATATTTAACAACTCCTTAAAATGATTCTTTTGTGTAGTTTAAAAGTCCGCCTGCAAGAATAATATCTTTCTGTCGCTGTGAAAGGTCATATTTGATTTCATATTCATCGCCGGTTGTAATATTTACAAGAACAGCAGGCTCATTATTAATAATTGCATTCTTAATTCCCTTAAGACTTAATTCATCGCCCTGTGTAATCTTGTCATAATCATCAGGATTAGCAAAGTTAAGAGGAAGAATACCAGCGTTAATAAGGTTTGCACAGTGAATTCTTGCAAATGATTTTGTAATAACTGCTTTTACGCCAAGATAAAGCGGAACAAGAGCAGCATGCTCACGTGATGAGCCTTGTCCATAGTTAGCTCCACCAATTACAATACCTTTACCTTCGGCCTTGATTCTTTCAGGGAATGTCTTATCACAAACACCGAAACAATACTGTGAAAGAAATGGAATATTTGAACGGTAGGGGAGAATCTTAGCACCTGCAGGCATAATATGGTCAGTAGTAATATCGTCACCAACCTTAAGAACTGCTTTAGCTGTAATATCGTCGCCCATAGGCTCACTTGTTGGGAACGGCTTAATGTTAGGTCCGTACATAACTTCAACATCTTTTGCCTCTTCAGGAGTTGCCGGCATAGCAACCATATTATCATTAATAATAAATTCATCAGGAAGTACGATTTCAGGGAATTCTCCTAAATCACATGGGTCTGTAAGATAGCCTGTAAGTGCTGATGCTGCTGCAACTTCAGGGCTTACAAGATAAATACCTGCATCAGCAGTACCTGAACGACCTTCAAAGTTTCTGTTGAACGTACGAAGTGATACACCTGCTGAATTAGGTGACTGACCCATACCGATACAAGGACCGCAAGCACTTTCAAGAATTCTTGCGCCCGCGTCAATCATATCAGCAAGAGCACCATTCTGTGAAATCATATTAAGAACCTGTTTTGAGCCAGGGGCAATTGAAAGGCTGACTGAAGGATGAACTGTATTTCCTTTAAGAATTGCAGCAACTTTCATCATATCAAGAAGTGATGAGTTTGTGCAAGAGCCGATACAAACCTGGTCAACTTTGATTTTGCCGATTTCAGTAACCGATTTAACTCTGTCAGGCATATGTGGACAAGCCGCCATTGGTGCAAGTTCAGATAAGTTAATATCAATAACTTCATCGTAAACCGCATCATCATCTGCCTTAAGTTCAACCCAATCCTCTTCACGACCCTGAGCCTTTAAGAATGCTTTTGTAATATCATCAGATGGGAATACAGATGTAGTTGCACCAAGTTCTGCACCCATATTTGTAATTGTAGCACGTTCGGGAACTGAAAGTGTCTTAACACCTTCGCCACCGTATTCAATAATTTTGCCAACGCCGCCTTTAACTGTCATAATACGAAGAACTTCAAGAATAACATCTTTTGCAGCAACCCATGGACTGAGTTTGCCTGTAAGATTAACTCTTACCATTTTTGGCATAGTGATATAATATGTACCGCCGCCCATTGCAACTGCAACGTCAAGACCGCCTGCACCCATAGCAAGCATACCAATACCGCCACCTGTAGGTGTATGGCTGTCAGAACCAATTAAAGTTTTGCCCGGTTTACCAAATCTTTCAAGATGCACCTGATGGCAAATACCGTTACCAGGTCTTGAAAAACGGATACCGCGTTTTTTTGCAACGCTCTGTATAAATCTGTGGTCATCCGCATTTTCAAAGCCTGTCTGCAATGTGTTATGGTCAATATAAGCAACTGAAAGTTCAGTTTTTACCTGTTCAATTCCCATAGCTTCAAGCTCAAGATAAGCCATTGTTCCTGTAGCATCCTGAGTAAGTGTCTGATCAATTTTAAGGCCAACCTCACTGCCTGGTGTCATATCACCGCTGACAAGGTGAGATTTAATAAGTTTCTGTCCGATTGTCATACCCATTTGTGAATCACTCCTTGGACTTTTTCATTTTTTTAACAATCTTTCATAATTTTATTACATTGATAGAAATTTGTCAATATATTTGTATATATAAAAAAGTATTTTTCAACAAAAGATTGATATTAAAAACAAATTATGATACAATATTTAGTAGTTTTTGCTTAAATATTTTAATTGCATTCGGAAAAAATAATTTTATATTTTTAAAGGATGCGATAATATGTGCGTATATTTTGATGATTTTACTATACCGGCTAATCCAACAACATCTGAACAGAGTGAAAATTCAGATTCTGAAGTTGGGGTATCTGCTAATACAGAAATTACTGATAATGGTGCTTTTTCAGTAGGCAAAGATGGAAAATATATTCATTGCCTAACAATAATCGGACAGGTGGAGGGGCATTATATTCTTCCGCCTACTAATAAGACTACAAAATATGAGCACGTAATTCCTCAACTTGTAGCAGTTGAAGAAAGTGAAAATATTGATGGATTATTGATAATTCTTAATACTGTTGGTGGCGATATTGAAGCTGGTCTTGCAATTGCTGAACTCATTTCAGGAATGAAAAAGCCCACTGCATCACTTGTACTTGGCGGTGGTCACTCGATTGGTGTACCGTTAGCAGTATCTGCTGATAAATCGTTTATTGTTCCGACTGCAACAATGACCATACATCCTGTAAGAATGAACGGATTGGTTTTGGGTGTTCCTCAGACGTTATCATATTTTGATAAAATGCAGGAACGAATTGTCAGATTTGTGTCTGGTAATTCCAATATTCCTCCTGAGCGTTTTCGGGAACTTATGCTTTCAACAGGTGAGCTTGTAATGGATGTTGGTACTGTTCTTGACGGTGAAAATGCCGTAAAAGAAGGATTAATTGACAGTATTGGCAATTTGAAAGATGCAATGGCATATTTATATTCTAAGATAGAAAGTTAATGGAGTTGATTTAATGTCAATTTTAAAAGCAATAATACTTGGTATTGTTCAAGGTGTTACTGAATTTTTGCCTATTTCAAGCAGCGGCCATTTGTCGTTGTTTCAGCACTTTTTAAACGTAGATGGTGAAGGGTCACTTTTGTTTTCAGTATTACTTCATTTAGGAACACTGATAGCTGTGTTTATAGTGTTTCATAAGACTATATTTGAGCTTGTGCTGGATGCTTTTGCGCTTATTAAAGATATTTTTACAGGCAAATTTAAGTTTAAGCAACTAAAAGGCAAAAAGAAAATGCTTGTAATGTTTGTATTTTCTTGTATTCCGCTTTTACTTTTACTCATTCCGGTAGGCAATGATATGAAACTTATGGACATATTGGGCGGACTTTCTGAAGATGAAAGTATTCTTGTTGAAGGTTTTTGCTTTTTGCTTACAGGCATTCTGTTGCTTTCATCTACATATGTTTCGAAGAAAAAGATACTGAACAGAGAGGTAAATACACTTGATGCTTTTGCTATTGGCTTAGCTCAGGTATTTGCTGCAGGTTTTCCCGGTATTTCACGTTCTGGTTCAACAATTTCAACAGGTATGATTTGCGGTGTTTCAAAGGA
>CAYXMF010000065.1:0-8745 GCA_964465845.1 uncultured Eubacteriales bacterium | reverse complement strand
CGACCCTCTGCTTAGAAGGCAGATGCTCTATCCAACTGAGCTATCAGCGCATGTGGAGCGGGTGATGGGAATCGAACCCACACGACCAGCTTGGAAGGCTGGGATTCTACCATTGAACTACACCCGCAGTTCAAACGACGCTGATTATTTTAACATAAAGACTTTTCTTTGTCAACATGTTTTTAAGGTTTATTTTTATTTTTTGAGATAATTATGGTGGGAGAAAAAAACCACCATACTATAAGACTAAAAATCTTCAAGATATCCTAAATCATTTAAAAGTGATTTGAGCCATGCTTCATTATTGAGATTACTGTAAGCGTATATCACACTGGTATTACAGCAAATTGACACAGCAAAGATATCCTCTGATTCAAAAGAATAAATAGTAAAATTCTCTTTACTTTCATCTTTCTCGTCAAAATCTTGAGAAAAATAATTAAAATCGTTTAAAATTTTTGTTTTGATTTCTTTTTGAAGTTCAGCTGCTCCTGTTTTATTGTTCAGTTCATAATATCCGAAATAAATCCCTCTATCTTTTATTACTATGCACTCTTCAGAAAAATCAAACTCAGAAAAAAGTATTTTAATCTCGTCAGATGCATCTAAACGAACTTCCTCTGAAATCCCAAGAACTGCTTTTACATTTTTTATACCCGTTATTTGTTGTTTTAGTTGTACTTGTTGCATCTGTTCTGTCGTGGTATCGTCATTTTTGCTACTATTTATCCTACTTTGAATTAAAGCAACAAAAGGTATAGACATAATGATTAAAAATATTAAAATTATAGCAGCACGTTGACCAACTTTAACCTGTTTATCAACTTTTTCTTTTTCCTTCTGTGTAAAACTCAGTGTGCGACGTTTCACCGGTTCTACATATATCTCATCTTCACTGTCTATGCGTTCAGATAATGGTCCAACAGTATAGGGCTTATAACGTGAGCTATCAAAATAAGTTGCGAATTCTTCTTTAATCTTTTTAGAATATGAAAATCCGTAAAATGCTGTAACAGCACTAATTACGGCAACTGCCACGGCACAAACTGCAATAAGTATTTTATTTTTACTCATAGCAAGAAAGAATATCAAAATGGGTGTAAGTGATGTAACACCAGTTAAAATATTACACACAGTAAGCATAGTGTCAAACAAATCAGGACGTGGTGTACGATTGTATAGCCAATCTACCAATCTTCTTTGCCCATGCATAACCTGTTTACTTAAATAGAGTTTAACGTCTTCTTTGGTTGCTCCGCCACTCATATAAAGATATTTCGAAAGCTTTACATATATTATAAAATCAATAACTGCAAAAGTTATGAAATATACAATTATAAAAACATCTATTTTTTCCAAAAGAAACACCTCAATACACTTTAACACAAAGCAAATAGTTTCTTATATTGAATCAAGGCGGGAGCAAACCCCCGCCCTACCGTTGCTTATTCAAAATTTACCTGAATATTGTTATCGTCGGATGTGATGATAATTTTGTGCATAGTTGTGCCAAGATTATCAATCATAAGGGTTGAGATTTTATCCTCAATATTACGTCGGATAACATTTCTCAAATCACGGGCACCACGCACATTACCGTCCATTTTTGAAACGATTGCAGATGGTGTATTGTCGTCGCAAACGAGTTCAATGCCTTTATCTTTAAGAACTGTTTTAATTTCATTAAGCATAAGAATTGCGATATTCTTATAATCCTCTTCACTTAAAGGATTGAACACAACAATCTCGTCAACTCTGCCGATAAATTCGGGACGTAAGAACTCATTAAGCGCTTTAAGGACTTTTTCTTTTGAAATGTCCTTTGCACTCTTGCCAAATCCCAATGATGTTTCGGCTTTCTGACTGCCTGCATTTGAAGTCATAATGATAACTGTATTTGCGAAGCTTACAGTTCTGCCGTGAGCATCGTTTGTTTTACCTTCGTCAAGGATTTGAAGAAGAATATTCATTACATCGGGATGAGCCTTTTCAATTTCATCAAAGAGAATGATTGAATATGGCTTTCTTCTCACCTTTTCTGTAAGCTGACCTGCCTCATCATAGCCCACGTAGCCGGGAGGTGATCCGATAAGACGTGAAACAGAATGTTTCTCTATAAACTCACTCATATCAAGGCGAATAAGTGTTTCGGGAGTATCAAAAAGCTCCATTGACAGTTGTTTTACAAGTTCAGTTTTACCTACACCAGTTGGTCCTACAAATATAAATGATGCGGGACGTTTTTGAAGTGTAAGTTGAATACGACTACGCTTGATTGCATTTGCAACAAGAGTTACAGCTTCATCCTGACCTACAACTTTTTCCATAAGCCTGTCTTCAAGACCTTTAAGACGGTTTACATCGCCCTCAACAACCTTTGTTGCAGGAATACCTGTCCAGAGGTTGATAACCTTTGCCAAATCGTCTTCAATTACGTTATTATCTTTGGCTTTTTCCTGTAATTCGGGGGCTTTACCCTCGCATACTGCTAACTCACCTTTTGTTCTGTAAAGGTCCTCGTAAACGGGATTTAAGTCTTCGTCTTTTTCAGGATTTGCGATTTTTTCTTCAAGTTCTTCGAGTTCTTTTTTAAGACGCAAAATGTTCTTTTCGTTAATCTCATTTTCGCTGATTGCTTTATTGCGGAGATTTGCGCAAGTACAAGCCTCATCAAGCAAGTCAATCGCCTTATCAGGTAAAAATCTGTCAGTGATATATCTTTCTGAAAGAGTTACTGCTTTATAAACAAGGTTGTCACTTATCTGAACACGATGGAACAACTCATAATAGCCTTTAATACCTAAAAGCATTTTATAGGTATCTTCAACAGACGGCTCTTCAACCTTAACCGGCTGGAAACGGCGTTCAAGAGCGGCATCTTTCTCAATATGCTTACGGTATTCATTGAATGTTGTTGCACCGATTACCTGAATTTCGCCACGTGAAAGTGCAGGCTTTAATATATTTGCGGCATTCATTGAGCCTTCCGCATCACCTGTACCTACAAGATTATGAACTTCGTCGATAAAAAGAATAATATTACCTTCACTCTTAACCTCTTCAACAAGTCCTTTGATACGGCTTTCAAACTGACCTCTGAACTGCGTTCCTGCAACAAGAGCAGTTAAGTCCAGCAAGTGAATTTCTTTATCAACAAGCTTTGCAGGAACATTCCCCTCTGCAATTCTCTGAGCAAGTCCCTCAGCAATAGCAGTTTTACCAACACCGGGCTCACCGATAAGGCAAGGATTATTCTTTGTTCTGCGGCACAAAATCTGCACTGCACGTGCAATTTCAGTATCGCGACCGATAATTCTGTCAAGTTTGCCTTCTCTTGCTCTGCCTGTTAAATCAGTACAGTAAAGAGATAAAAACTTTCTTTTGTCGTTCTTTGTACCCTGTTTCTTTTTACCTTTTGGCGTATTTTTCTTATCACCGTTAAGGTCTTTTATATTCTCTTCGGGAACATCCATAGGCATTAAGCCCATATTCTGCAAGAACGGGAATGTGGAAGCTCCACCGGGCTCAAAGCCTTCTTCGCCCATACTTTCCATCATTTGTTCCATCTGCTCGTTCATATCATCGAGTTGTTCTTCGGTTATACCCATATTATCCATCATCTGTTTAATGGGACCAATATTCATCTCCATTGCACATTTGATGCACAAGCCCTCATTTGTTGTTTTGTCGCCTTCCATCTTTGTAATAAAGATAACGGCAGGTCGTTGTTTGCATTTACTGCAAATCATTTTTTCATTCATTGCGTGTCCTCTTTATTTTTTCTTTGAATTTTCTATAATTTGTTTAATTGCACCAGGTAAATAACTGAAAAATGCCATAAATGTAAGCACGACTGCAACTATTACAAGTATAAACATTACTGTTTCAGGGATTGCGTATTGTGGATAATACATACTTACAGCGCCAATTTCAGGACCGAAACCGATGATTACAACCATTACTGCATAGAATGCAAATGTTGCAAGTTTGCCCCAGATTTCTGCAGCACAAGGTTTTGTACCTAATGCGATAAGAACTATTGCACCTAAAATCATAATAACATCTTTAATTATGAAAAGTAAGAATACCCATGCAAATGCCTGCATACTTGCACTTTCTGCCGCTTTGAACTTTAAGAAAAGAACAATAGCAAGTGCAAAAATAGTAAGTTTGTCAGCAACAGGATCAAGCATTTTTCCTAAATTTGAAACCTGATTAAATCGGCGGGCAATTTTACCGTCAACTGCATCAGAAAGACCTGAAATTGCAATCATTGCTACAGTCCACCAAATGTAGTTATTGTAATAAAGAACTGCGATTACGGGAATCAGGCAAATTCTTATAACTGAAATAAGATTAGGGATTGTTAAGCATCCGTTGAAAATTTCTTTTAAATTTTCTTTTAATGATTTTTTCTCTTCACTCATAGCATTCTCTCCTTATAACTGAATAAGTTCTTTCAATGAATTTATAAACGGATTGACGTTGTCAAGCAAGCCTATTACATAAGACTCGTTGACGGCGTCGGCAAATGCCCCATCGCCACCCGAAAATGCAAAATTAAGTATTGTACAAATAAAGACAAGCACAAGCACGCCCTTACAAGCACCAAGTAACGCACCAAGCAATTTATTTACCTTATCCACAAGCGGTAATTTAAACAACTTGGATACAAGTTTTGCAACAAATTTAAGTACAATCAGAAGTACTATTGCCAATATTATAAAGAATACTACTGTCAAAGCACCTAAAATGATTGGCTCAGCTACATTTTCAACAAGTTCAGTTGCAATATTTTCTGAACTGAATTTTCCTGATGAAATTTCTGCTTTAATGTCATTAACATCAACACCTGCTGATGATGCAAGTGACACTACAAATTCAGGAAGTGCCTCTATTGTTACTTCCGCTTTTTTTGTAGCAGTTGTAGTATCAAAGTTTTCGTCGACTTGTTCTTCAATTGAAGATATTACACTTTCTTTGACAAATCCGTCATAAGCACCCTGAGCAATTACAGGGCTTAACTGGTAAGAAAGCACAAGTGCTGCAATAACTGCAACCAATTCAAGCAATGTTTCTACAAAGCCTTTTTTAGCAGCTGCCAATATGAATACAACAAGTATTGCAATAAGAATGATGTCTATAACTATTGACATAATATCACCTCTTAATATTATTCATCATCTTCTGTGTTATCGCCCACAGAGGAGAATTTTTCAATTTTGTCTAACGAATAAACATATGTACTTCTTGACGAAACAATTACTTCTTCGGCATCAGTATTTACCGCCGCACTGCCAACCATTTCGCCTTTTGTATTAAATATCTGAACATTATCATCAGTTAAAACTGCAACGTATTTACCGTCAGTCGAAACTGATTTGACAAGTCCGTCAATTTCTTGAGTAAAAAGTTCTGTTCCCGATTTATTATAAACTTTTATAATCTTTTTGGTTGTACTTGAATACTTTGAAAGAACAAGAACTGCTGTATTGTTATCAGATATATAAAGTCTTGACGGTGTATTTACTGAAACATCAATTTCTTCTTTAACTTCATCACCGTTGATTATCTGACAGACATTATTACCAAGCACAAACAATGTTTCATTCGATAAAAATTGTACTGATGAGATTGCTGTGTCATTATATTCAAAAGATGCCTGTGCTTCAGTTTTCTTCTTATTAAAGATATAAACCTTTGAATAAACAGAGCCATTATCAACGCCCATTACAGAAACTGCAAAAAGTTTTCCGTTATCAGAAACATCACAGGAAACAATGTGTTCTTTTGCACATTTCCAGACGAAAACTTCTTTTTCGTTTTTATCGTAAACTGTGAGCATACTTTCGGCTCCGCTTGCAGTTGTTGCAATGGCTACCGAGCCGTCTTTACCCATAGCACCCGTATATATTATATAATCAAGTTCTTTTTCATAAAGAACCCTTGTTTTTGACTGAACTCTGAAAGTTGTGCCGCCCTCATCATAAAGTAAAACACGTCCGCTGTTACTGTTCATAACAGGATGGTCATATTTATGAGTGAGATTTGAAAGTTCTTTCGCAGTTGAATCGAGTACTTTCACAGTATCATCATAAACGAGTACCAAATCGGAATTTGTTACGCCGGCGTCAGTTATCTCAACTCCGTTTATGCTATACGGATATCCCTCACCTGAGCCGATACCTGCAAGGGACGTGCGTATTGAGTCACCAATTGTTGAGAATGTAACTCCGCCAAACTGTGCCGCCGCAATAATCACAAGCAAAAGTACTACAAGAATTATCGCAAGCAGTTTCAATGTTTTTGCATTTTTAAGACTTATGCTCAATTTTTTATGCCGTTTTTTTGAAACGGACTTTTTTGACGTATTTTTTCTCTTTTCAGCCATTAAATTCACCACACATCAATAAAAAACCTTATTTAAATACAAGCCCTGAGGCTCTGCTGTAACTCCTGCTTTTTCACGGTTACAACTTTCAATTATTGAGGGAATACTGCCTTTTTCAATCTTACCTTTTTGAATATCAAGAAGAGTTCCCACAATAATTCGTACCATATTATATAAAAAACCGTTACCGCTGATACGGATTTCAACCAAATCACCGTTGCGTGTCACAGAACAGTCATATATTTCACGGGTTTTATCCTGAATATCTGTTCCCGCACTGCAAAATGCAGAAAAGTCATGAGTGCCAATAAATGCTTTTGCCTCATCATTCAGCATTTCAGCATTCAACTCATATTGATAAAACATTGCTTTGTTTTCATAAAAAGGATTGCGGTATTTACCGTTGTATATTAAATAAACATACTCTTTACCTTTACAATCATACCTTGCATGAAAATCATAATCAACTTCACAACACTCGTAAACCGAAATTTCGGGAGGAAGATAGAAATTCAGTGCGTCGGGAATTTTGTCAACTGTAACACTACACTCTGTTCTTACATTACAGCAAAACATATTTGCATGAACACCTGCATCTGTACGGCTACATCCTATTATATTTTCGTCTTTTCCGCTTAAATGTTTAAAAGCGTTGCAAAGTTCCTGCTGAACAGTTACTCCGTTTGGTTGAATTTGCCAACCGTGAAAAGAAGTACCATCATACCGCAAGGTTAAAAGTAAATTCCGCATTATATTCACCACAGAAAATATTAAGAATTGCTACTGCACCAATCAAAACTGCAATACTCAGAAGTGCAAGATAATCACGCTTTGAGAATTTCAGTGCATTCATAGTAGTTTTACCTTTACCACCGTTATAACAACGGCAAGTCATAGCATTTGCCAATTCATAAGCTCTTCTTATTGAGTTGAAAAGCAAAGGAATAAACAAAGGAATAAGTGCTTTTGCTCGTTTTATAATACTACCCTGTTCAAAGTTTGCACCTCTTGACTTCTGTGCACTCATTATTTTATCAACCTCTTCAATAAGAGTAGGAATAAACCTGAGTGCAATAGTCATTATCATTGTTACCGTATGAAAATCAATGCCAATTTTCTTAAAAGGTGCAAATACACGGTCAAGACCATTTGTGAGTGAAGTTGGGGAAGTTGTATAAGTGAGCATTGTACTCATTACAATCAGCAATGAAATACGAAGTGCCATAAATACCGCTGTGAGAATTCCTCCACTTGAAATTTGAATTTTCCAGAAATCAATAAGCATCACGCCTGTTTTAACGTAAGCAATCTGCAAAACAGATGTAATAATTATAATAAGAAGAATTGGTTTCAATCCTTTAATTACTGTTTTTACAGGAATTTTTGAAAGTGCAATTACTGCTATTCCCGTAAAAAGACAGAAGAAAAGTGAAACAAAGTTATTTGAAACAAAAACCGTTACTATATAAACAACAGTAAAAAGAAGTTTTGTTCTGGGATCAAGTTTATGAATTACTGAGCCCATAGGGAAATACTGACCGATTGTAATATCTTTAATCACTCCGTCACACTCCCCTCAAAAAGTTTTTTGAGTTCAAGGTAACCCTGCTCAACTGTATATATTTTTTCGCTTACATTGTAACCTTTTTCACGAAGTTTAATAAAAATCTCCGTAATCTGCGGTACTGAAAGTCCGATTTCACGAAGTCGTGATGATTTTTCAAACACTTCGTCAACTGTGCCCGTCATTTCTACCTTTGAGTCATTCATAACGACAACTTTTGTGGCGAAACGGGCAACGTCATCCATACTATGAGATACAATAATTACGGTTTTGCCTGTCTGTTCACGATAATTTTTAACAAGTTCAAGAATCTGCTCACGGCCTCTTGGATCAAGACCGCTTGTTGGCTCATCAAGAATGAGAATTTCGGGCTCCATTGAAATTACGCCTGCAATGGCTACTCGTCTTTTTTCACCGCCCGACAAGTCAAAGGGTGATTTGGCAAGCATTTCGTCAGGAATTCCAACATATTTTGCCGCATTTCGTACTCTTTCATCTATCTCTGTCTTTGAAAGTCCCATATTAGTCGGACCAAAGGCAATATCTTTATAGACAGTTTCTTCAAAAAGCTGATATTCGGGATACTGAAAGCAAAGACCTACACGGAAACGGGCATCAAAGAGCGTTTGCTTTGATTCGTGAATATTCTTACCATCAAGAAGTACTTTACCGTCAGTTGCCTTTAAAAGTCCGTTAAGATGCTGAACAAGTGTACTTTTACCCGAACCTGTATGACCGATAATTGCCACAAATTCGCCTTTTTCAAGCGATATATTCACATTGTCAAGTG
>CAYXMF010000064.1:0-8767 GCA_964465845.1 uncultured Eubacteriales bacterium | reverse complement strand
ATCGCTACCACTGGATTTTGAGTCCAGCACGTCTGCCAATTCCATCACACCGGCATTTATGTGACTGTGATATTATATGAAATAATTTCAAAAATGTCAATAGATAAAGGAACATATTTTTCGATGCTCTCTCTTAATTATTCTTAATTATTCAAATAAATATTTCCATTTTTCGCTTGTACGGAATGAAAAATAATCATCACCGTTACCAATTATGATATGGTCACTTAAACGTAGACCAATATCGTTAGTAAGAGTAACAATTTTAACGGTTGCATCAATATCTTTCTTAGACGGTGCAGTAATGCCTGACGGATGGTTGTGAACGAGAATCAGACTTGCAGCATTTGACACATAAGCAGTTTCTGCAATTAAGCGCACATTAATAGGCGTTGCATTCAGCGTACCGCTACTGATTTGCACAAAATTCAGTAAATTACAAGCTGAATCAAGGCACATAAGATACAGTCTTTCTTCCATAAGTCCCTTAAAATGCTTCGATGCATATTTTGCTACTAATTTTGCACTGTTTAATGCAACATCATTCACTTTAAGTTTATCGGTTTCATACTTTCTGAAAAGTTGCGGAACAAGCTTGATTAAAACAGCTGTCTTTTCCCCTATGCCGTTCACTTTGCACAAATCCTCTACTCGAGCATCAAATACGGCAGAAAGCGAACCGAATGTATCAATCAAAACATGAGCCAGATCGTTTGTGTCACCTCTTGGAATAGCATAAAACAACAGCATTTCCAAAGCATTATGGTCAGCAAAGCCGTCAAGACCTTCTTTTAAAAAGCGTTCTCTGACTCTGTTTCTGTGACCATCGTGAATATTTTCTTTTTTCCGTTTAGAAACTTTTGGTGAATCCTTTAATGCTATATTTTCGAAATCATATTTGATATTATTTTTTCTTTCGTACATATCAGGTATTTTTCTTGCCATCCTATTTAAACACCCTTTTTACGTATTTTCTCCACTTAAAAATATAAGCAGATAGAACTCTTGTTAACGCCACATCATAAAAAGCAAAGACAACATTACACATTAACAACAGCAAAGGTAATGCGAACTTACCAAGAAAATCAAAGTCGTCATAAGGAACCATAAACACCTTTGACACAATAAAGTAAGCAGAAACCACTGAAACATTAAAGATAATATACTTAACTATCCATGACACTGCACCATTCATTTTTTTCTCTATAAAGCCTTTTACAATCGGATAATACCCAAAAAATGCAGTGTACATAACTGCAGCCTCTTTATCTGCTACCACCAATAAAGAAAGAACCGAAACCGCCACATAAACCGAACAAGCAAATTTGGGTCCTATTTCAATTACTATCGCAATCAGTAATCCTCCTGCAATAGCAGGTATTGCATAAGTAAGCGTTGAAATAATGCCTGTCATAAACATCAGTGCAACTGAAAGTGCCGCTATTATGCCGCCGAGCGCTACTTTAAATGAATTAAACTTTATCTTATTCATACTAACAACACGGAATCAAATCCCCACCACAACATTCACAACAACAATCAGCACAAAGAAGACCTGTGCAAATATCACAACCACTTGAATTACTTTGTGTACGTGTTGTTCTGTAACCACCGTTTGCATTATTACTCATTGAATTGAAAGCTGCCGCATATTCACGGTTTGTAGGATCAATTGAACAAGCAGTCTGATAACATTTGTATGCCTCATTCAGCCAGCCGCGACGCTGATGAATTACACCTTTTAGATAATGCCATTCTGCAGTACGCATATTAGAAGGAATGCCGTCAAGAATCATTTCAGCGTCATCAATTCTTCCGCTGTTAATCCGCTGACGCACATCAGAAAACTGTGAGCCGCCGTTATTGTAACTGTTCTGGTTGTTATAATTATTCTGCTGGTTATATGAATTAGTATTTGCATAAGATGAAGTACCGCGCAAATCGTTAAGAATTGTATCATAAGCATAGTTAAGTTCATTCATTCTTCGATTTTTTTCTTCTTCAGAAGCATTTGAGTTATTTATCTCACCTGCAATTCTTCTGTATGCATCCATAATGTCTTTTTCAGTTGCATTTCTGCCAACGCCAAGATACTCATAAGGATTATTCACAATTGTCACCTCTATACTTCTTTATTATTCGTTCAAGTTGGTAGTTTAAACCGTCATATATAATATTATCGATTATTGGACTGAACTGATTGCTTTCTTGTTTTTCGTGAATTTGAGACAACGCGCCAATTGACAGATTAATTGATGTTGAAGCATCTTCAATAACATTATTGCAATTCTTAAAAGGATTAAAAGATTTATCTTTCAAATCTTTTTCATAATCGTCAAAGGCGTCAAGAAAATAAATTGTTCTTCCTAATTGGTAACCAAAATCATAAGCAATTTTTTCATTATTCTCATTTTCTCCGTAAGCAAACAACCAACCAAGCATTTTAGCAGTAGCATCTGCCGACTTATCAAGAGATGTGTTTGAATCTTTTTCTGTTTCAAACTGTTCTTCCATACCCTCTTCAATTTTCTTATAAATGTCAGGGTGTTTTTTTACCGCTTTTCTTTTTAATAGCGAAAAGTACGGATACAGCATATACAAAAGCAATTTTTTTAACGGTTTGCTGTCTTTAAGATTATCTACAAGTTTAAAATATGCAAGTACAACCGTAACAGTGCTTGCCAATTTGTAAATATTGCTGTTACAAGAGATTTTAGTGCATTTTTTACAAGGATTAAATGTACAGCGGGATTTTTCTGCTTTAACCTTATCATTGGACATACCCATTTTATAAATTACGTAAAATGCGCCGTCATAACTTAAAAGAAACCGTGAAAGAACGCCATACTCTTTTCCCATTTCTTTACAAAGTGTGCAATAAACGCCTTTATATGCTTCAAATTCTTTAATTTTAAGTTCAGGTTTATAAACAGTTACATAGCCGAACATAAATTATTATATAATCCCCTTTTAGAATCTTTTGTAGTCCGTATCAATATTTTTATTACTTAAAATCATATCATACAATCCGCTAAATCGCAAGATAATCATCATTTTTTAACATATAATTTACAAATGCCCCCAACCTTTAAGTTGAGGGCATAATCTTGATTATTCATTTAATCAAAAAGCTTGCTTGCATTTATGATTTCTTCGTTTGTAACCTTACCGTCAGGAGTTGTATTTACTGCTTTTTCTGCATCTGTTGAAAGGTTTGAATAAGGTTTATTAAGTTTAGCGTTAATAAATTCTGCAAGACTTTCAGATTTGAAAATTGCATTTTTAATTCTCTTGTTGCCGTACTTATCAAAATATGTTCCGTTTTCAAAATACGGTGAAATGTTGATTGATACTTTTTGCACGTCTGTATCAATATCAGCATTTACAAGAAGAACGGATTTTGCGTTTTCAGGCACATTCTCAAATTTTGCAATTCCGAGTTTCAAAAGTGCATAGTTGTTTGCATCAGTTTCAGTTGCAGTTGTAAAAATATCAGTATTATTTTCTTCTGCATATTTTTTAAGTACAAAAGCAATTTCAGTTGAAACTCTGCCACCAACAACGATTACATCACAGTTCTTAAATGCAGAATTGTAATCTGTTGTATTTTCTTGCTCATTAAGAATACCGAAACGGCCGCCTTTGCAAAGAATACCGTTATCTACAGGTAATGCTCGTGTTACTGTTGAGCCGATATAACGGTAATCAACAGAACAAAGATTTGAACAGTTGGTACAAATACTTTCGCAAGCATCTTCCTTAACGGGAACAAATTTTGTCATTGGTGTTTTTTCACGTAATGCACCCGTCGGACAAAGTGCCACACACTGACCGCAAGCAATACAATCCGTATCTTTGAGATTTTTGCTGAGTTCAGGCTCAACAAATGTATTAAAGCCACGGTTTATAAGACCAATTGCAGATTTACCCACAACCTCTTCACAGACACGAACACAAAGTCCGCAAAGAATACATTTATCGGTATTGCGAGCAATAAGGTCATTTGCATTTTCAGTATTTCTGTTATGCTTTTCACCTGCAAATCTTGATGGTTTAACATCATAATCGTTTGCATAAGAAATAAGTTTACATTCAAAATAATCGTGACAACCACATTCAAGACAACGCATTGCCTCAGCTTTTGCCTGTTCTTCACTAAATCCAAAGTTTACTTCTTTGAAATTTGTTTTTCTGTCGTCAGGTGCCATATGAGGCATTACGGCTCTTGGTGATTTTGCAAATTTTGAGTAATCAATAGATTTGCTTTCACGCTCAACGAAATATGGCTTTTTATAGCCTACTGTTTCACCGTTTAAGTATCTGTCAATTACAACTGATGCTTTTTGTGCTTCACCAATTGCTGCAATTGCAATATCAGCACCTTTATTTGTTGCATCACCTACCGCAAACACACCCTCAACAGATGTTGTAAATCGGCTTTCGTCCGCTGAAATTGTGTTTTTACGGGTTGCTTCAAGACTTTCAAATCCTGTAAGATTCGGGTATTGACCGATTGCCATAATAACTGAGTCGAGTGCAATTTTTTCTGTTTCGCCCTCAATTGCAACAGGTCTGCGACGACCGCTTTCATCAGGCTCACCAAGCTCCATTTTTTGAAGTATTACGCCGTTAAGTTTACCGTTTTCACCTGTGAACTCAATCGGATTTGTAAGGTACTTATAAATTACGCCTTCTTCTTCTGATTCGAGGATTTCCTGAGGGTCAGCAGGCATTTCGTCTTTAGTTCTGCGGTAAATGACATATACATTTTCAGCACCAAGACGAACTGCAGTACGGCAAGCATCCATAGCGGTGTTACCACCACCACAAACCGCAACATTTTTACCTAAATCAACATGATTTCCAAGTGCAACCTCACGAAGAAGGTCAATACCGCCCCATACGCCGTCTAAATCTTCGCCCGATACTCGCATTTTACTGCTGTTCCAAGCGCCAATAGCAACGAGTGTTGCATCATAATCTTCTTTAATTTGTTCAAATGAAATATCTTTGCCGATATTTATATTGTTTTTGAGTGTTACGCCCATATCTTCAATAAGCTTGATTTCTTTATCGAGAACTGCCTTTGGAAGTCTGTATTCAGGAATACCGTAACGAAGCATACCGCCCATTTTTTCCATCTGTTCAAAGATAGTTACGCTATGACCTTGTTTGCGCAAGAAATACGCAGCAGTAAGACCTGCGGGACCGCCACCGATAATTGCAACCTTTTTATTAGTATCAGGCTCAATATCGGGAACAAAAGTATCGTTTTCAAGATTTTTATCTGCTACAAAGCTTTTAAGGAATGCTATTGAAACAGGCTCATCAACATATTGTCTGCGACAATTCTTTTCGCAAGGATGAGGACAAATTCTGCCGATAGAAGCAGGTAAAGGAAGTTTTTCTTTAATAAGCTTAACTGCTTCTTTGTACTCGCCGTTTGCAATAAGTCCTACATATCCCTGACAATCAGTACCTGCAGGACAAGCCTTACTGCAAGGTGCTACACAATCGCCTGTATGGTCTGAAAGTAAGAGTTCAAGCGCAACTTTACGGGAAGCCTTAATTCTTTCAGTCTGTGTATGAACAACCATACCATCGGCTACTTTTGTAGAACAAGCACGAAGAAGTTTAGGAATACCCTCAACCTCTACTGTACAAAGTCCACAAGCACCGTAAAGTTCAACTCTGCCATCGTAACAAAGGTTAGGAATTTTTATTCCGTTCTGTGTGGCAACATTGAGTATTGTTGAGCCTTCTTCAGCTATTAACTTTTTACCGTCGATTGTTAATGTAATACTCAATTATTTCACCTCCACAGCGTTAAAACGACAAACTGAAACACAGTTACCGCACTTAATACATTTATCCATATCAATAATATGAGGATTTTTTACCGTACCCTCAATTGCACCAACAGGGCATTTTTTAGCACACAAAGTACAACCCTTACAAGCGTCTGCATTAATTTCGTAACGAAGAAGATTTGTACATTCGTGAGCAGTACATTTTTTATCTGTAATATGCTCAACATATTCATTCTTAAAGTATTTGAGAGTTGTAAGCACTGGGTTTGGTGCAGTCTGACCAAGTCCACACAATGCGCCGTCTTTGATTGCAAGGCAAAGTTCTTCTAAAAGTTCAATATCTTCTTCCTTACCGTTACCCTCAGTAATTCTTGTGAGAATTTCCAGCATACGCTTTGTACCAAGACGACAGTGTACGCACTTACCACAAGATTCTTTTGCAGTGAAATCAAGGAAGAAACGAGCCATTTCAACCATACAAGTGCTGTCATCCATTACAACCATACCGCCTGAGCCCATAATTGCACCCGTAGCTGACAATGCTTTATAATCAATAACTGTATCAAGAAGTTCAGCAGGAATACAGCCACCTGATGGGCCACCCATTTGAACTGCCTTGAAATTCTTATTGTTTTTAATTCCGCCACCAATGTCGAAAATAACATCACGAAGAGTCTTACCCATTGGAATTTCAACGAGTCCGCCACGCTTGATTTTGCCTGTAAGGGCAAAAACTTTTGTACCTTTACTGTTTTCAGTTCCCATAGATGCAAATGCATTACCGCCGTTTAATATAATCCAACTCACATTTGCGAAAGTTTCAACATTGTTGATATTTGATGGTTTATGCCAATAACCTGACTGTGCAGGAAATGGCGGTTTAAGTCGTGGCATACCGCGAGAGCCTTCAAGTGACTCAATAAGTGCCGTTTCTTCACCGCAAACAAACGCGCCTGCGCCTGCTTTGATTCTAAAATCACAAGAAAATGAAGTACCCATAATATTCTGACCTATAAGGCCTTTAGCTTTTGCCTGGTCAATAGCATTCTGTAATCTTCGGATTGCAAGCGGGTATTCAGCACGGACATACACGATTGCCTCGCTTGCACCTATAGCGTAAGCACCGATAAGCATACCTTCAATAAGGTTATGAGGGTCGCCCTCAATAACAGCTCTGTCCATAAACGCACCCGGGTCGCCTTCGTCAGCATTACAGATAAGATATTTCTTTTCGCCTGTGGACTGACGGGCAGCATTCCACTTAAACCACGTTGGGAAACCTGCGCCACCGCGACCTGCAAGACCTGAAATCTTAATTTCTTCAATAACGTCTTCAGGTGACATTGTTGTAAGCACTTTGTTAAGTGCTTTATAACCGTCATCATTTGTGTAATCTTCAATAATTTCAGGGTTTATAACACCGCAATGGCGAAGAGCAATTCTTGTCTGTTTATCAAGGAACTGTTTATCATCGTCTGAAATTTCGTAATCTTTAATTGATGCTAAATCGTTTGAATTTACCGCATTTGCAATTTTTTCTGCAATTTCACCATTGACTTTAACAAATCTGTGAAGTCCGTCATCAGCGTAAACATCAACGATCGGCTCAAGGTAACACATACCGATACAGCCTGTTACTGTCAACTGATTATTATTCAAATCAAGGTTGGAATTCAAAACCTCATAAGCTTTCATAGCCCCTGCGGCGATACCGCAACTGCCCTGACCGACTGCTATTTTCATTTCGATTCCTCCCCTGCTTGTAATTCTTTAAAAATGCTGATTGCTTTTTCGGGAGTAAGTGAGCCATAAGTTTCATCATTAATCATCATTACAGGTGACAAACTACAACAGCCAAGACAAGCCACATTTTTAAGTGTAAAAAGTCCGTCAGCAGTTGTTTCGCCATCTTTGATGCCTAAATACTCATTGATTGTTTTTTCAATCTGTAATGAGCCGTTTACATGGCATGCTGTACCCTGACAAAGCATAATAAGATATTTACCCACAGGCTGAAGTCTGAACTGTGAGTAGAAAGTTGCAACGCCCATAATTTTAGTAACTTTAATTCCTGTACGCTGTGAGATATGTAAAATCACATCAACAGGCAAGTAACCGTAAATCTCCTGAGCATTCTGTAATATAGTTATAAGACTTCCGGGAACTGTTGAATATTTCTGCAAACAAGGTTCCAATAATGAGAAGTCGTTTTTGTTTTTACAATCGCAATTCATAACAAACCTCCGATATAAATACATCGATATATATAATAATACAAATGTCGTACTTTTTCAAATAGAAAATTGTGCGAAAAAAGGTAAAAAATATATCGACTTTGACTATAAATGGGTATATAATATATTCAACATAGAAAATTTTGAGATTTGAGGCGAAATTTTTGAAAAAATTTTTATATGAAATGCATTTTCACACAAAAAATACGAGCAACTGTGCGAATGTAAAAGCGGAAGATGCAGTTGAAGAATATATTAAAGCAGGTTATGACGGAATTGTGGTAACTGACCATTTAAGTCCGTCAACATATATGAAATACGGCAGAGAACTTTTGCCTTGGAAAAAGAAAGTTGATTTCTTCTTACGGGGATACAAGGCAGCAAAGAAAATTGCAAACGGCAGAATTCCTGTGCTTTTAGGTATGGAATTAAGATTCAGAACAAGCGAAGGTGATAACGATTACCTTGTTTATGGCATTACCGAAGATTTTCTTTATAACACACCTGAGCTTCTTAATATGAACAGCAAAACATTTTATGAGTTGGCACAGAAAAACGGATTTTTAGTGTTTCAGGCTCACCCGTTCAGAGTTGGTATGAAGGTTACAAATCCCAAATTCCTTGACGGTATTGAGATTTTCAACGGTAATCCACGACATAATTCAAGTAACGATATTGCTGAAATGTGGGCAAAAAAATATGACCTTATGGTCACATCGGGTT
>CAYXMF010000063.1:0-8844 GCA_964465845.1 uncultured Eubacteriales bacterium | reverse complement strand
TTATGACAATTATTTTTTTCTTCTTTTTCACTCTGCTTACAAGGCTTGTAAGGTATGGCACAAACATACACAAACAATAACAGAACCCAAATCCGCCAACATTTCTCATTCGCTGATAATTTATATATTCATCTTCGTTAGTGCCATACGCCAAGTGTCGTGCAATTGTAGGGTCAACAGAAAGTGCACTAAAGGTTTTAACTAAAATATAAATCAATATTGCACAACTCGCTACGGTTGTCCACTTCATCAATACTTTGTCATTTAAATCAATTAAATACTGACAAATCAATAGTGGTAATACAAACAAATATGTAGGAACAATTATGTTCAAAACGCCACTTACATTACCACGATAATTAAACACAAAAGTGCATAAGAATGTTATAGCAAGTAATATCATATTTATTAAAAATACTTTTCTGTATGTTTTTCCGTCAAGGAACGCAAAAAGAACAAATGGTATACTAAAAATAACCACTTGAACATAAGAAAACGTATATTTCAGGCTCGGTAACACTAACAGTGCAGTGATTGCAATAACATATAAAAATACAAATATTCTTTTTATAAAAGATATTCTTTTTATAAAAGCATTCATTTCTTATCAATCATTTCCTTATACAAATCTATATAATCGCTAATAAGCTTATTTTTATCAAAATTATTTTTTGAAAACTCAACACAAGTATTAAAATACTTGTCTTTTCCGTTACTCTTGATTTCTTCAACAGCTTCTGCTATCTCATCAATAGTAGCATCAAGCTCAAGCACTTTGCCACAACCGTTACCTATAAGCTCGGGTGTTGCCGTTGAGTTATAACCGATAACTGGTGTACCTGTTGCGATAGCTTCAGCGGTTGTTTTGCCGAAAGTTTCTTGAACTGACAGATTGAGCATTACATCTGCCATAGAGTAATATGCTGAAAGCTTCTCAACAGAATTTATAGCACCTACACTTATTAAATTCTGTGGAAGTTCCAAATCTTCTTCCTGCAGATTGCCTACAAGCATAAATTTGATATGTGGCATCTTCTTTGCAAGGTCTATAACCTTTAGAAGACCTTTTTCTGCAACCCATCTATGCGATACACTCAAGACAACAAAGTCATTTGTTAAGTTAAGTTCTTCTCTTAAATCCTTTGTATCTTTAGGATAAAAGGCATTTAAGTCAATCCAATTGTAAATTCGTTTAATAATCTTTGCATCTTCAAAAATCGGTGCTTGCTTTGCATCATTGGTAAGCCAATCAGAAACACCAATTACTGCAAGATTTTTGATATTACCTAAAAGTTCTTTTTTATCATTGAACATTTTTCTTGTTCTGTCAAAGAACCAGCTTTTATTGTATTTCTCAATAATCGGACAATCATCGCACTGTGTTTGCCATTTCCAGCAGTTATCTGCTGTATAGTAACAACATTTTCCTGTAAAGAACCAACAATCGTGTAATGTAATAACTGTAGGGATATCCTTTTTTGCTATATATTTCAAAAGAATTGGCATGTTAATATAATTGCCGTGAAGATTTCGCAAATGAATAACATCAGGTTTTTCTTTTTCAATGTAATCAACAAGTTTTTTTGTTGGATTAGTTGAAAAATATGCCTGTGTACCGAGAAGTCTTGAAAGGAACGCATGACAATTCCAGTCAAACTTATCGCCGATTATGTAAATATTATCTTTTGATTCAGTTGATTTTGGAACTGCCACAAGTGACTCATGCCCTTGGTTTATAAGTTCTCTATCAAGCTCCATTGTTGTTCTGCCTGTACTGCTACTGCCGTACAAAGCGTTAATCTGCAAAATTTTCATTTAAATCTCTCCGGAATTATAACTTACTTCTTAAGTCCTTTTCCAACATTTTGTTGTATTCAGCTTTATTGTGATGTTTTCGGCCACACTCATAGCCTTTTAATGCGATTTCAGTTAATTTGCTTTCATCGCTTAAAACTTCATTGAGTTTTTCGATAAGCTCTTCCTTATTATCAGCAACAATTGCACAATCATTTCTGACTAAATGCTCAATAGATGCAACTTCTTTTGGGCCTACTGCTAAAATAGGTCTTGCCATTTTAAGATAGTCAACAATCTTAGTTGAAAATGACTGGCGCACCCACAATTTACTCTTTAAACTTGATGATTCAACATGAACAAGTACATCAGCCTCTGATTGTATTCTTGGAATTTCAGTTGATGAAACAAACCCCATAACCTGTGAACAACTTTCAATATTTAATGCTTTATTCATTTCTTCTGTCAACGGAGTTCCTGTATAAATCTGCAATTGTGCTTTAATACCATTTGCATTGATTTCTTTTAACGCTTCAGCAATGATTGCTAATGATTTCCAGCGTTTTATACCAATATTACCCGTAAACACAAATTTCAAAGGCTTATTGTATTCAGTTGTTACTTCGGCTGGTTCATCAAAGTTTGCCGACTTAGTTAAAACTTTACAAGGTATTTTAAAAATCTTTTCATAATCTGAACGCTGAATTTCAGAAATGGTATAAAGAATTTCACACTGTTTTACAACTTTTTTAACATTTCTTCTGCAAATAAATCTGTTAATCCAAAATAACGGTGACAATGAAAACTGTTTAAGTGTATAAACATCATCAGAAACATAACCATACATTGGAACGCCAGTATATTTCTTAATGAAATTTGCAATTCTGTTCATATGACTTACATAATAAACAGGTTGAAAAATTATATCGGGCTTAAAATCATCAATGAATTTCTTCAATTCAGGTGACTTCCAACGACCGAACTTCCAGATTAAATCACGAGCCCAAAACATTATTATCCATCTTTTTTTGCGGGCAAGGTCAGCGGATTTTGGCTCTACCACATCAGTTGGTGTACTTTCATCAAAAAAAATCTCCTGACCTGATGGCATTTTAGGATTTTTAAGGTTTCTAAGCATCGATTTTTCTGTAATCTGAAAGAATTTCGACACAAGATTAGTATTGGGCTTGCCGTATTTACAATAAATATTTGCAATTTCAATATCTGGGATTCCCTCAAAAATATTACTGAACGAATTGCCAAAGCTATTATCATTAGTCCAAGGTGAACTGGACAATACTAATATTCTCATCATAAAAAACCTTTCTAAATAATTTTGTTAACTATCTCTACACTATCCTAAAATCAATAACCTCTATTATTGAGATAAACACCTAACACTTTAGCCATTGTCCAAAAGCCACCTAAACGATAAACATAACTTGCAAGTTTAACTTTTTTGCCAATAGTGTATCTTGTAACTTTCCCTTTACAAGTAGCCTTAAGCCTCAAAAGAATTTCTTTGCGTTGGGATTTATTCATATTGATTCTATATGAAAGAGCGCTTGCAATAAGCATATGATACATAAGATAACTCATTAAAGGAGCTTTGATGCTATCATCACTATTCTCTAAAAGAGCGATACTATTTTCAATAATCCAACAGTAATCACAAAGATGCTTATAGTCAACAGTTGAAGAAATTGAATCGCCTCTTTGCTTTCTATAAACATAAAAGTATTCATCAATAAAGGACCATTCAGGCTCCCGTACATACATTCGTATTGCCCATTCCAAGTCCTCTGTTTTTAATCCTTTAAGGAAATACAAATCATTATCAACAAAGAATTGTCTTGAAACGGCCATTGAACAAGCTGAAATTGTAAGTTTTTCATTTAATATTAAATGACTGAGAACCTGACTTGTTGGAAGTCCGTTAAACTGTGACAAATTTCTTTGAGGACCTGTCACAATCTTATTGTCGTTCTGATAAAGTTTTTCTTGACCGAACTGAACAAGGTCAACTTTTCGTTCCATAAGAACATCATTAATTTTTTTAAGAACATGTGGACAATTCCAATAGTCGTCACTATCTACAAACAAAATGTAATCACCTGTTGCAACCTTTACCCCCGCATTACGAGCATCAGAAAGACCACCATTTTCTTTATGAACCACTTTTACCCGCTCATCTTCTTTTGCGTAGGAATCGCAAATGTGTGGGCAATTATCTGGTGAACCATCATCAACAAGAATCAACTCAAAATCATCATATTTCTGAGTCAAAATACTATTAACACATTCAGGCAAATAATCTTCAACATTATAAACAGGTACGATAATGCTGTATTTCATTAAATATCAATCCTTTATAACGATAAGTCTATCCAATCTCCAAGTTTCTTTTCCCATTCTTTTGGTTCCCACATACAGAAACCACCACCATGGAAAAATGTATATTCACCAAAATACAATTTGCCATTAAGCTCGTATAAATCAATACGTACTTGAGGCATACCTTTTGAAAGTTTTGCTGCGATTGCTTTCATTTCTTCAAACTTTTCAGGCTTCTTGATTTCTTTGCCTGACTGTGGATGAATATTGACAATATCAAGATGATTGAAATCCATATCAAAGAAGTCAAACTTTACATCTATATTTCTCTCTGTTGCCACAAACATAATTTTAGGCTCACCATTAAAGCAGAAGAATTTGTAATCTTCAATTGCTTTTTCCGGTGCTGATTTATCAACCATAAATGCTTCCGCAATTATATGGCGTGGGAGTCCTTTATATGGATATTCACGGCCTGCATAGAAATACTCTCGGTCTAATCTTTTGGTAAAATGTGCTCTGAGTTTTTCCACATCTTCTTCGGTTAAAGCACTTTTATTTTTAATCACCTTTGTGCTACCTGAATCGTGGTTGCATTTAAGTACAAATTCCTCAGGCAGACTTTCAAAATCTATGTCATCAAAAGAATCCCAAACACCAAGAAGCGGAAAAAGATGTTCTTCGCCCCAAACTTCTGCAATATTCTCACGAACTGCAAGTTTATCAACGAGTTTACTGTATTCTGGTCTTCTGTTATTAACTTTTAACCATTGAAGTTTTTCAGTATATGTTTTTGGATTTTTGAAATTAATAAATTTTCCTGTAATTACAAAATAATGGAGTTGCAGATACATTTTATCAGGCATAAAAGAAAAGATATATCTCATATTTCGTCTAAAATCTGCTTTTATTATTTTTTTAAAATCAATCATTATATTACCTCATTTGTCTTTGTTAAAAGCCTTTAATAATGGTTTCTGAACAAAGGATGAAATTTTATTGAGAACAAATGCCAATAATACGATTACGCCCGTAATCAGCAACCAGTTAAACGGGAATGGAAGTACATTGAGTTTAGCAATAATACCAATCTGAACAAGATATATTTCAAGAGTAATTCCTGAAATGAATGTGATTATTACTTTTATCCATTTCGGCAAATTTTCAAGCCAACCATCAATTGACATAAAGCAACGGAAAGTAACAGTCAACAACGCAAAAAGCACAAACTGATTTATTATCTGTAAACTTGCAATACTGTCAACCCTGCTGAATATTAGTTTACTTGCAAAATACGCAACAAACAAAACGGGAAGTAAAATCCAGGAAATAATAGATTTTTTATTGCGGTATTTCTCCATATTATCCTTGAAATAAGCACCGAGAAGCATAGCAAAGAAAAATAAAAATCTAATCATTGGCTCACGGACTGTATCAATATGATAATAGGATTTGTCATATACAAATATATAGATGAGAATCCACACAAGAGCAGTTACACCTGCTACCGCAGGAATGTTTTCTCTTAACTTCCGAATTTTCATAACAATGTAAAACGGAATGTAGAGTACAATAATAGATGCTACAAAATGGTAATTTGTTGGATACAGAAAATTTTTTAATACGCCAACTAAGGAAAAATCCATTGCCTGAATTCCTAACAGCACATATATTACGGAAATTATCAATACGGCTGGAAAAACTCTTACAAGTCTTTTACCATACCACTTTGGAAAGCTATTCTTTACATTTGTAAGGCAGAAGCCTGAAACTGCAAAGAAAATCACATCACCGAACAAACCGCCATTCGCGATAAAATCAGTAGGATACACACCAACATAGTGTGAATTTGTAATAATACAAGCAGCCAATGCTCTTAAAACCGTTATGAAAAAAATCATAGTCAAATTCCTTTATAAATTCTCTTTATACCACTCGATTGCAAGTTTAATTCCATCCTGGAAACTGTAATCAGGGTTATAACCTAAAAGACACTTTGCTTTTGATATATCAGCATTACTATGTTTGATATCACCTTTACGGTCAGGGCCGAAGTTTGGCTCAGTATCAACACCTAAAGCCTTTGTAAGACCATAGTAAATGTCGATTAAATATTCACGACCGCCGTAAGCAATGTTATACGCCTCACCTGCTGCCTCGCTTGATGCAAGACAAGCTTTAAGGTTTGCTTCAATTACATTTTCGATATATGTAAAGTCACGGCTCTGTTTACCATCACCATTGATTGTTGGTGTTTCGCCGTTAAGAAGTTGCTTTAAGAATTTCGGAATAACTGCCGCATAAGCTCCGTCAGGGTCCTGACGACGACCGAATACATTGAAATATCTCATTCCGTAAGTATCAAGTCCGTAGAGTTTTGTATAAAGTTTACCCCACTCTTCGTCACAACGCTTTGTAAGTGCATAAGGTGAAAGAAGATTACCTTCTCTGCCTTCATACTTTGGAAGATTTGGCTCGTCACCGTAAACTGATGAGCTTGACGCGTAAACGAATTTCTTTACGCCGTTCTGTCGAGCGGCCTCCATCATATTAAGAGTACCTTCAATATTGTTCTTGCAATAGAACAATGGCATTTCGATTGAACGAGGTACGCTACCCCAAGCCGCCTGATTGAGAACATAATCAACGCCCTCACAAGCCTTCATACAAGTATCAAGGTCTTTAATGTCACCTTTTATAAATGTATAGTTTGGATTATTAAGGAACATATCAACGTTTTTCTGTTTACCGGTTGAAAGGTCGTCGAGTGCCTTTACTTTATAGCCCATATTGAGTATTGCTTCGCAAAGGTTTGAGCCGATAAAACCTGCTGCACCTGTTACGAGGAATACTGAATTCTCAGGAAATTTTAAATGTTTATAGCCCATAATTATAATCTCCAGTAATTATAACCTGCTGACTCGTATTCTTTACGATTAAGAAGACCTTTAATATCAGCAAGTACTTTATTATTGTTATCACCTGACTTGAACATCTTGTCAAAGTCAGCCTGTGTTAAATCTTTGAACTGCTCGTGAGCAACTGCAAGAATTACTGCGTCACAATCTTTGATTGTTTTCATATCTACAAATTCCATACCGTAAAGGTGCTTTGCCTCATCAGCGTCTGCTGCAGGGTCAGCAACTGTTGCAGTAATGCCGTACTCTTTAAGCTCGTTATAGATATCGATAATCTTTGTATTTCTTGTATCAGGGCAGTTTTCTTTGAAAGTAAAGCCAAGGATTGCAACTTTTGCAGTCTTGATTGCTACATCTGCTTTAATAAGGTTTTTAACAACGCTTTCAGCAACATATTTGCCCGAGGAAGTGCCCTACGGACAGGAGGGCGAGATCCTACTGGCCGGTCCCACCGTCATGATGGAGTATATGCACCATCCCGAAGAGACTGCCCAAACACTGCGCAAGCACGAGGACGGCTTGACTTGGGTTTACACCGGCGATTTGGGCATCATGGACGACCAGGGCTTTGTATACTTCAAGGGCAGAGCGAAGCGCATGATCATTACCTCCGGTTATAATGTCTACCCCGCTCAGCTGGAGAACATTTTGGATGCCCACGAATACGTGCAGATGAGCTGTGTCATCGGCATCCCGGATTCCTACAAAATGCAGAAGGTCAAGGCCATCGTCAAGCTGGCCGCGGGTGTGGAGGAAAGCGAAGCGACCAAGCAGGCGATCCTGGATCACTGCCGTAAGCACGTTGCCAAATACGCCATGCCTTACGATATCGCATTCCGCGACGATATGCCCAAGACATTGGTTGGCAAGGTTGCCTACCGGGTTCTGGAAGAGGAAGAATTGGCAAAGCTGAAAGAGGAAAACAAATAAGCAAAGGCACCGCCAAAAGCGGTGCCTTTTTATGTCATTGCGAGCCAGTGCGTACACTGGCGAGGCAATCCGTTCTCTTTGGCGCCTTACGGCGCAGGAAACTACGGGACTCGATTTGCTCAAGGTTCCGTTTTTACTGTAGGGGCGATCAATGTGTCGCCCGCTCTGCCCTGCGACTATGTAGGACAGATATTGCGTTCCAATGAATGATGTGATATACTTTCAACCAAGAAAGAAGGTGTGTTATGACAGTATTTTTAACCAGCCATATAGGTGGTTCTGTCAGAAAAGACGGTCAACGGATTCCATCCTCACTAATAATGGATAACAATTTGGTAGACAATATAAAAACGCGCTGGCCAGAACAGGCACATGTTTTGTTTATCGCAGCGAATCCAAACAATATAGAGAAATCAGAATCCTACCGCAACGCCTACCTGTATGCATTTCCGTTTCACGGCATGCCGATCGAAACCTATACAGTATGCGATTGCAGAGATGAACTGGCTGTTGAGCACTTGACCGAGTATGATGTCATTATCCTCTCCGGTGGTCATGTTCCTACACAAAACAGTTTCTTCCAGCGAATTGAACTGAAGAAGAAATTGGACGGCTATAACGGAATCATTATTGGAATCAGCGCCGGAACAATGAATTGTGCCGAAACCGTCTATGCGCATCCCGAACTTGAAGGCGAGGCTGTTGATCCCAACTATCAGCGGTTTATCCCAGGGCTTGGCCTTACAAAACGAATGATTCTCCCCCATTACCAAAGTATCAAAGATGATACCTTAGATGGCTTGCGTGTGTTTGAAGATATTGCATATCCTGATAGTATTGGCCGGGAATTCTACGCGCTCAATGACGG
>CAYXMF010000062.1:0-8847 GCA_964465845.1 uncultured Eubacteriales bacterium | reverse complement strand
TCGACAAACTCAAATTTGATATTTTAATACAAATCCGTTGACAAATATCTGTCACCTGTATCGGGAAGAAGAACTACAATGTTTTTATCTTTGTATTCGTCCATATTTGCAAGGGTTAATACGCCGTAAAGTGCTGCACCTGATGAAATTCCCACAAGCACGCCCTCACCTTTTGCAACTGCTCTTGCGGTGTTGTAAGCATCATCCGCTGAAACCTTGATAATCTTATCAATGATTTCTGTATTGAGAACTTCGGGAACAAACCCTGCACCGATTCCCTGTAATTTATGAGCGCCTGCTTTTTCTCCCGAAAGCACGGCTGAGGTATCCGGCTCAACTGCTACAATTTCGATATTTGGATTTTGAGATTTCAGGTACTCACCTACACCCGTAATTGTTCCGCCTGTACCGACACCTGCAACAAAAACATCAATCTTTCCGTCAGTATCTTGCCAGATTTCAGGTCCCGTTGTTTTGCGGTGAGCCTCTGCATTAGCAGGGTTTACAAACTGACCTGCAACAATGCTATTGGGGATTTCTTTCTGCAATTCTTCTGCTTTTGCGATTGCACCGCTCATACCGAGTTTGCCGTCAGTAAGCACTAACTCTGCACCGTATGCAGTCATAAGTTTTCTGCGCTCAATTGACATTGTATCAGGCATTACAATAATTACACGGTAGCCTTTTGACACGCCAATTGCAGAAATTCCAATACCCGTATTTCCACTTGTAGGCTCAATAATTGTTGAGCCTTTTTTTAATACACCTTTTTCTTCGGCATCATTGATAATCGAGTATGCAACTCTGTCTTTGACACTGCCGGCAGGATTAAAATACTCAAGCTTTGCAAAGATTTTTGCCTTTGTTTCAAAACTGTTAAGCCGAAGCAAAGGAGTATTGCCGATAAGTTCGGTTATGGAGTTATAGATTTTCATAATATCACCTGAATATTATATTAGCATTTTATTGATTGCTTTACAAGTGTAAAATAAATGCAGAATTATTGTATAATCAGCTCGCCGTTTTCGTCGCAAGAGCAAGTGTAGGATTTTCCTTTTTCAAGTGTTTTATCAAGGATTTTTTCTGATAACACATCTTCAATTTTGCTTTGGATTGTGCGTTTAAGAGGACGTGCGCCATATATCTTATCATAACCTGCTTTTGCAACAAAATCAACTACGCTCTCATCAAAGGTCATCGTAATCTCAACGGCCTTCATTCGACTTTCAAGCCCGTTTAAAAGCTTTTTGGCTATCTCTTTAATATCTTTCTCGGTTAAGCGATTAAAAACGATGATATCGTCAACACGATTTAAAAATTCAGGTCTGAATGTGTTTTTAAGTTCGCCCATAACCGCTTCTTTGATTTTCTCGTCAGTACGGTCATTTTCAGCGTTTGCGGTAAATCCGAAAGAGGCTCTTTCTTCATTGATTAGCCTTGCGCCTACATTTGAAGTCATAATGATTACACAGTTTTTGAAATCCACACGTCTGCCCCCAGAATCAGTGAGAATACCGTCGTCAAGGATTTGCAGAAGTGCATTGAAAACATCGGGGTGTGCTTTCTCAATTTCATCAAAGAGGATTACGGAATATGGCTTTCTGCGGACTTTTTCTGTAAGCTGTCCGCCCTCATCAAAGCCGACATAACCGGGTGGTGAACCGATAAGCTTTGAAACTGTGTGTTTTTCCATAAACTCAGACATATCAAGCCTTATCATAGCATTTTCATCACCGAACATAGCACTTGCCAACGCCTTTGTAAGTTCAGTTTTACCAACACCCGTCGGACCGCAGAAAAGGAATGATCCAATAGGTCGTTTCGGGTCTTTAAGACCTGCACGGCCTCTGCGGACAGCACGGGCTACTGCAGAAACGGCTTTTTCCTGACCTACAATTCTTTTGTGAAGCTCATCTTCCATTTTAAGAAGTCTTTCGCTTTCTTCTTCAGTCATTTGTGTAATTGGCACACCTGTCCATTCAGACACAATCTGTGCGATTTCGGTTTCTGTGACCTGTTTTTCACGGGAAGAATCGTCTGCCTGCCATTTTGCTTTTTCAGCATTATATTTTTGAGTAAGTTCTTTTTCTTCATCACGCAAAGATGCGGCACGTTCAAAATTCTGTTGATTTACAGCCATTTCTTTTTCCGCTGAAATGTTCATAAGACGTGTTTCCATATCTTTGATTTCAGGTGGCGGAACGGCAGAGTTAAGTCGCACCTTAGATGATGCTTCGTCAATTAAATCTATTGCTTTATCAGGTAAAAAGCGGTCACCGATATAGCGATTTGAAAGATTAACTGCGCTGACTATTGCCTCGTCCGTAATTTTTACCTTGTGGTGAGCCTCATACTTATCACGTATTCCTTTGAGGATTTCAATTGCATCTTCTACGCTTGGCTCATTTACGGTTACAGGCTGAAAACGGCGTTCAAGAGCCGCATCTTTTTCAATGTTTTTACGGTACTCGTCAATGGTTGTTGCACCGATTAACTGCAATTCACCACGTGCAAGTGAGGGCTTTAAAATATTTGCCGCATCAACTGCACCCTCAGCACTGCCTGTACCTATAAGAGTATGCACCTCATCAATAAAGAGGATTATGTCAGTTGAATTTCTTACCTCCTCAATAACACCTTTTATGCGTTCTTCAAAGTCACCTCTGTACTTGGTACCTGCCACCATTCCTGTTAAATCAAGTGACACAATACGTTTATCTTTTAACAGTTCGGGAACCTGACCATTGGCAATACGAAGTGCAAGCCCCTCAGCTATGGCAGTTTTGCCAACGCCAGGCTCACCGATAAGGCAAGGATTATTCTTACTGCGTCGGCTTAAAATCTGAATTACACGCTGAATTTCTGTATCTCTGCCGATTACCGGGTCAATCTTATTTTCTTTTGCAAGAGCAGTTAAATCACGTGAAAATTTCTCAAGTTGTGAATTACCTTTTCCGTTTTCTTTTGACACTCTGCCTGAAGATTTGGGGTTGTTTACGGAATTTGCTAAATCCCTTAAAAGTGCCTGATGATTTACGCCCGCACGGGTTAACAACTGACACGCATAGCCGTTACCTTCACGACACATTGAGATAAGCAGATGCTCAGTGCCCGCAAGACTTTGCTTCATTGAATTTGCAAGCATCAAGGCACTTTCAATCAAGTGCTTGCTGCGTGGTGTGAAATCTGCAGGAGTAAGTTCGGTAGGCATACCCGTTCCGACACTCTCACGGATTAAATCATATATTTTTTTGTATGTTATTCCCTTACTTGCAAGAATTTTTCCTGCAACGGAATCTGTACTGTCTGAAAGTCCTAACAAAATATGCTCGCTGCCGATGTATGTGTGACCTGAATCCTCAGCCACCTCAACCGCTTTATTGAGACACATATTTGCTTTTTCACTAAAACCTGTGAAGTTGTACATAATTTTCACTCCTTAATATAATTTTAGATAAAAATCGGCGGGAGCAAGCCCCCGCCCTACATTACAAATTACTAATTTAGCTTAAAACTCAATTGATAGAATTATTTTTTCGCAAGACAATGTGACCAAGGCGAAGTTGTATCGTGTATACCACGAGCCGAAAGTCACGATGTATTACAGAAAAAGAATCTATCAATTCAATCTATTCCTTACTTCCGTTGCTCTGACTGTATCACGTTCCTGTTCAGGAAGTTTTTGACCTGCACGTGCATTGATACTTGCCGGTTGCATTGAAATCATAAGTTCGTTTACTGTTTCAATAGGTACATTGATTTTGCTCGCAACAGAGCCAAGACGAACAAGCGAAAGATTTTCCATAAGCTCTTTAGTTGACAAAAGTCTTGCCCATTTAAGAGTACCGTATGCACGGAAAATCGCATCATCAGTATTTATTGACTTTAAGATTTCTTCACGGGCAGTTCTTTCCTGAGCGCAAAGCTGTAATGTAATGGCTTTTAAATTTTTGATTGCGAATTCTTCTGAGATGCCGAGAGTAATCTGATTACTTAACTGATACATATCGCCAACAGCCTTTGTACCCTCACCGAATGCACCTCTGAAAGTAAGTCCGAGTTTTGAAACTGTGTTGATAAGTTTATGGATCTGACCGCTCATTGTAAGGGCCGGAAGATGCAACATTACCGACGCACGCATACCTGTGCCAAGATTTGTAGGACATTGAGTCAAGTAGCCGATACGCTCATCAAAAGCAAATTCCATTTTTTCACCAAGAGAAGTGTCGATTTCATCAGCAACAGCATAAGCCTCATCAAGTGCAAAGCCTGACTTCATAACCTGAAGTCTTATGTGGTCCTCTTCATTAAGCATAATGCAGATATCTTCTTCGGGGGTAATAAGAAGTGCTCTGCCGTCTGCATCTGATGCAAATTCGGGGCTGATTATATGACGCTCTGCCATAGATGCGGCTTCAAAGCGTGCAAGAGTTTTCATTTCAACAAACTGAAGATTATACTTATTATCTTTTTCAATGGCATCCTTAATAATATTATTAATCACAATGCGGCTTTTAGTATTAAGTTTGTTGGGGAACGGATATTCTTTTATATTTCTTGCAAGACGGATTCGTGTACTTACGACAATATCGCTCTGCTCGCCTACTCCGATATACCATTTATTACTCATTATTGCCACCTGCTTTCATCTCATTGATTTTGTCACGAAGTTCTGCTGCTTTTTCAAAATTCTGTTCTTCTATCGCTGTTTTCAACTGTTCTTCAAGAACCGCAAGAACGTTTTTACTCTCGACAACATTTGTTTTTATGATTGTAGGATTTTTGCCCTCGTGACGTGTTTTGCCGTGAATTCTCTGTAAAGAAGGCAAAAGCTTATCATAAAATGTTGTATAGCAGTCGGCACAGCCTAATTTTCCGCTGTTTACTATATCGTTAAAGGTATTTCCGCACTTTTCACAGCGCAGAGTTCTTGAACTTAGACTGCTTACCTGTGACTCGCCGAAAAATGAACCTAAAAGGTCTGAAAATGTATTACCGAAGCCACCGAAAACATCAGTATAGCCTAATGCTTTTGCACAATCGGTGCAAAGATGCGCCTCAGCAGTTTCACCGTTTACTATTCTTTTTACGTGGGTTGTTGCTTCATATTTTCCACAATTCTGACATAACATAACAGTTCACCTCTTAAAGTATATTTAAAATCATTTGTTTGAATATTGATGCACGAAGTACGTCACCGTATTCTTTTGGAATATCACGGTATGCATTACCCGTTAATGCTGACAAAAATATTTTAGCCGTTTTTTCATCTATAAAATCACTTTCATACAGGTTTTTAAGATGGGCACGACAGGTATTTTCACCTAAATACTGACCTATTGAGTTAATCAGGTGCATTTTTATTGAGTTTCTGTCGTAACGTGCTCTTGTAATCTTAATGTAACCCCCTCCACCTCGACGGCTTTCAACAATGTATCCGTGTTCAGGTGTGAAACGTGATGAGATTACATAATTTATCTGACTTGGCACGCAACCGATACGCTGCGCCAACTCATTTCGCTGAATTTCAGTATAGCCTTCATCTTCAAGCATTTCTTGAATCATAGATGCTATTACGTTGCTTATATTCATCTGAAATCATCTCCTCGTCAAGTTTGACTTTGACTTTCTTTGACTTTTGCACTTATTATTATAGACCTTATTTTCACTTTGTCAAGGTCAAAAAAGGTCAAATTTAAAAATTAACAAATTCTTAATACTTAAAAAATAAACGCCGAACAGGTAGTTCAGCGTTATAATCTTCTGTTTTTATTGAATAATAAAAAACATAATTAAAATAGATTCATTTTAGTCATTTAAAATTTGTCTGACATCGTCACCAATAAATTTGACTGTTGAAAAATTGCCTATAATTCTTGAAGCAACACTTTCAGGGTATCTGTTTTTAATTTCATCAAGGTCAAGGTTTGAACTGATAATTGTAGGTACTCCCCTGCAAATTCTGCTGTTAAGAATGTTATAAATCGCAGAAATTGTGTATGCGGTTGAAAATTCCGCACCTAAATCGTCAAGAATAAGCAAATCTGCATCAACAAGCAACTTTTCAGTATCAGAATCTGCTCTGCCGAATTTTTCCTTTTCCATTTTGTTAAGGAAATTTATAACTGAGCCGTAAATTACATTGTAGCCTTTTTTGATTACCTCATTGGCGATCGCAAGAGAAAGATGAGTTTTACCCAGTCCCGTTCTGCCGTAAAAATAAAGACTTACTGAGTCAAGATCAAAGCTCTGTGCATATTTCACGCAACTGTTATATACATAACTCATTGCTTCTCTTGGGGAGTCACCTCTTTTGGACGTGGGGTAATAATCAAGTTGAAAATCTTCAAAACTTGAAAGTTCAAGAGGTGTATTCTTATTCAGTTCTTCTGTTGCATACTTTTTAAGAAGTGAAGTATAGCATTCACAGTATTTTGAGCCGTATGACACATTCTTTTCGTCGTCACGCTCTTCATAAATGCCTTTATCTTCACACTTTTTGCAAGTATATTTAACGTCAAGATAATCTTCTGGGAGCTTCAACGCTTTCAAAAGATTGGTGCGTTCTTCACGAAGTGCTGTATTTTTTTCGCGTATGTTCTTGAGCGCTTTTTCAGCATCTTCTTTTGGTAATGAGAAAGCACGAACGATTGCCATACCTGTTTTTGCAAGTTCTGCTTCAATAAACTGAAATTCGGGGTATTTGGCTGTTAATTCATTTTTATTTGCAGCGGCAACAGTTTCTGCCGTTATTCTTCTGTCATTAATTTCTGCACGGACTTTCTCATGCAATTTTCTACCGTATGCCAAACCTTATGCCCCCTTTGCTCTGCTTCTCTTTTTATTTTTCTTTGTACCGAAATCCTTACGGTTTTCATTTGTTTTCTGTTCGGCCTTTTCTACATCAAAAGAAGTTTCTTTCTGTGATTTCTGAGCCTTTGCAGATTTTGTCTGGAATTTCTTTGTACCTTTTTCAATATCTTCAACCGTAAACATCTGAGCTTTACGCCAGTTTTTGATTGTTCCGTTCATATGGCTTACATTTTTCCATACTAATCTACCCGTTAATTTTTCGGCTTTCATAATTTCAAAAGCCTTTGCAATTTCTTCAATACCATAGCCCCATCTTAACCACTCACAGAAAAATTCAAGAACTGCAAATGTTGGCGCAGATGCATCATTATTGGTGCGAACGGCAAGTTCACGGAACACGGACAATGCTTTTTCAGTTTCCTGTATGTATTCATCAGCGCTTGACAAGTCAGTTATGCCGTTTTCCGCCCAGTATTTTGCGATTTTAAGAATATCATTCTGGCTTGTATTATCAATACTTTTTGCGAAGTACAAAAGACAGTTTGCGACGTCGGGCTTAATGCCGTAACGGTAAACCACCGCATGAATTGTACATTGCATACTGTAGCCGATAGTTCCCCCAAGAATTTCTTGTGCTTCAAGGAAAAGTCTTTTTATTGAACTTCTGCCTTTAAGTATCTTATTGATTTCTTCTTGTGTAGGCTGAGTATAATGGATTTCGGGCAACGGCATTTTCACCTTTTCGGGCGGCGCAATCTGTTTTTCGGTTTCAACTGATTTCTGCACCTTTTCAGTTTCCAATATACCTGCATCAACCCAATACTCGATACACTCATTAATTTCATTTTTGGAGAGATTTGTTTTTTTCATAAGCTCATCAACTGTAATTTCAGGGCTTCTGAAAATACAGATAATAACTTTGATTTGTTCACCCGTAGCAAATTTTATTCCCTTGTCAACGATTTCAGTCGGCAACGAAAACATTGAAGAATAAACCTTGGGATTTACCTTGAACATAACAGCTCTCCTTTCTCGAAATTAGTTAGGGAGAATAAGTATAGCACATTTTGTCGTGATTTGCAATCACAAGATAAGTGTAAAATATAAAGTGCAAAGCGCAAAATATAGGATCTGCGACGCTAATTATAAAAAATTTCGAATTACGAATTACGATTTTTGCATTTATTATTGTTGACTTTATCGCATTAAAGTAATATAATAAATTCGTATATATTTTTTTGATTCAGGCGGTGTTTTTATGAGTATCACAAAATCCGTTTTCGGCGTTACTAAAGACGGCAAACAGGTTGACTCTTTTCTTATTGAAAACAACAACAATATGAAGATTAACCTTATTACATACGGCGCAACACTACAAAGCATTCTTGTAAAGGACAAAGACGAAAATGAAATCGATTTATTACTCGGCTTTGACGATATGGAAGGTTTTGAAAACCGTCACGATTATCAGGGTATGATAGTTGGTCCTGTTGCCAACAGAATTTCTGCAGGCGGTCTTACAATTGACGGAGTAAAGGTTCCCGTTACAACTACTCACGGTGACGTAACACTTCACAGCAACGGTGAGTTTTCAACTGCTGTATGGAACGCAATTATTGTTGACAGCGATGCTGTTGAATTCTCATATTTCAGTGCAGACGGTACTGAGGGGTTCCCCGGTAACAAGAAAGTAACTGTTAAATACACACTTACTGATAAAAACGAGATTATTATTGATTACAATGCGGTATCTGACAAGAAAACTGCATTTAACCTTACAAACCACGCTTATTTCAATCTTAAAGGTTACCAGAACGGTGACATTCTTGACCACACACTTTATATTAATGCTGATGCGTTCACACCTATGAATGAGGCACTTATTCCCTCAGGTGAGCTTCGCGATGTTACAAACACTCCGTTTGACTTCAGAGAGCCTAAAACAATCGGCAAAGATATAGGTATTGACGACGAACAGTTAAAGGCAGGCAACGGCTACGACCACAACTTCTGCATTAACGATTATGATAAAAA
>CAYXMF010000061.1:2950-8867 GCA_964465845.1 uncultured Eubacteriales bacterium | reverse complement strand
CCTTTAATTTTTATATCAAATTACATAAGTGAAAGATAAAGTTCTTTGATTTCTGCAACGCTTGTATCTCTTGGGTTACCGGGACGGCAAGCATCGTCAAATGCTGACTGTGAAAGGAAGTCAACATCTTCTGCCTTAACGATTTCTTTAAGGTCAGCAGGAATACCAACATCAATTGAAAGCTGTTTAACTGCATCGATTGCAGCTTTTCTTGCATCTTCAAGGCTCATAGCGTCAACGCCTTCAACGCCCATTGCCTTTGCGATATCTCTGTACTTTTCACCTGTTGCAGGAGCGTTATATTCCATAACTGTTGGAAGAATAATTGCATTTGCAACGCCGTGAGGTGTGTCATAAAGAGCACCGAGTGGGTGTGCCATTGAGTGAACAATACCGAGACCTACGTTACTGAATCCCATACCCGCGATATACTGACCGAGAGCCATACCCTCTCTGCCTTCATCTGTGTTATCTACTGCACCGCGAAGTGATTTTGCAATAATTTCAATAGCTTTGATATGGAACATATCTGAAAGTTCCCAAGCGCCTTTTGTGATGTAGCCCTCAATTGCGTGAGTAAGAGCGTCCATACCTGTTGCTGCTGTAAGTCCTTTAGGCATTGTAGCCATCATATCAGGATCAACAACTGCTACTACAGGAATGTCGTGAACGTCAACGCATACCATTTTTCTGTCTTTTTCAACGTCTGTGATAACATAGTTGATTGTAACCTCAGCTGCTGTACCCGCTGTTGTTGGAACTGCAATAATCGGAACGCAAGGATTCTTTGTAGGCGCAACGCCCTCAAGTGAGCGAACATCAGCAAATTCAGGGTTTGTGATAATAATACCGATAGCCTTTGCTGTGTCCATTGAAGAACCGCCGCCGATTGCTACGATACAATCTGTACCGGCATTTTTATAAGCCTCAACGCCTGTCTGAACGTTTTCGATTGTTGGGTTTGGCTTAATATTTGAATAGATTTCGTAAGGGATTTCTGCACCGTCAAGAATGTCTGTCACCTTTTTTGTAACACCGAACTTGATAAGGTCAGGGTCAGAGCAAACGAAAGCCTTTTTAAAGCCTCTTGCCTTGATTTCATCAGCAATAGCACTGATAGCACCTTTGCCGTGATAAGATGTTTCGTTAAGTACAAAACGATTTGCCATAATAATTTACCTCCAGGTCAGAAAAAGTCTGACAAAAATTTAACAATATTATTATACAACATTTCCTTTTATTTTTCAGCTGAAATATGATGAATTTTGTAAGTTAATTTAACAAAGTAAACTTTTTATTATAATTATAATTGTAATTATTTAAAAATGATGTTATCATTCTATATAGTTAGGTACGCAAAGTTTAGGAGGACTTCACAATGACATTTGAGGTAAAGGGAAATCAGTTTATTAAAGACGGAGAACCTATAAAAATCATTTCAGGCGCTGTGCATTATTTCAGAAATATGCCTGACACCTGGCGTGATATATTCAAGAAGCTTCGTGCAATAGGTTGCAACTGTGTTGAAACATACTGTGCCTGGAATATGCACGAAAAAAAGCCTGATATTTATGATTTCGAGAACAATCTTGATATTGCTGAATTTTTAAAGATTGCTCAGGAAGAAGGACTTATGGCTATTGTACGCCCCGGTCCGTATATCTGTTCAGAATGGGAATTCGGCGGACTTCCTTGGTGGATTCAGGCTGATGAAAATATGGAAATCCGTTGTTCCAACAAGGTGTATATTGAGCGTTTTGACAAGTACCTTGACAAGCTTTTTGATGAAGTTCGTCCCCTTCTTTGCACCAACGGCGGACCTGTAATTATGATGCAGTGCGAAAACGAATACGGTTACTACGGTGACGACAAAGAATACCTTGCATATCTTCGTGACGGTTACATAAGACGAGGAATTGACGTTCCCCTTTTCACTTCCGACGGAACATCAAAAGAAAATCTTCTTGACGGCAGCATTGAGGGTTGTTTCTCAACACTTAATTTTGGTAGCCGAGTTGAAGAGAATTTCAAGGCTCACGACGAGTTATTCCCTGATGCACCGAAAATGTGTATGGAAATGTGGAACGGCTGGTTTGACGGTTGGGGTGAAGACCGTCATCACACAACATCTGCCGAAGATTACGCTAAGGTTGTTGACGATATGCTTAATCGTGGCAGTCTTAATATGTATATGTTCATCGGTGGTACGAACTTTGGATTTACAAGCGGTGCCAATCATTATGAGAAATTTTCTCCTGATGTTACAAGCTATGACTATGATGCAATTCTTACAGAATGCGGTGACGTAACACCTAAATATCACGCAGTCCGTAATGTGATTAAAAAATATGTTGATGGTGAACTACCTGAAATTCCCGCAAATCGCGAGAAGAAGGCATACGGCAAAGTGAAACTCGACAAAATCGCAGGACTTTTTGACAATCTTGACAATCTTGCAGAAAAGAAACACAATGATGTTCCGCTTTGCATGGAAAAGAACGGACAAGGTTACGGTTACACAGCATACACGACAATTCTCAATCGTGATTATATCAACACAACTCTTTCATTTGAAAGCCTTGGTGATCGTGCTCAAATCTACATAAACCGTGACCTTGTGGGCATTATTTATGTAAATGACGAAAAATTAGAGCTTAAAATCAACGCTCAAAAGGGGGACAGGCTTACAATCCTTTGTGAAAATATGGGCAGAGCAAACTTTGGTCCAAAAATGATGCGCAAAAAAGGTATTGCGGGCAGATGCTTGCTTGGTAGCATAATTCATTTTAACTGGGACGTTTATTGTCTTGAAATGGACAATCTTGACAAGGTAGTTTATTCTGATGAAAATCCCGTTGAAAAGGCGGCATTCTATAAAGGTACATTTACTGTTGACGAAACAAATGATACATTTGTAAAGCTTAATAACTTTACAAAAGGCTTTGTTACAATTAACGGATTTAACCTTGGCAGATATTGGGAAGTAGGTCCACAGGTTACACTTTATCTTCCTGCATCGCTTTTAAAAGTAGGCGAAAATGAAATTGTAGTATTTGAAAGTGACGGAATCAAAGGCGAGCCTGAAATTGAATTTGTTGATACACCTATACTTGATAAAAATGCGTAAAATTAAAGCAAAACGGCAGTTCGTTTGAACTGCCGTTTTTATTGTTTTTAATGATAACCTATTGCTAATCCGAAAAGGAGTAAGCAAGAAGTAACTACAAGGATTGCAAGTTGAATTTTACCCGACCACTTAAACCATTTTGTGTAACTTACGCCTGCGAGTCCTAAGCTTATAAGAAGCACAGGATTTGTAGGGTAAAGTACATTTGAAAATCCGTCGCCGAATGCGAATGCCATAACTGACAACTGTGACGGAATTTCAAATACCTGACAAATCGGTACAATCAACGGCATAAGCAAAAATGCTTTTGCTGAACCTGAGCTTATAAAGAAATTCATTACAAGCACGATTAAATACACAAATAAGATTACTGCCTCTTTTGGCAATTCATTTGCAACACCTACCGCTGAATGAAGAATTGTATCAAGAATCTTGCCCTCTGTAAGTGTATATTTAATTGAACTTGCCATTAAAATCATAAACACAGCAGGAATAATTGTAACGATTCCGCTTAAGAAATTCTTACCTAAATCTTTCGCGTTCATACCTGTTGCCACGATTGATGAAATACCTGCAACAAGGAACATAAGTGCTACAATAATCATTGTGTAGTCCTGTAAAAATGTTAAAATTACAGAACTTAAAACAACTAAAATTCCTATACCCAGAATTCCTACGAAAAGCAAAAGTGCTTTGTTCATTTTTTTGTCATCAACAAAGTCAGACTGTGCACCAAGGTTATTTATAGGTTTTTCTACCTTTTTTGCGTGACGTTTCAAGAAGAAAAGCAAAACCCCATAAATCAATACGAATGAAACAAGTCTTAACCAAATACCTGAGAACATTGGAAGTCCTGCTAATTCTTGTGCAACACCTACTGTAAAAGGATTACACACACCTGCTGCAAATCCGCAACCTGCTGCAAGAATTGAAACACCAAGTCCTGTAAGTTCGTCCCAACCAAGTGCTACGCAAAGTCCCACAACGATAGGAACTAACGGCACACATTCTTCAAAGGAACCGATAAAACTACCCATCGCCATAAAGAACAAAACTATAAGGGACAAAAGAGTATATCTTTTATTGCCGAACTTATGAACAATCTTTTTAAGCATATAGTGCATAAGTCCGCTTTTATCAAGGGCTGTGAAAACTCCGCCGATTACAAGCAAGAATGCAATTACGGCGATAATTGCACCGCCGCCGTCTGCAGCTAACACAAGGAATGGTGAAAGTATCCATTTCCAGAACGGCAAACCGCCCTCAACGTACTGAAAACTGTCAGTCAATATTGTCTGGACGCCGTCAGCATCAATAACTCTTGCATATTCGCCACCGGGAACAACAAAAGTAATAGCATAAGTCAGGCACATTAGTGCAAATATAATGACTATTGCACCTATAAAGGATTTGGCACTTATGCCAAGTCCTTTATTTTCGGTTTTTTCTTCCATATTATACCTCTTTAATTACATATCTGTAGAAATCAACTGCTTCAGGTAAGCACTTGATAAACACGTTTTCGTCAATTCCGTGAACGCTACCATACTGCTGATTATCAATGTTGAAAGGAACAAATCGTAAGCAATTATCACAAACTCTGTTGAAATATCTGCTGTCACTTGCACCGTTCATAATATATGGAACAGGCTTATACTGTGGGAACACGGTATTAACTGCATTTTCAATGAATTTGAACTGCTCACCGTTGAAATCAGTGATTTTTGACTCTCCGCCGTCATCAAGCACGATTGTTTCAATATCATATTTCTTTGCAAGCTCTGTAATTGCATTTACGCTTGCATCTCTGCCCTGATGATGAGAATATCTCATATTACCAACAACCCAAGCCTCTTGCGGAATAACATTTGAGCCATCAGAACCCTTACTCTGTGTAAAGGCAAGAGTTGTACGGAGAAGCGCTGCTGCAGATGGTGAAATCATTGGCATAACTTTTTCAAGTACAGGCTTGAATGCCTTAACATTACCGCAAGCGGTTTTCATTACACCTTTCATTGTTGGTGCAAAGCGCGAAAGCATTTCTTTAACTGTATCTGACATCTCAATATCAAAAATCTGTGCTTTTTCTGCTTCACAAATGAACTGTGCAAGTCTTGCAATAGGAGTATTTTTGCCCGGTGCTGAAGCGTGACCGCCGTTTGACTTTGCTGTGAACTTAAGGTCAATATAGCCTTTTTCGCCAACGCCAATCATAGCGAATGTGCCATCTGCACCGCCGATTGGGTCATAAAGAATCATACCGCCCTCGTCAAGCACCATATAAAAGTGGATTCCACGTTCTTTAAGAAGATTTGAGATCGCATTACCGCCCTCGCCACCTGTTTCTTCTGTACAAGTTGATACAAAATATGTATCACGGCGTGGAGTAAATCCCTCACGAGCCAACTCGTCAGCCGCTGTAAGCATTGTGCAAAGTCCACCCTTTGTATCAAGAGTTCCTCTGCCCCATACTCTGTCTTCAGCAATTGCACCTGAGAACGCAGGGTATTTCCACTCACCGCTTGCTTCAACAACGTCATGGTGATTCATTAAAAGCACGGGTTCAAGGTTACTGTCTGTTCCTTTCCATTTAAGTAAAAGTGAACCATTTATTACTTCACATTCAACTACACTGAAAAGTGCGGAGAACTCTTCTTTCATAAGCTCGTGAAGCTTTAAAAATTTTGAAATATCTTTCTGTCCTCTAACTGAAATTGTTTCAATCTGAATCATTTTTGAAAGTCTTTCAGCATACTGCATTGCACGATTATCGCTCATTTTTACATCTCC
>CAYXMF010000061.1:0-2850 GCA_964465845.1 uncultured Eubacteriales bacterium | reverse complement strand
TCACCTTTATATCTGCCGTGAAAATCCTTTTCGGTATTTTGATTTACTGTATATACCTGTTGTGTACTGTAAAGGATTGCGATTTTAATATTTTTATCAACATTTTCAATAAAATATTTTTTAACCTTTTTGTATAGTGGGTCACGGATTTTGAAGATTTCAGGAATCTGCACCGAAGATGAGCAAGAAAGCAAATCACAGAGGATTTTTTCACGTAAAATCTGCTCATCGCATTGATTTTTAAAGTATTTATAAACTTTAACTGCGTAGTCAGAAAGTCGCATATTTGTACCGTCTACACAGTTTCCAAAATCATTGAACAAATCAAAAGGTGAAATACCGATTTCGTCGATTAAGTAATCGAGAGTAAAAAGGAATCTGCCACTGTTATAAAGACGATCAACTGCATCTTCGCACTTTTTCAACATTTTCATTTCATCGTCTGAAATCCAAGGAGTAGAAACAACTTCATAAGGTGGCTCTTTACTATATTCGCAAGGAAAATCATCAGGGTTTTCGCGCATATCAGCACCATAAAGCAGTTTTAAAAATCCCATTTGAAGCATATGCGCTTTAAGTGAATAACCAGTATTAAAACTATTTTTGAAACTCTCTAAATCTTCACCCGTAAGACCTGCAATAAGGTCAATATGAATGTGCATATTACCCATTTGGAGTAATCGTTCAATGTTCTTAATAAGTTTTTCTGTATTAGTTTTTCGATTAATTGTCTTAAGTGTTTCTTCATTAAAGGACTGCATACCTATTTCAAGCTGAACTGCACCCTTTGGCATCTGCGACAAGATTTCAAGTGTTTCCTCGGTGAGAATATCACCTGCTATTTCAAAATGAAAACATACGCTTTCGGGAATTTTTGCCCCGTAATTTTCTTTTATAAAAAGTAAAATTTCATTGGCTCTTTTTGAATTAGCATTGAATGTTCTGTCAACAAATTTAAGAGTTTGCGTACCGCTGTTTGCTAAGTTGATTACATCTTTTTTCACTTGTTCCAAATCGAAAAAGCGTAATTTTGAACATCTGCCCGAAAGACAGAATGCGCAACGGTAGGGACAGCCTCGACTTGTTTCAATATAGGCAATTCTGCCTTTTAAATTCTCATAAAATTCCGCTGAATAAGGCGACGGCGGAGTATCTGTATATTCCTTTTCGGGATTTATTATAATTTCGCTGTTTTGTCTGTATGTAAGCCCGTCAACGCTTGCTAAATTTTCATTTATATTATCGAGAAAAAGTGGAAAGCTCCACTCCCCCTCACCTGCAAGCACAAAATCTATATAATCATATTTTTCTAAAATATCTTTTGACCTGTATGCTACCTCAGGACCGCCGAGAACAATTTTACAATCAAGATTTTCTTTGATTTCTTTGCAGATTTCAAGTGTTTGAGTGATGTTCCATATATAACAGGAAAAAGAAATCACCTGGGGGTTTTCGCTGATAATTTTCTGTGCGAAATCGTGAAGATTAGCGTTTATGGTGCTTTCAAAAATTTTGATGTCATAATCATTCTTTCCGAAAGTCTTAACGCCTGACAAAAGACACCAAGGTGCTAATGAAGCGTGAACATATTTTGAATTTAAACAACTGATTATTACTTTCATAAAGCACCTCCAGAGAATTTTTCAATATTATACAATATTTTTCTTGTTAATACAACAAAAACGGCTCAGAATTAAGTCTGAGCCGCCTCCGTGAGTTTTAGTTACATCTTGCGAAGCATTTTGCAAGGCAAGCCACACTTGAAACCATAAGAGAGAAGAAAAATAGTAACAATCCTGTTAATACCGCACCTACAACACTTGTAGCAGCAAATGTTATTGCTAAAAGAACCACTGATAAAAGTATTGTTCCGAGAATACTTATCAATAAAGTTGAAAGTGTAGTATAGACACAATTACCCAATCTGTTGTCGTCTGCAACAGCTGTTGCCGCTAACGTCAGTGCAAGATAAACAATTGCTACACCAAAAACAATCCACAAAAATGCAGACGAAACTGTTATAACAGCAGTTATACGGAAAAATGCTGTGATTATTCCTATAATTATACTTGCTACAACAGCAATGCCTGTACAATTATTTTTACAACTAAGCATATATTTCACCTCCAATTCAATATATGTGATAACTGAATTACAGGTGAATTGAGAAAAACAAAAACGGCTCAGCATTTTTTAAACTGAGCCATTTTTATATTTGTTAATTATAATTTCATTGCAACGTCCCAAGCGCCCCAGATAACTGTACGAAGGTTGCCAACTTTGCTTGCATCGCCGATAACGTGAACGTGCTTAGCCTTCTCAACCAATGGAGCAGGCTTATAACCAACTGAAAGAACAACGCTGTCAGCAGGGATTGTTTCTGTTTTACCGTCTTTAGTCATAACAGTTACGCTTGTATCTGTAATTTCTGTTGTTTTTGTTTCAAGGTAAACAGGAACTTTGTTTGTCTTGAAGAAATCACGAAGATAACTTGTGTTTGCAAGTGCAACACCGGGAGTAGTAACAAGGTCATCCTGCATTTCTACTATTACAGGCTTCTTGCCCTGAAGATAAAGTTCATAAGCGATTTCACAACCTGTAAGGCCACCGCCTACAACTACTACATTTTCGCCTACTGTTTTATTACCTAAAAGGAAGTCGATAGCTTCAATAGCCTTATCTGCACCCTTAACAGGAATCTTATTTGCAACGGCGCCTGTTGCTACGATAACTTCATCAGCACCGAGAGATGCAACATCTTTAACCTCTGTATTCATATGAATTGTAATTGCATCATAACGCCCGATTTCACGGTTATACCAAGCAATAAGGTCACGGTCTTTTTCTTTA
>CAYXMF010000060.1:0-8959 GCA_964465845.1 uncultured Eubacteriales bacterium | reverse complement strand
GTTTATAAATACACAGAAGAAAAAATCGTTCAGGCAAGAACGCACGTTGTTCAGATTAAATTTACTGATGCTCTTCGTGCAGTTGCAAAGAACAAGTATTTCTGGATTATTTCACTCGCCTCTTGGATAGGCTTCCTTGAAACTGCATACGCAAATATTATGAACTGGCTTTACAACTACGGCGGAGCTTGTTCAGGTGCCACATTTGGTCTTATTCAGACTTTATATGGCAATGCATCTCTTTGGGGAATGCTTGCAGCACCATTCTGCATTCGTAAATGGGGCAAAAAGTCAGTTCTTGTTGTTACAAATCTATTCAACATTGTATTCATACTTATGATGTTGCTCTTTACAGATGAGATTACATACAATGTAACTATTCTCCTTATTATGTCTTGCTTGTGGCTTAATGCTCTTATGGGTTCATTCGCCCACATTCTCAATCCATCAATCCAGGCAGATATCCGTGATTATCAGCAGTATAAGACAGGTGAAAGAATTGACGGTATGTTCTCTGCTATTAATACAATCGGTACAGTTTTAGCACTTGCAACATCTTCTGTTCTTCCTTATATTTATAAAAAGAACGGTATAACCGAAGAGAATGCAAAGATTGTAACATCAAATCCTGAAATCCTTAGCCGTGTTCTTGACCCGGAAAAAGGTACAACAGTCGGTAGCCTTCTGGCAGACCAGTTAGCTAACGGTCAGGACAACTATTCTAATCCTAACTCTGCACTCTACGACCCTGACATTCTTATGAGTCTTATCAGAGTTCTTATAATTGTTGCTGCTGTTGGTGCTTTTATGAACGTTGTTCCGTATTTCTGGTATGACTTCAATGAAAGAAAGCAGAAATCAGTTGTTCGTGTACTTAAAGTTCGCGCACTCTTTGAGGACTACGGTAACGGCATTACAAATGACGCACAGCTTGTTGAAGGCATTGATATTATTCGTAACGCAAGAGAAATGGCTGACAAAAAGCCTTTCGGTGCAAGCAAAAAAGACTACAAGAAAATCAAGAACAGAAAAGAACGCCGTGAGGCTATTGAACTTGATGAAGAAATTGAGATTTCAAAGTTTGTTTGCGACGAACTTGATAAATTCGGTACTGATGTATTCAAATATCAGCTCAATGTTCAGCAGGAAATCTACAGTGCAGGACTTCAAGGTCTTAAGCTTATGAATCTTGACGAAATTAATGCTGAAATGGCTAATGCAAAGGCTATGCCTAAAGAAACAGCAGAAGAAAAAGAGATCCGCAAGTTTGCTATTGAAATTGCAAGAAACAAAAAATCTGCTTGCAAGACACTTAATAAATACTTTGCAAATGAAGATCTTGTTCAGCCTGACTTTGCAGAGCTTGAAAAACTTTTTGATGCTGAAGACGAATGCGATGCAAAGCTTAAAGAACTTTACCTTGCAAAGAAATCAAAAGACGGCAATGTAAAATCAATTAAAGCTGATATCAAAGCTTACGAAGCAAAGAAGAAAGAAATTCACAAGGCTTCAAAGGCTGAAATGGACAGACACGCATATTTTGCACGTGCTGCAAAGCCTTATCTTGACGCTGAAAAGCTTGTTAAACAAGAGGAAAACTACAAGCATTTTGATGAGATTGCTGAAATGTATGAAGAATCAAAAGCTCGTTACGAAATGGCTATGGCTGAAGCAGAAGCAAAGGCACTTCGCGAAAAAGAAGAACAAGAAGCTTACGCTGCTCAGTTAAAGGCAGAAAAGGCTGCTAAGAAAGCTGCTAAAAAGAATAAATAATTAAAAATAGCATTAAAGCCGACTCGATTGAGTCGGCTTTTGTTATTTTTCTCCCTCCGTCACGGCTCCACGCCGTGCCATCTCCCTCGTCATAGGGAGCAAAATAGATTACACTGCGGTGATTGTGAATTCGTGGTATTTGCGATTCTTTTCTTCGCCTTTCCAAGCGTGGATTTGTTCAGGGTTTGCGAAGATATTGTCAAGGCGTTTCATAAATGGAACAGCCTCGCCAAAGTCAAGAGCACGGTGGTCAAATGCCATACAGATTGGAAGCACCTGACGGATTTCAATACTCTTATTGCCGTTTTCATCAGTTACTACTACAGGTCTGTCCTGAACTGCACCTACGCCGAACGCACAAACCTGTGGCGGAATGATTTCAAGAATTCCAACATTACCACGCTGTCCTCGATAAAGTGAGCCGATATTTGAAATTGTGACTGTCCCCTGCTCAATATCACGCTTTGTAATTCTGTCAGTTTCAGGAATACTCTCATACTCTTTCTTTGCTTTTCCGCTTAAAGTTTTAACCTTATACTTACCTGTTTTTGAGCCAATAAGTCTGTAAATTGCCTGCTTGATTTTTCCCTTTTTAAGTGCGGTCAAAGTATTATCAAGGGACACCTCAAACATAGCTTCTGTCAAATCTGTTTTTTCAAAACGACGCTGAACATCATTAATATAGTCTGTCATTTCATCAAGATTTTTATTTTCAAAGTTATGAAGATTGATTGTCATCATTTCGCCGTTTGGCATAATCATAGGCATTGAAATATTGATGTCTTCAAAAGTTTTAATTTCACCACGAACAAGCTTTCTGTTATATTCAATGTGCGAATTCATAATTGGTGCTGCTTTAAGTCCCTCTGCAATAACTTTAAGCATAAGAGTGTTTACTGTGATTTTATCGGCGCCCTTACGATTGAAGTTAAGTTTCTTATACTCTTTCATAAAATCAGTAACATCAGGCTCATAATTATATGTTACGTGAGGAATTGTTTCCCAACTTTCAGTTGTCATATTCGCAACGATTTTTCTTTGAATTCCGAAGTTGATTGTATTTGTGATTTTCATAATTGTTTCTCCTTGATATATGTCATTTTATTGTTTTTGATTTTGTGTGCCCTTTCGTTTTGGCTACATTCACATAATAATAAATTTTACTCAGTTGCAACAGAAACTTTGCTTGTCAACTATAAAATTTTTTGTAAACTTTGGGTTGCAACCGTTGGTTTTACGCATTTTTCTCCTTTCTACTATTATGACAATTGAGAAAACAATTTGGTTTTAAAAAAATAAAACTATCTGCAAATTTTAAATACAGATAGTTTTATTATTGTTATTTTATGTTCAGTATATAAGATTTTCCCTTTTCGGTGTAAAATTCTGTAAAGTGATTTTCACTCTCACAGATGCCGTCAACGGTGAATTCTGACTGTGCATAATACACTTTGCAAACTCCGCCTGCGTTTGAAGTAATTTTTGCCGTTGCAAGTTTGCCGTTATTCCACTCGATATCAACAGTAAAATTACCGCGGGCAACAAGTCCGTTTATGCTACCCTTTTCCCACTCTGTAGGGAGTGCAGGAAGAAGTTCGATAAATCCGCAATTACTTTGCATAAGCATTTCATTAACGCCCGATGTGAAACCAAAATTGCCGTCAATCTGGAATGGCGGATGATAATCAAAAAAGTTGGGGTAAATTCCGTTTTTGAACAAGTCACCAATAATTTTAAGTACCCTGTCACCGTCGCCCACTCTTGCCCAAGTATTAATTTTTTGTCCCATTGACCAACCTGTGCTTTTATCAGTACGGTGATTCATTGAGATAATTGAAGCATCAACAAGTTCAGGATTATCATACTTATTCATTACATTACATGGGTACAAGCCTAAAAGGTGTGACATATGGCGGTGATGACGCTGACCGATTTCGCCGAGCTTTGTTTCGTGATACCACTCTTTAATCTGACCGTCATCGCCTATTTCATAAACTTTAAGTTTACTTTGAATATCTTGCCACTTTGCTATTAAATCGTCATCAACACCTAATGCAGCAGCACTCTTACTTGCATCGTCATAAAGCTGCCAGATAAGTGCTTGTTCGTAAGTATTGCCCATTGTTCTTGGACCGTGTTCAGGTGAGAAACAAGGGTATGTTACAAGTCTGCCGTTATGCTCAACAAGCAATTTTGAAAAATACTCGGCACACTCTTTAAGCGTTGGGTAAATATCATTAGCAAGAGTTTCTTTGTCGAGAGTATATTCATAATGTTCATAGCAGTTATGCAAAATCCAAGGCATTGCCGCCGGCGACCAACCCCAGTTGAATTCCCATCCGGGACAAGTCCAACCATATGGTGTGCACTGAGTATGGAATAAAAATCCGTTTTGCTCGCCGTCTTTACTCTTGATACCCGTATAGTATTTTGCCGTAACACGTCCCGGCTCAACCATTGATTTTATATAACGGATTAACGGCTTTGAACATTCTGCAAGATTGCCGTTGAACACAGGCCAGTAATTCATTTGAAGATTAACATTTGTATGGAAATCACTCTGCCACATAGGTGAGTTTGAAACGTTCCATATACCCTGAAGATTTGACGGCAAAATGTCGTTTTCTCGGCTTGATGAAATCAGCATATATCTGCCGTAATCATATAAAAGTTCAATTGCTCTTCTGCGGTTTTGTGAGTTGTCAGAATAGCCGTAAAGGAGAGCATCTGCAGATTTTTCTGTATTGCTTTCAAGATTTAAAGATACACGATTGAACAACTCGTTAAAATCGTTCATATGAGCCTTTAAAAGCCCCTCAAAGCCTTTTTTAGTTGCTTTTGACACAGTTTCACTGATGCGGGCAAAAATGCTTTCTGTGCCCTCACCTGTTCTGTATTCGGGGTAGCAATCCATATAATCGGTATCTGCTGAGAAAATTACTATAATTTCAGTAGCATTTTTAATGGAAATACCTTTGCAACTATTGGTTGCGGTGCCGTCTGTAAGGACTTTTGCTACAAGACAGAACTGCAAATCATTATCATCAAGCTTACCGCTATGTATAATTGAATTGTCTTTGTATTCAACGTTGCCGTGTGCAGAGACAAGTGAAATTGTGGTATTAAGCGATGTGCCTGTTCTTGTAATTTTTACTACTCCGCAATTATCAGGATGAGAAACAAATGCCACACGCTCATCGTGAATTTTTTGAGAAAATCCAAGCGTTGCATCATAAGAAACAGTACAGACAGCATCTTGCATATTGAGTTCTCTGCGGTAGTTTTTCTCTTTACGGATTTTGCCGAAATCAAATTGCAATTCACCCCAACAACGATAACCGCCATAGCCGTCACTTATGCCCACAAGTTTTTCGCAAAGTTCGTGGGCTTTTTTATCGTCGCCGTTTTTAAAAGCAGTAAGAATTTCTTTATGATAATCGCTTGGCAATTTGCCATCTTTATCAGGTGTTGTTATATTACCACCGCAATAATCGGGACGTTTTGGTGACGGGCCACCTGCCCAGAGGGTTTTATGGTTGAGAACAATTTTATCTTTTGAAGTCTCACCCATTATGCCCATACCAATACTGCCGTTACCAAGAGGTAAAGAAGTTTGCTCCCAAAGATTTTCAAAGCCTTTCCAATATGCTTTTTTTAGTTTTAATTCTGATGGAGTAACATTATAAAACAGTTTCATAAAAGCACCTTAAAAATCCAAAGTCATATCGTAATGGGGAATATTTTCTTCAAGGTATTCAGGTGTGCCGACAAGAGAAAATCCGCACTTTTCGTAAAATCCGACTGCGTGAGTCTGAGCGCCTACTCTTACGGTTTTTGCACCGTCTTCTTTTGCTTTGCGCAGAAGTTCAAGTACGATTTTTTCGCCGAGACCTAATCCCCTTTTGTCTTTTTTAACGGCAATTCTGCCGATTTTAACGGTATTTTCACCGTAAGGGATTATTCTGCCTGTTGCTACTGCTTCTCCGTCTGAAAAGATTACAAGATGAGGTACCTGCAAATCGTATTCATCGAACTCGTTTTCCTCAGGGACACCCTGTTCTTTAACAAAAATTTCAATTCGTAAATTACGGAAGGAATCGTCTATGATTCCTGAATCAATCCATTTATATTCCAACATATTTATTCACCTTTAAATGCAAATTTAAATGCGATTGGTTTATCTGACTTAACCTTATATTTTTCAAGTGTATCAGGTCCGCAAGTGTTTGTGCCTGTGCCACGCATAAAGCCGTCAATACACAGATAAGTTGTATCGGCGTACTCAAGTTCTTCCTGATGCTTTGCTTTATCAAGTGCTTTCTGTATATAGTTATGAACTGAGAAACTGAATTTCGGCTCACCGTAAACTGTGAATGCATTGCCACATTCGTCTGAAAGTTTAAGATACTTTGTGCCACCGCAGTTGCCGTTGTCCTGTGGCATAACATATGGCTCATGCATATCTTCAACAGTTGTTTTCCAGATTCCGATATATGCGTGGTCTTTAAGGTCACAGATATTCTCCATTTTCTCGTCAGAACCTCTGCCGTAGAATTCAACATTTTTGAATGTTGACGGCAATTCAACCGAAACACCGAAACGCTGAAGTTCATCGCAACCAAACATACCCTTTGTGAGCTGACACTCAACATTTACAAGTCCGTCACCAAAAATGGTGTAGATTACATTAACACGGAAATGTGTTTTAAATCCGCTTTTAACAACGTATGACACGCCGATATTAACATAAACGGACTTATCGGCATACTCAAAGGATTTGCATACTGTTGAAGCATCGTGAAGTTTGATTTTTTCCCAAGGCTCTTTTGTGCAATAAGCGTCATTGTCAAGTGATGCTCTTACAAGATTCGGAACAAAGCCTTTTTTACTGTCAGCAGGGTTAATATTCAAGTATTCATAGCCGTTCTTGATATAATTTGTCATTTCACCTGTTTTCTGGTTGAACATAACTTTACCGCCGTCAAATTCAACGGTGAGAATATCTCCGCTAACAGATGTTGACACTTTGCCTGCACTTACGGTTGATTTTACAAATCTTGCTTTATCATTGAGAACTGTTTGTTCGAGGGCTACTCTGTGGTCACCCTCAAAATATGCAATATTGATATGACAGTCTTCTAATGCTTCAAATTCCTTATAATCAATTTCATAAGTTTTTGTCTGCATCGGGTCAATATCAAGATTGAGATTTCCGCTCTTAACTTCAACACCGTTAACAAGCTGAGTCCATACCACATTAAGATATTTTGAATTCTTGAAACGGTTAGTATTTGTAAATTCAAACACTTTTCCGCTGATGTGCTTGCTTCTTACAGGTCTGTAAACTGCTTTAATTACATAAGCACCTGTATGAGGTGTTTTATCGGGATAAAGCATACCATCAACGCAGAAGTTACTGTCGTGCTTTTCTTCACCGTGGTCACCGCCATATGTATATTTGAACTTATACTTATCATTTTCATCGTGATAAACTGCGTGGTCAGCCCATTCCCAAACGCAACCGCCCATTAAATTATCGTGAGCATAGATGCTTTCCCAATATTCTTCAACGCCACCGGGGCCTACGCCCATAGCGTGAACATATTCGCACATAAAATATGGTTTTTCGTGATAACGCTTATCTTTAGCAGTCTGTGAGCCATATTTTGCAACATTTTCTTGTGTTGGGTACATTTCGGAAATCACATCATAAGCAAAACGCTTTGTATGAATAACGCTTTCATAGTGAACAGGGATTTTTGTGCCTGTTTCTTTAAGGTAATCATAACATTTGTCCTGACAATAATAACCCCATGCCTCGTTACCCAATGACCACATTGTAATGCTTGGATGATTACGGTCACGGCAATACATACGGCTTACTCTGTCAACATATCTGTTTGCCCACTTAGGATCATCACTGATAAGGCAATTGTCATAAGGCACGGTAATATCACCTGCACCGTGAGTTTCAATATCAGCCTCATCAACAATATAGAATCCCATTAAGTCAGCAAGAGTTAAAAGAGTTGGATCAGGTGGGTAGTGAGAAGTACGGATTGAATTTATGTTGAATTTCTTCATAAGTTCAAGTTCCGCTTTGATTTCTTCACCTGTCAGCACATAACCGTTGTGCATATTTGTATCGTGGTGATTTACGCCCTTGAATTTAATAGGCATACCGTTGAAATAGAACACATTACCCTTGATTTCAACAGTTTTAAAACCTGTAATGTTCTTCACATAAGTCTTTTTGCCGTTTGCATCGACAAATGATATTAAGATTTCATAAGTATATGGTTCTTCTGCATTCCATTCAACTACATCGAGATTCGGGAATGTAATCTTTGATTTTGCACGGGCATCAGCAGTTTCTTTTGCAAGGACTTTCTTACCGTCAAGAAGTTCAGCAGAAATTGATGCACCCTCTTTGTCGCCTTTTATATCAAAAGTTACTGTTAAATCGTATTTATCACCATTTTTTACGGTTTCAACGCCGAAATCGTAAAGATAAGTATTTTCAAGCTCATAAAGAAGAACATCACGGAAAATTCCGTTTTCACGGAACATATCCTGACATTCAAGGTATGTGCCTGTTGACCATTTGCTTACAGATGCTACAATTTCGTTTTCGCCTTTTACAAGGTATTTTGAAATATCAAATTCAGCAGAGTTATGAGCGCCCTCGCTGTAACCTACAAATTCACCGTTTACATACAAATCAAGTGATGAAATAACACCCATAAATGTGAGAATGTATGTTTTATCAATGTCTTTTATATCAATGAATTTTCTGTAAATACCCATAGGAACATCCTGTGGCATTTCAGGGTAAAGTTTAGGGTCGAACTCATAGCGGGTATTAAGATAGCAAGGCTCACGGTAGCCTGTTCTTTGCCATGTGCTTGGCACCGTTACCTTATCGAACTGAACGCGGTCAGTATAGAACTCATTTGGAATGAGCATATCTTTTTCATAATATTTGAAATCCCATTCGCCGTTAAGCACACGCACCATAGGGCTATTGTAACGCTCAGTGAGAACAGTCTGCTCTGCAAGTGCTTTCTTTGTGGAATAAGGAATAAAGTATGCACGTGGTGGTAATTTACCGATTTCAGCAATATCAAACTGTCTGAAATTTGCTCTGTTGATTATGTATTTCATAAAAAGACCTCCGTCTTGTATA
>CAYXMF010000059.1:0-9444 GCA_964465845.1 uncultured Eubacteriales bacterium | reverse complement strand
AAAGATTAAGCCGTGCTTTTTAGAAAAGCACGGCTTTTTTAATTGATTAGATTAGAATGTCTTTACCATTTCTTCGTCAACTGAAACTTTTTCACCGGGTTTTTTACCAACCGCAAAGGCAATATTCTTTGCATGGTCGCCCACACGTTCAAAATCAATAAGAGTATTAACGAACATCATACCTGCACGGGTTTCACAATGCTCTTTGTTAAGTCGCATAAGATGTGCATCCTGATATCTTTCTTTAAGATTATCAGATACAGTTTCAAGAGTTTCAATCCGCTTTGCCTCTTCAATGGTCAGTTCTTGTTTTTCGAAAGCAAGAATAGATGCGTCGAGCAAGTCAATAACACACTTTCGCATATTTTCAAGTTCTGCAACTGCATCTTCAGAGATTGCAAGTTTTTCATTACTGCGAACAGATGTTGCTTCGCTCAAATTCACAGCATGGTCGCCAATACGCTCAATATCGTTTACAACATGAAAAAGACGACCTATATATTTAGCATCGGAATAGTCCAAATCAAGTGCATTAATTTTAACAAGATTTCTTGTGATTCCGTGATTCAAGAAATTGATTACTTCTTCAACAGATTCTATCTTTTCACATTTTGACGTATCATTGTTTATGAGTGCAGTTGCTGCACGGTTGAAATTATCGCGGGCAAGATGCGCCATTCTTACAACTTCTTTACCTATTTGCTCAACTGCAACCGGCGGTGTGCTGAGAAGATGAGTATCGTAGAATTTAAATTCAAGTTTAGAGTCTTCTGGCTCTTTATCAGGCACAAGAATGCAAGCCGCCTTAATAAGCACATTCGCAAATGGAAACATGATGATTGTGCTTACAACATTGAAAATGATATGTGCAGCTGAAATCTGAACTGACACATTGTCGCTTATTAATCCAAGCCACTCTGTATATGGCGTAAATGCAGTAATAAGCAAGAACAGAACTGAGCCAAACACATTGAACAAAAGGTGCATTACTGCAGTTCTCTTAGAATTTGTTTTTGATCCTGCAGATGAAAGAAGTGCAGTTACACAAGTACCGATATTCTGCCCCAAAAGAATGTAAACTGCAAAGTCAATTGGTATAAGTCCCTGAACAGCCAAAGCCTGCAAAATACCAATACTTGCAGAAGAACTTTGAATCACTGCAGTAAGAACAAGACCGATAAGAAGCCCGACAAGTGGATTGCTGAAATTTGTCATAAAATAAACAAAAAACTCAGAATCTCTTAACGGCTCCATTGCCGCAGACATTGTATCCATACCCCAAAAAAGCATACCGAATCCGGCTACAGTCTGAGCAATGTGTTTTACAAAGTCTTTCTTTACGAAAAGCATTACAAAAACGCCTACAAATAATGCAACAGGTGCAATCATGCTCAAGTCCATTGCAATAAGCACGCTGGTAACCGTTGTACCAATGTTAGCACCCATAATAACGCCAACAGCCTGAGTAAGATTCATAAGTCCTGCATTTACAAAGCCGACAACCATAACAGTTGTAGCTGACGAACTTTGAATAAGAGCAGTTACAAGCGTACCCATAAGAACAGCAAGAAATCTGTTTTTAGTAAGTGCACCTAAAATCTTTTTCATTTTTGAGCCTGCAGCATATTCAAGTCCCTCGCCCATTGCACTGATACCGTACAGGAACAAGCCTATACCTGCAAAAAATGATAATAAGTGTGTTAATGTCATTTGTTTTTCTCCTAAGCTTTAGCCTTTAAACTCTCATTATACTTGTATTCATTACCTCGGTCACCCAAGTGATAGGCAGAACGGTTTTTAAGACCGAATTTCTTTTTCTCAAGTCTTGAATAGTTTATATCTTTCATACGCATATATGCTTTGAAAAACTCAAGACGTCTGTAGAAATCTTTATAATTTTTGAATTTATCTTCTGTCCAGGCAACTTCTGAAAGCGCAAAAATTCTTGGGTAAACAGCAAACTGCCATGCACTTTCATTATCAATCCACTCAGCCCAGGATTCAAACTCAACGCCGAGGACATTTTTCTCATTAACAAAACCTGATTTTGCAACATTGTAGTTATAAACCTTTTTAAGCGGAACGTGGGAATATGAAAAATCAAAATATAAAGTAGGACAAGGTGAAACAATAAATTTTCTCTTATCGTTTTCACGTTTTGCCCATGCAGGACTGCGGTAAATCCAATACTGCCCTACTATATCTTTTTCAGTTCCATCACCTATACCGTCATTCCATTCAATGCTCGTTTTACCAAGTTTTTTAAGAATTTCATTTACTCGGTTGTTGAAATAGACCTGTAAATCCTTACCTTTTTCAAGTCCTAATTCTTTCATTTTCTGCTGACATACAGGACACTTGTCTTCCCAGATTTTATGACCTTTTGAAGCCTCGTCTCCGCCCATATGGAAATACTTATACGGGAATAATTCGCAAACCTCAATCAATAACTTTTCAACAAAATCATAAGTAGTATCTTGCCCTGCACAAAGAACGTCCTTTGTAATTCCGTTGTCACAGAAAACCTCGTACTCTTCTTTTAAGCAAGAAAGCTCAGGGTACGCAGCAAGAATTGATACGGTATGTCCCGGTAGATCGATTTCAGGAATAATATCAATACACAAGTTTTTGGCGTATTCCACAATTTCACGTATTTCGTCTTTTTTGTAGTAATGAAAATACTCATTGCCGCCCTTTTGAAGTTCAGGAAATGCTAAGTTGTTACAACCACCAAGAAGTTCATACTGTCTTTTACTGCTGATTTCATTAAGTAGCGGAAAAACTTCGCTTTCAATTCTGTAGCCTTGGTCATCGCTTAAATGCCAATGAAACTTATTAAGTTTTAAAAGTGCCATACTGTCAAGAGCACGCTTTACTGTGTCAACGCCGAAAAAGTGACGTGACTCATCCATCATTCCGCCACGGTATGCGAATTTCGGGTAGTCCGATATAAAAGTACCGTTAAGAACAGCGACTCCGTCAGCACTTTTTGCCTGCATAATCATTATTTTAAGGGTTACTGCACCGTAAAAAGCACCATTTTCATCAGATGCTGACACAACAATGCCATCAGAAGTGATTTTAAGCTTATAGCCTTCGGGCTTTATGTTTACATCTTTATTAAACTTTATTGAACCGTTTTTTGCATCCTTTTTTGTTTTTAAAAAGTCAGAAAGGTATCTTCCGGCTTTAATAAACTCAGGAATACAAAGCACAGCCGTATCAGGCGTAACGGTATATGTACCCTCAAGAACATCATATTTCTGAGGTTTGGGAATAATGCTGTATTTGGGTTTACTCATTTCAAATTCTCCAATACTTTTCTGCAGAAATCAGGTACATCAGAAATTAAGGCATCACAGCCCCACTCAGTAAGTCTGATAATATCTTCTTCAAGATTAACAGTCCACGGATTAACTGCCATTCCTAAATTATGCAGTTCAACAACCTCTTTATGTGTTATAAGCTTTCTGTGAGGATGTGCAGCATCTGCATTTAACTGCTTACAATATTTTGCCACGCCAAAAGTCATAATCTCATTACCCAGCTCGTCATCTTCATAAAGAAGTGCAGTTTTAACATTTTTATCAATTTCTTTAACCTGACGGATACATTCAGGGTTAAAGCATGAAACGATAGAGTTTTCTACAATTCCGTATTTGTGAATTTCTTCAACAACCTTTTTAACCAAATCGTTATCAGTTCTTGGAGGTTTGATTTCAATATTTATCAATGCCATCTCTTTAACGACATCTAAAAGTTCGCTTAAAGTGGGCAAAGTAACACCTGAAAAATCCTTATTAAAATAAGAACCGAAGTCCAGTTTGCGAAGTTGAGCAAGAGTCATTTCGTCAACAAATCCATTACCGTTTGACGTTTCGTCAACAGTATAGTTATGACAAATAACAACCTCACCGTCTTTTGACAAATGAACATCGGTTTCAATTCCGTCAGCATTAAATTCAAGTGCTTTCTTAAAAGCAGGAATAGTGTTTTGCGGTGCAACCTTATTGGCACCTCTGTGTGCTAATACAAGTGGCATAATCTCCAACTCCTTGGAATTATATTGTATAGAAATTTTAAATCCAAACTTCTACAAATATATATTACCAAAAAGAAATACGATTTGTAAAGAATAATTTTAATTAAATATTTCTTCTAAAAGTTCAACAATTTTAAACTTGAATTTATACTTTTCTGTTTCGGTCACAATTTTTGTTTCATCTTCTGTAAGAACATCGGAAATTTCGCATTCAGCGTCCGCAGCAGGCAAGCACATTGGCGGGAACATAACGCACCACCAATTCTGCCCTTCGCCCTCGCCTATTATTACCTTTACTGCGGTGTAATACCCTGCAGGTAAAGTCACGCTGTTATCATAGGCACGCGTTTCAAAATATTCTTTTTCGACCGTTATTTTTACACCGTAATCAAAACCTTCATTTTTAATAGTTTCAAGGGCAACTGATTCAAGGAATTCAATGTACGGTTCAATCTTTTCTTTTGCGTCTTGTGCTGTTATGCTTCCATCAAAAATTTCATTACCTGCAAGCAGAACTGCATCTCTCACCTTCAATTTCAATGCCTGATCTTCTTCGGTATCCGAATTAGCAATAACGTGCATTCTGAGCATTTTATTTCTTATGCTTTCACACTGTTCTGAAAAAGCATTTATATTAAGCGCGCAACAAAATATTAATGCAACTAATATTGAGGCTTCAATTCTAAGTACTGTTTTTTTCATAAATTCACTCCTTTTAGTGAATTATTGGTGCTTTTTTCAATATTTAAACAAAAAAATAACAGATACCAGCAGTATCTGTTAAGTGCCCCGCAAAGTCGGTCTAGGCGAATAATAACCTGCATATCAGCAGGTGGGTGCGTACCGTAAACGCTTCTGTGCTCCCTTCATCCACTATTATAGTGGGAGGTCTGCTCCCGGCGCAACGAGTAAATGCTCCCGTTTATAGTTTGTTGGGTTAATATTTGCCGTAGTTGTCGGGCTTCGCAGGGTGATAATATTTTATTGAATAAAATTAAAATTATTCCTCGTCTTCAAAAGAAAACAAATCTGCAAGTCTTTCTTCAAAGATATTACCGATTTCATTGAATTCATTATCATCTTCAATCGGTTCAAGATATGTTTCGCCGTCTTCTTCACAAACCTTAAGGATTATAAGTTCTCCGTCATCATCAAGAATTTCTTCTGCTTCATCATATACGGGAAGAAGTGCAACATATTTTGCAGTATCTGTTTCAATTCTGTCAAGTTCTTCAAAAACATGCTCAACGCCGTTTTCGTCAACAACTGATACTAAATCAGGATTAAATTCTTCGCTCATTTTAATTCTCCTTTATAATACATACACGCCTGATTCAAGCACTACAATTTCTTTTCCGCAAGAGCGCAAATATTTATAAACAGGCTCATCGAAAATTCTGAAATCGTTTACTGAATAGTCGTTAAGATTTATTGTTCTAACTTTGTGTGAACCGCTGTTACATATAAAAAGTTCATTATCATATTTTGAAATTGAAACAGGTTTATTAAAAGAAGTTGAATCCTTTGAGCCAATTCTCATACTGAACTTTTTATGTGAAATTGAGTAACTGACAACACAGTTGTTTTCCGGCACTACACTCCAGAACTGTCTGCCATCACAAACAACTCCGTTAATTTCAGCGCCCTGATATGACAAGTCGCTTGTCCATACCATATTGCCCTCAGGTGAAAATACACCTGTCTCACCGCTTGGATAAACGACTATTACCTGTTTTGACGGGAAAATATCAGCATCACAAGAAACATAGTCACCAAGCTGTTCTGCTATTTTTTTGTATTCCGGACCGTATTTATTCAAAAGATAAACACTTTTCGTAACCGGAGTTCTTTGCATTCTTTTTATATCGTATCCGTAAAAATTAACCTTAACAGAGCCGTTTTCAAGGACTCTTTTTTTTGTAAAAATGATACCGTTTGAGAATGCGATGATATCGTAAACCGAATCAACAATCTTCTGCATTAAAAATCACCGCTATATAAAAAATTTAAGTTAAATTTCGCATTTATGATATTATACTGTTTTTTTCTCATTCGGTCAATAAAGATTTTAATAATTTTTATTTAACTTATTTTTACATTCCAAATTATTATTCGGACAATTACAATTTGTGCATCTTGTTTTTCTTGTACCGTCAGAACACATTGTAAGCTCCATTACTACATTTTTACCCTGATGAGTACAAAACTGCTCATAGGTTGTTTTAGTTTCAGTCATTATATTCACCCCAATTATTTTACTAATCTATTCTATGTTGCAAGGAATAATTTAAGCATTGAAATAATAAAAATAATATGTCCAACAACATAAGGAGTGATAAAATGAATTCGGCAAAAGTTCTTCTCGGTATTCTTCTTGCAACATATTTAACTGTAATTTTTATTACATATTTCAAATCAAAAAGGTTTTTCACGGCACTTTTATTTACCGCTTTGCAAGGAATTTGTGCATTATTTGCCGTAAATTTAATAGGCAAATATATAACAGTTCATATTCCTGTAAATACTTGGACTTTATGGATTTCATCAGTTGGAGGAATTTCCGGAGTGATTATGCTATTGCTATGCGATGTATTTATGGGGTAACAGCTCAAAACAATATTTTAAAAGCTGCAATTTCTCGGCAAATTGTGGCTTTATTTTTGTTTTTTGCTTTACTATTTATTTCATTCGTGTTAAAATTATAACAATATGACTTTATACTATAAATAAAGTAACAGTCAGGAGACATATAATGGAATTATTCTATACAGTTATCGAATCCTTGGGTGTAGTTGCTTTTTCAATATCAGGCGCTATGGTTGCAATACGCAGAAAAACTGACCTTTTCGGTGTTATTCTTCTTGCAATTATAACTTCACTCGGTGGCGGACTTACAAGAGATGTTATTTTCAGTTTCACTCCCCCCGCCTTTTTCAATATGAAAGAGTATCTTCTGTTATCAACAGTTGTTTCAATCATAGTTTTTCTTTTTGCGAGAAAATTCAGTAATACATATTTACAAAACGAGACCAAAATCGAACATATAAACGATATATTTGACGCATTGGGGCTTGGTATTTTTGCAGTTGTCGGCGTTAAGGCATCATTCGAGCACGGCTATGCTGATAGTGCATTAATCAGCATTACTTGTGGTCTGATTACTTGTATCTGCGGCGGTATGTTGAGAGATGTTCTTACTAACTCAACACCATTCGTTTTAGTTAAGAGAATTTACGCTATTGCTGCACTTGCCGGCGCATCTGTTTATTACGTTTTATATGTTTATGGTGCTGAAATCGGTATTAATGACAGTTTGTCAATAATCATCGGTTTAGCAACTACATTTATTTTGAGAGTTCTTGCTATGGCATTTAAGTGGAATATGCCAAAAGCAATTAAATAAGGTGATAGAAAATGGAAAAGAAAGCAACAATACTTGCTGTTGCAGGCAAAGGTGGAGTTGGTAAAACATCACTTTCTGCAACTATTGTCAGATGTCTTGTTGAAAGATACCCTGACAAGAAAATACTTGCAATTGACGCTGACCCTGCTGTTGGTCTTTCAACTGCATTGGGCATTGATGTTAAAATGACTATTGACGACATCAGAAAAGAAATTATTGCATCGGTTGACGAGGGCGACACAAGAACTGCTATTGAACTTTTAGGTGAGGCAAAATACAGAATCTTCGATACACTGATTGAAACTGACGGTTACTCATTTATTGCGGTAGGTCGTCCCGAAACTGCAGGATGTTACTGCAAAATCAATTCATACTTGAAAGAAGTTATTTCAATTCTTTCAAATGAATTTGACTATGTTGTAATCGACGGTGAAGCAGGAATTGAACAGATTAACCGAAGAGTTATGGAAAAGGTTACTCACCTGCTTCTTATTACTGATCCAAGTAAAAAAGGTTGTCAGGTTATAAATACAATTAAGAATGTTGCTGACGAGCTTGTTATGTATGAAAAAATAGGCGTAATCATTAACCGTATGGCTGATGAAAGTCTTAAGGATTATATCGATACAAACGGTATTCCTGTACTCAGTTACATTGCTGATGATAAGAATTTATCTGTATTTGATATTAAGGGAGAAAATATTTTTAATCTTCCTGCAGAATCAAATGTAGTTAAAGGTGTAAAGAAAGCTCTTAGTGAGATTGAGGTTATATAATGAAAGACTTAAAGCATTTAATTTATTTTGAAAACTTATTGCAAGAGGCAAACAACGACCTTGTTAAACAAGCAACTGACGAAGGTAAGCTTGCTATCGCCTACACTTGCTACCACATTCCTGAAGTCCTCTTGAATCTTGACAACTGTTTTTCTGTAAGACTCAGAGCACCAAGAACAGGCTCAATGGACATTGCAACTTATTATATGAGTTCATTCCTTTGTGGCTATTCAAAGGCTTTGCTTGAAAGAGGTATTGAGGGTGGTTACAACTTCCTTTCAGCACTTATCGGCTCTGAAACCTGTTCAGAAATGAACCGTTGTTACGAGCATTTTGAACTTCTTAAACTTGTTCCAAATGACAAATTCTTTGTATCTTTTGTTGACTCACCTTTTAAAATTGAGCAACACACAGTAAAGCACTTGACCAATCAATTAAGACTTAAAGTTCTTGATAAACTTCACGATGTCTACGGTGTTGACACGAGCGATGAAGCTTTGAAAAAGGCAGTTGCAGAACACAATGAGATTTGCCGACTTATCACAGAAATTGGTGAATATAGAAAAGAAGAAAATCCAAGAATTACAGGTTATGAATTCCACGTACTTTGTCTTGCTACATACTGTTGTCCTAAATATCTTCTCATTGACAAACTTCGTGAAACTGCAGAAGAATTGAAGACAAGAGAGCCTGACGTTAAAAAGAATTACAGAGCAAAAATCGTCGTTGTCGGCTCTGAAATGGACGACCCCGACTTTACAAAGCTTATTGAAGATAGTGGTGCTTTAGTTGTTGCAGACCGTTACTGTTTCGGCTCACTTCCTGGTCGTGAAGAAATAACTCTCAACGATGATGAAGATATACTTACACAAATTGCACTTCACTATATGAAGACTAGCCAATGCCCAAGATATATGAGTCATGATAAAGTTCAGGAAAGACGTGATTATGTAAAAAAACTTGTTGATGAATATCACGCTGACGGAATTATGTATGAACAGTTAAAATTCTGTGAGTATTGGGGATATGAACGTGCACTCGCCTCTTACGTTATGAGTGGAGATTATGGAGTGCCAACTGCTGCAGTTGACCGTCAATATACAGCATCTGCATCAGGACAATTAAGAACTCGTGTTCAAGCTTTTGTCGAAAGCCTTGAAATCAAGAAAATTCAAAAAGCAAAGGAGGGAAAGAATAATGGCTGATTACGGTAAACTTTATAA
>CAYXMF010000058.1:0-9451 GCA_964465845.1 uncultured Eubacteriales bacterium | reverse complement strand
GTCAGAGGGAGGAAAAATAATGCTATTTAATCAGTTCGACAAACTCAAATTTACAAAACATAAAGCAAAAAAAGACCGTTGAGAAAACTCAACGGTCTTTTTTATAAATTTAATTAGTCAGCAACTGGAGCTGAAACTGGGCAGCTATCTGCACAAGCACCGCAATCGATACATGTGTCAGCGTCGATTACATAGATGCCATCTCCTTCAGAAATAGCCTCTACGGGACAATCAGCTGCGCAAGCGCCGCATGAAATGCAATCTTCAGTAATTTTGTATGCCATGATTATGTACCCTCCCTTAATTGGTATATCTACATTGTAACACATTAAATTAAAAAATCAAGTACTAAATTATTCTATACCTTTAAGTGCTTCAAGTTCTTCTTTTTCAATCTTAATATAAGCATCTTTAAGGATTTTTACGGAATGGCGGTGGAACACGGCAGGCGCTGCATCAGGACGGCGGTCAAGAGTAACCTTAAGCATTCCTGTAATAAGATTATTCTCAATCACCTTACCCTTACCGTCAGGAGTATCAACGATTGCGCCTACTTTTGGGGTAACGCGGAGAAGATGCTCATAAGTATCTTGCTCATATTTAAGACAGCACATAAGTCTGCCGCAAGTACCGCTGATTTTTGTAGGATTAAGTGATAATCCCTGCTCTTTTGCCATTTTAATTGAAACCGGTTGGAAGTCGTTTAAAAATGTATTACAGCAGAAAGGTCTGCCACAGATACCAAATCCGCCCACCATACGTGATTCATCACGCACGCCAATCTGACGAAGTTCAATTCTTGTTCTGAATGCAGATGCCAGATCCTTTACAAGTTCACGGAAATCCACTCTGCCGTCAGCAGTAAAGTAGAAAAGCAATTTACTGCGGTCAAAGGTATATTCAACATCAACCAAGTTCATTTCAAGACCGTGTGCCTGAATTTTACCTTCGCAAATTTTGAAAGCCTCTTTCTCTTTTTCCTTATTCTCGGCAAGAGTTTTAACGTCTTCTTCTGTTGCAACACGGATTACTTTTTTAAGAGGTTTTGTAATATCATCCTCATTCGTTCCGTGATTTGCCTTTGCAACAAGTCCGCACTCCATACCTCGAACAGTTTCAACTATAGCATAATCGCCTTTATTGAATTGTTTGCCGTCAGCGTCGAAATCGTAGATTTTTCCGCCTTCTTTAAATCTTATACCAACTGTTTCAATCATCTGATTACTCCTATTTATCTTCCCACAGCTCGTTTGAATTCGTAACACATTCTCACAACGAGCAGATTATTATTACAATTTCTGTCAACTGAATTAATCAGTTCATCACACACTCCTACTAACTGTAAAAGTGATTTTGCGGTTAAGGATTTCTGAAGCGTATTTACCTCATCGGCAAATCTGACTTCTCTGTTATAACCGCTTTTACGCACAAGTGCATCACGGAAAACCTCTGAAAGCAGACCTAAAATACGTTTTGCAAACTGATTATTTTTCTGGAACACTGCAGTTTGCTCCATAAGTGCCAATTCATTCACATTAAGAAGTGCCTTAACGAAGTTCTTAACTGTATCTGCTTCTTTTTCGGTAATTTCTTCCTCTGCACTTAAAAGTGAATATGTCTGAACACGTGAAAGCACGGTTTCAAGCATTGTACTTCTTGAGGTTGTAACGATTATGAAGAACACGTATGAAGGTGGTTCTTCCAATATTTTAAGAATTGCATTCTGTGCCTGATCATTCATATTATGAGCGTTTTTAAGAATATAGACCTTACAGTCGCTCTCGTTAGGCACAACAAAAGCATCGTCACGGATTTCTCGGACTGCATCAACTGTGAAATTACGGCTTTTGCCTTTAATTCCGTCAGTTTCAAAAATATCAGGATGTCCGTTTTTCTGTGCCTTCTGGCAATCGCTACACATTCCGCAAGGCTTAACTTTGCCACGACACACAAGGCAATTTGCAACAAAACGAGCGAAATCTTCACCGTCTTTTTCATTTTGGCATTCAATCAGAACTCCATGAGGAAAACTCCCCTGCTCAACAGACGAAATCACCTCACTGCTGAGCTTATTGAATTTTGAATTTTCATTCATCATATTTTATAGAATTGCTCAACATCAAGCACAAAAATTGTTGCGCCACCTACTGTTACCTCAATAGGCATTGATGAAAGCATTGATTCCCCTATATATGTATTGTTGACGGGTGTAATTTTTTTACGTTGGCTACTGTATTCACCGATAAGGTCAATAACCTCGTCAACCTTTTTATCTTCAACACCGATTAAAAGAGTGACGTTACCTGCACGCAAAAATCCGCCTGAAGTTGAAAGTTTTGTAGCCTGATACCCATTTTTAGTTAAGTTGGACACAACGGCATTTGCATCATCATTATTGATAATTGCGATTACAAGTTTCATAATATCCCTCCTTAAAATTTTTGAGATGGTTACAAACTCTGTGCTATAGCAATCATCACGGGCATTGTAAGGATTGAAAGCACGCTGACAAAGGATGTTACCTTTGATGCAAGGGCTGTATCACGGTCATATTTTGCCGCAAACATAACTGTTGCACTTGCTGTCGGTGCGGACGCACTGAGTACGCAAGCCACAAGCAATGTACCGCCAAAGCCCATAAGTTTTAATGACACAACAGTAATAAGCGGAATTAAAATAATCTTTACAAGGGCTGTACCGAAAATTCTTTTATCTGAAAAGATTGTTTTCCAATCAGCCGCTGCAAGATATGTGCCGAACATTACCATTGCAAGCGGTGTATTAAGGTCTGCAAGATATGAAACGGGTGCATAAATTACTTCGGGCAATTCCACCTGTAACAAGAAAAGTGGTAAACCGATTGCAACACCAATAACACCGGGATTTACAAGTAATTTTTTAAAGTTGAACTTTTCATTTTTCTCACGCTTCTGCATAATGCTTACACCGTGAGTAAATGAAAGCACATTAAAAGGAACTAAAATTACTGAGCAGTAAAATACACCTTCGTCCCCCAAAACCGCTTGTGCAAGCGGAAGTGCCATATAGCCTACGTTACCATAACAGCAAGCGTATTTGAAAATACAAGCGGTTGCTTTTTCGCTCTTATTAAAGAGGATTTTTGCAAAAATCATTCCTACAATGTGAAAGAAAATTCCGCCTAAAAGTGCCTTGAGCAATCCGCCCAGCGTATCACGGCTGAACTCCATTCCCAAAAATGAACGGATTATAATTGCAGGGGCTACTATATAGAAAAGCAAATCTGTTGTAAGTCTTGATGCTTTTTCGGTATAAATACCTGTCTTGTGACAGATTAAACCTACCATTGCAACAAGAAATAATATTACGACTTGCGTAAACGCCGTTAATACATTACTTAAAAACAACTGCATTTTAAATTACTCCGACAGAAAATTATCGTCAATTTCCATTTCATCATGAACGTTTTCTGCTTCCTTACCCTCTAACTCGGCACTGTCATTTTCTTTTGCGCATTTTACTGCATTTACAATATATGCAAAAGCAAAAACTGCAAAGCCTAAATCACAAAGTGTAAACGGGTATTCGTCAGGCAAAGCAGCCCCGTTACCTGTAAGCACCATTATAAGTCTTGGAAGATTTGCAACTATACAGAAGAAAATTCCCACAAATCCTGATGCGAACAAAGTTCTCATAGCCTTGCTGTTTGCAAGTCCTGATGAAATTCGTGCAAATGAAAGCAAGAAAATCATCATAAATGTGATTGCGAAAAGTTCAAGCATTAAGTCAGAAACATTAACATAAGCTATTTTTCTCACAAAACGAATAACTATTCTGCTCATTGCCCAAAAAAGCGGTGCAAGAGCCAAGAATTTATACTGTGAATATGTTGTTCTGCCATCAATAAATGAAATACCGAAAATTATTATATAAATTGCGGCAAGAACACCGAAAACGCTTTCAATAAGCAATGGTAACTGAGCCTGATCCATTGTGCCCATAATTGAAATGCCAACTGCACTGAAGCTTTTTGCATTAATCAAAAATGTTGAAAGTGAAGAAACAACGTCGAACACTATTCCTGCTGCAAAAACAAATGATGCAACAGCCAGAAACTTATTCTTTCTAAAAGGTGACTTTGACGCAGGAACATTTTTTGCAAGAATTGTAAGCACATAAGGAACAATAATTGCAAGAATTCCCAAAGCGTAAATCAGATAAACTGACCAGTCAACTATCTTGTAAAAGCCTGTATCACTCTCAATTATGTTAAGAAGCTGATACATTCTGAAAGGAACAGCAACAGCTACAAGACTAAGAACAACATAAAGTGAATAAAAAGGATTTATTTTTTCGTATTTTCCTGTTAATTTCATAGTTTTTCTTACCTTTCCTCGATAGGAATATACTCTTTCTGAATTCCGTCTGTCATAACAACTCGCTCATCCATTGGTACATAAGCACGTGGAATTGTAGCATTTTTGTATGCAGGACGAATTATTCTGCCACCTGTTGTAATTTCTTCAATACGGTGTGCTGCCCAACCTGCTGAACGAGCCGCCATAAAGAGCGGTGTGAACAATTCTTTCGGAATACCGAGCATATCGTAAACAAGACCTGAATAAAGGTCAACGTTTGCACAGATTTTCTTGTTATTTCCTCTGAGTTTTGCGAAAAGTTCAGGTGTAATTGTTTCAATAAGATTCAAAAGTTTGAATTCTTCATCTCTGCCTTGTTCTTTTGAGAACTTTTCAGCATAACGGCGAAGAATTACAGCACGTGGGTCAGAAAGTGTATAAACGGCATGTCCCATACCATAAATAAGTCCTGAACCGTCGCCTGCTTCCTTATTCATAATCTTTGTAAGATAATCGGCAACCTGACCTTCATCAGTAATGTCACTTACGTGTTCTTTAATATCTTCAACCATTTTGTAAACGGCAATATTTGCGCCACCGTGACGTGGTCCTTTAAGAGAGCCGATACCTGCAGCAATTGCTGAATATGTATCAGTTCCGCTTGATGTGATACATCTTGTTGTAAATGTTGAGTTATTACCGCCACCGTGTTCGGCATGCATAATCATACAGATATCAAGAAGTTTTGCTTCTTCATCTGTAAAGAATTTATCGGGTCTTATTGAACGCAAAATGCTTTCAGCAGTACCTAATTCTTTCTTATTCTGGTGGAAGAACATACTCTTTTTATCATAAGCACGTCTTTTCACCTGATAAGCAGCTGTCATGATTGTAGGGAGCTGAGCTATCAACTGAATTGACTGACGAAGCACATTTTCAGGTGAAATTTCATCAGGATTCGGGTCGTATGAATAGAGAGCCAACACGCTTCGTGCGGCTTTATTCATAATATCAGGAGATGGCGCTTTCATAATCATATCTTCGATAAAGTCATCAGGAAGTTCACGGCAAGTTGCAAGAACCTGACGGAAATACTCTAACTGTTCTTTTGTAGGAAGTACGCCGAAAATGAGAAGCCACACAACTTCTTCATAGCCGAAACGATTTTCTTTTTCACAATTTTCAACTATATCTGTCATATTGATACCACGGTAGATAAGACGGCCTTGCTTTGGCACTTTTTCACCGTCGTCCATATAATAACCTTCAACAGAGCATACACGTGTAAGACCTGCAAGCACACCTGTTCCGTCTGCATTACGAAGTCCACGCTTAACATCAAATCTGTGATAATAATCAGGATTTATATAGTTATTTTTACGAAGCTCTTCGCATAAAGTTGAAAGAGCGTCATTGGAGATACTTGAAATATATTCTGCCATTAAAATTTACCTCCTTGTAGAAAATTTCGATAGTTTTCCAATATATACAATTATACAGTATATTATTTTAATACAAATGATAATTAAAGTCAATAAAAAGGGAGCGATAAAATATGAAAAGTTATAGTGTAATCTGCTTTTTTCTGTCACTTGCCATGATATTATTTCCATTGGTTTCAGTAGAAAAGGCAACCGATGTGATTTCAAGGGAATTATTTACGGAAGAAGAAACTGAAATTACCGAAACAACAGAAGAAACTGAACAGGATATTTCTACCGTAAAGGTTATGTCTGCAAGCAGTAAAAATATTACTGAAATGAGTATACGCGACTACCTTATAGGCGTTGTAGCAGCAGAAATAAACCCCGCTTATCACGAAGAGGCAATCAAGGCGCAAGCAGTTGCTGCTCATACAAAACTTGAATACACAAAGTTACATAAAACAGACACCTTAGAAGACGCTGACATAACTGACAGTGCCGCTACTCATCAAGGGTATCTGACTGAGGACGAGCAAAAGGAAAAATGGGGTGAAAATTACGAAACATACCGTAAAAAAATTGAGAAATGCGTTGACGAAGTACTGAACGTAATTATTGAATATGACGGCGAGCCAATCAATGCAGTTTTTCACTCAATTTCTAACGGGCAGACCGAAAATGCCTCTGATGTATGGGGCGGCGATTACCCGTATCTTGTTTCAGTACGCAGTGCAGGTGACAAACTCTCCCCTGCTTACAGTTCTGAGGTTACTGTAACAAGTGATGAATTTATGAAACTTGTAACTGAAAAAGGTGCAGATTTAGGTGAAACTCCTGAAAATTGGGTAGAAAAAATCACCAATACCGAAACAGGTATGGTGAAAGAAATTGTAATTGGCGGAAAAACCTTTAAAGGCACAGAAATCCGCAGTATTTTCGGTCTTAAAAGCAGTACATTCGCCGTGAAATATGACAACGGGAATTTTATTTTTACCGTTTGCGGTTATGGTCACGGCGTAGGAATGAGTCAATACGGCGCTGACTATATGGCACGGCAAGGGTTTAGTTATGAAGAAATTTTGAAGCATTATTATAAAAATACAGAATTCAGAATATAGAATTCAGAATTGATATAAAAACGGCGAAAGAAATGTCTTTCGCCGTTAATTCTGCATTTACTGTCTATAATCTTTTAAAAAATCTGCAAAAGACTCCATAGCCTCACCGAGTATTCGTCTTCTTGGCAGATACACAATTCTTATGTGGTCAGGTGTTGGGTAATTAAAGCCTTTACCGTGCATAAGAAGAACTTTTTTGCTCTTTAAAAAGTCAAGTACAAGTTTTTCATCATCATGAAGATTGAACTTTTTCGCATCTAATTTAGGGAAAATATAGAATGCTGCTTTAGGTTTGACAACAGAAACGCCGTCAATACCCAGAAGTGCGTTATAAACAAATTCTCTCTGCTCATAAATTCTGCCGCCGGGCAAAAGCATTTCATCAACGCTCTGCACACCGCCCAACGCCGTTTGCACTATACTTTGAGCAGGCACATTTGAGCAAAGTCGCATACTTGAGAGAAGATTTAATCCCTCAATATAACCCTTGATTTTCTGTTTGTCACCGCTGATTACCATCCAGCCTACTCGGAAGCCTGCAACTCTGTGAGATTTTGAAAGTCCGTTAAAGCTGACACAAGGCACGTCAGGTGCTAAAGATGCAAGAGCTGTATGCTTAAGTCCATCCATAACAAGTCTGTCATAAATTTCGTCAGCAAATAAAATAAGCTCATTCTGCCTTGCAATTTCAACGATTTCTTTAAGAATTTCATCGCTATACAAAGCACCTGTTGGATTGTTAGGGTTGATTACAACAATGCCCTTTGTATTAGGTGTAATTTTCTTTTTAATATCGTCAATATCAGGATTCCACTCGTTTTGTTCATCGCACATATAATGAACAGCTTTACCGCCTGCAAGAGTTACAGATGCCGTCCAGAGTGGGTAATCAGGTGACGGCACAAGAATTTCGTCGCCGTTATCTAAAAGCCCCTGCATTGACATGGTAATCAATTCGCTTACGCCATTACCTGTGTAAATATCGCCGATATCAACGCCTTTGATACCTTTAAGCTGACAATACTGCATTATTGATTTTCTTGCGCTGAACATACCTTTTGAGTCAGAATAACCCTCGCACTCGCGAAGATTATACATAAGGTCACGAATTACCTCATCAGGTGCGGCAAATCCAAAAGGTGCAGGATTACCGATATTGAGTTTGAGAATACGCTGTCCCTCTGATTCCATACGGATAGCCTCATCCATAACGGGACCGCGAATATCATAGCAAACATTATCAAGTTTTGTGCTTTTTTCAAACGTTCTCAAAGATATCACCTCAAGAAATTATTATTTTTACATTATAAAAAAATATTCCCATCACAAAGGTGTGATGGGAATTTCAGTAGTTTAAAAATTACTGTTCAACTGGGTAAACGCTTACCTTTTTTCTGTCCTTGCCCATTCTTTCGAACTTAACTTTACCGTCGATAAGTGCGAAAAGAGAGTCATCAGAACCACGACCTACGTTGTTGCCTGGATGAATGTGAGTACCACGCTGTTTAACAAGGATGTTACCAGCAAGAACAAACTGACCGTCTGCTCTTTTAACGCCAAGACGCTTTGATTCTGAGTCACGGCCGTTCTTTGTAGAACCCATACCTTTTTTATGAGCAAATAACTGAATGTTGATTTTAAGCATCAAAAACACCTCTTTCAAGTTTCAAGTTGTTGGGATACTGACTTTGTAACTCACTTAAATGCAAGTATAAACCGTCAGTAATCACTTTCGATTTGCGGGCATCCTCTGAATTCATTTGAATTTTCATATACCCGTCACGGACTACTGTTTCTGGATTTAATTTCATAATTTCAATTATTGTATTAGCTGCCATATAGACTGCTGAAGAAACTGCACTACATACAATGTCTGTGCCACATTCCCCTGCACCACTGTGACCGCTTAACTCAAATAAAATTACTGTATCATCCGAAAACAGAAATTTTGCGGTTGTCATTATGCGTTAATACCGGTAATCTCAACCTTTGTATATGGCTGACGATGACCCTTCTTACGCTTTTCGTTCTTCTTTGGTTTGTAAGTAAATACTGTGATTTTCTTACCTTTACCATTCTTGAGAACCTTAGCAGTTACTGTTGCACCGTCAACATAAGGTGCACCTGCTTTAAGTCCGTCTTCTGAACCAACTGCGAGAACCTTGTCAAAAGTAATCTCTGCATCTGCTTCTACGTCAAGCTTTTCAATGAATACAACGTCGCCGTTCTGTACCTTGTACTGCTTGCCGCCTGTTACGATGATTGCGTACATTTTTCTAACCTACCTTAAATATAGACTCGCTATCGAGGGTGGATTTTTATCACTTATAGTACGAATAGACATACTACCCCCTAATATGCGGCTTGAATATGATAACAGAAGAGTTGTCAATTGTCAAGAGTTTTTTCAAATTTGCAATTTCAAATTCGAAATGTGTAATTATTTTTTATATTTGTTTGATAAATTTGAGTTTGTTGATGTGAATGCAAAATGCAAAGCGCAAAGTGCAAAGTGTTGGAACTGCGTTGCGATTTTTAATTTGCTCCCTCTGACGAGGGAGGAAAAATAATG
>CAYXMF010000057.1:7777-9618 GCA_964465845.1 uncultured Eubacteriales bacterium | reverse complement strand
CTGTTGTTCTTGAACCACATAATGTCGAATGGGAAATCTCAGCTCAAGAAACAATAAATACTTTGAAAAAAATATTGAGAGAAGATATTATTGATGCACAGCACATTGGTAGCACATCAATAAAGAGTATTTATGCGAAACCCATTGTAGATATTGTTGTTGGGGTTAGTAGTTTTGATAAAATTATGAAGCATAATGATGTTTTATGCAAAAAAGGAATAATTTATCGTGGAGAAGACCATCCTAACCAGCATTTATATATTTGTGGCGATTTAGAGAATAGCGTTCATACCCATTATATTCATGTGGTTATTTGGGGACAAGAATACTGGAATAATTATCTTAATATGCGTGACTATCTTAATGCAAATGAGGATAGAGCTAAGGAATATTCTGAGTTAAAAGAACGATTATCCAAAGAATATCCAGAGGATAGAATTGCGTACACAAATGGTAAGACTATGCTGATTGAAGATATTTTACGATGTGCTAAGGAATGGCGAATGCAACAATAGTGAGCAACATTTTCTCACATCTCAAACTCATCAGTAATTCCATTGAGGTAGGTTGTGTCTTTTTTGACATAGTATCTTTCGGTGATTTCAGAGGTTGAGTGTCCGAGCAAGTCTGCGACCTGACGAGGCGTTAATGATTTAATGCTTCCGTCGGGTTGTTTTATTCGTTTATAAATGTTTGTACAAACACAGCTAAGGCATATTTCAAAAAAGAAATATGCCTTAACCTATACTTTTAGTTTGCCTGAAAATAATTATCCAATCTGCGTAATCACAAGATGTGCAGAAACCGGTCGTGTTCCACCGGCAAGCGGTGTGATTGTAAGTGCGGTTGAGTTACCGGCAGGGTTTCTAACAGTCAAAATAGAGTTAATGACAGTAGTTGATACAATAGCCATGCCTATAATTTGCGAAGCACCGGTAGCTCTGCCAACTACAGTATATGCCAAATCCGCTCCGTTAAGAGTCAATATTAATTGACCTGCTTCATCTACACTCACTTCAAACAGTATCTGATAGATTCCAATCTGTGCCAGATTAAACGAATCCGGTCCGGTTCTGGAAATATCTGAACCGCTATTAGGCCCGTCTTGTGGGAAACTAACATCTGTTCCGGGAGCTACTGTTGCTGCATTATCGGGTGGCATAAGCGCATAAAAATCAGCATAGTTAAGCACACCGCCGGCAGGGCCTTGCGGACCAGTTGGACCAGTTGCACCGGTTGGACCCTGAGGACCGACTGGACCGGTTGCGCCAACGGGACCCTGAGGACCGACTGGACCGGTTGCGCCAGCAGGACCCTGAGGACCGATTGGACCGGTTGCGCCGGCAGGACCCTGAGGACCGATTGGACCGGTTGCGCCGACAGGACCTTGCGGACCAGTTGCACCAGTTGCGCCGGCAGGACCTTGTGGACCGGTTGGACCAGTTTCGCCGGCAGGTCCCTGAGGACCAATTGGACCGGTTGCGCCGACTGGACCTTGCGGACCGGTTGCACCGGTTTCACCAGTAGGACCTTGTGGACCAGTTGCACCAGTCTCACCGGCAGGACCTTGTGGACCGATTGGACCGGTTGCACCAGCGGGACCTTGTGGACCAGTTGGGCCGATTGCGCCAGCAGGACCCTGTGGACCTATTGGACCGGTTGCACCTACAGGACCTTGAGGACCTATTGGACCGGTTGCGCCGACAGGACCTTGTGGACCAGTTGCGCCAGTCTCACCAACAGGACCTTGAGGACCGATTGGACCTGTTTCACCGGCGGGGCCCTGTGGGCCAGTTGGGCCGATTGCACCAGCAGGACCCTGTGGGCCTATTGGACCTGTT
>CAYXMF010000057.1:0-7677 GCA_964465845.1 uncultured Eubacteriales bacterium | reverse complement strand
TGGGCCAGTTGGGCCGATTGCACCAGCAGGACCCTGTGGGCCTATTGGACCTGTTTCACCAGTTTCGCCAGTGGGACCTTGTGGACCCATTGGACCGGTTGCACCAGCAGGACCCTGTGGACCTATTGGACCTGTTTCACCAGTTTCGCCAGTGGGACCTTGTGGACCAGTTGGGCCGATTGCGCCAGCAGGACCCTGTGGGCCCATTGGGCCAGTTGCACCAGTCTCACCTACCGGTCCCTGAGGACCGATCGGACCCGTTGCGCCAGCGGGTCCTTGTGGACCTACAGGACCCGGAGGACCGGGTGGGCCTGGAGGGCCGGGTGGACATTTTGAACAATCGCAACCACAGCAACATTCATTGTCACATGAATCTTTTGGGCAATCGCAATCACAAGTGTTTTTATCGTCATCACAATCTTTGTGATGGTTAATATTATCGTTCTCTTGATAGTTATTGTTGTTATAAAAATTCCATCTGCTCATTATATTCACCTCCTAAAACGTTATTCGTTATATAATATGCTTGCTTATAATTATATGGTACTTGAAATTTTTCAGTGTCTATTTTTTCGTCAAAAATTAGTTTTATTTATATTGAGTATATTTGTTTTTATGATATAATTATTTTAAATAAATTCAATTTACAAAAGGAGGAAAATTTATGGCAAAAACAAAAACTGCAAATGTTAAATCAGGTCTTACCCTTAAGCACAAAATCGGTTATGGCTTAGGTGATGCAGGTGGTTGTATGACCTTTGCACTTATGGGAAGTACCTTTGCTATGTACTGTACCGATGCACTTAAAGTTGATACTGATTTACTTGCAATTCTGCTTATAATATGGAATGTATGGGATTTTATCAATGACCCACTTATGGGAGCTTTTATGGACAAAGCTTTCGCTAAAAAACGTAATGCAAAGGGTAAATTCCGTCCATGGTTATTGAGAAGTGCGCCACTTGTGTGCGTAAGCTTTATTGCACTTTGGTCTGTCCCATCACTTTTTGAAGGTCTTTCACTTGTATGCGTACTTTTCGGGCTCAAGATACTCTACGAGGGTGCATACACAATGTTCAACATTCCTATGGGCTCACTTTTATCGGCAATGGCTGACAATGACAAAGAAAGAGCTACACTTTCATCTGCAAGAGGTTTCGGTTCTGCCGTGGGTAATGCAATTCCTGTTGTACTTATGCCTATGCTTATTAAAAAATTCGGCCAGACAAATGCCACAGGCTATGCCATTGGTGCAGTTATTTGTGCAATAATCGGCTTTGTAATGTGTCTTGGTCACTATGCGCTTACAGAAGAACGTACCACTATTGAAGAGGAAGTTAAAGAGCAACAGAATATTAAGTTTACTGACATTCTTAATGTATTCCGTGTAAACCGTCCTTTCCTTGCGCTCTGTATTCACGGACTTTGCATTTGCACAATGCAATATGTAAGTTCTACACTTAACAACTATATGTTCTCAGTAGTTTACGGTGACCTTGCTCTTATAACCTATGGCACCGTGCTATCTGCACCGTTTATGATTGCTACTCTTGTTGGCGGTCCTTTTCTGGCAAAGAAATTCGGTCTCGAACGATTTATCCGTTTTGGTCTTCTTATCGGTGCAGTAATATATGTAGCACTTTTTGGTCTTCATATGGCAATTGATGTCAACCCTTATGTTCATATTATCATCAGCAATATTGCTATGGGACTTGCAAGTATGTCAATCTATATGCAATGGGGTTTGGTGAGCGAGGCTATCGATTACAACGAAATGATTACGGGTAAGAGAACTGAAGGCTCAATTTACGGCACATTCAACCTCTCTCGCCGTGTTGGTCAGACTATCGGTAATTCTGCCGCTGTGCTTATGCTCGGTTGGATTGGCTACAATGCTGACCTTACTGTACAAACACCAACTACAGTAACAGGAATCAAAATTCTTTGTGTACTTCTGCCCGGAATTTTCATAATGGGCTCATGGGCAGCATTCAAATTCCTTTGGAATATGGATGATGAAACAAGACAAAAGATTGATGAATTTAAGAAAGCACAAAAGGAGCAGTAATTATGAATAAAATCATTTCTACTTCCTGCGGTGAAATTAAAGGTACGGACTGTAATCTTGACGGAGTTATTGCTTTTAAGGGAATCCGCTATGCAACTGCTGAAAGATGGGCGTATCCTGAAATTGTTACAGAATGGCAAGGCGTTTATGATGCTACCAATTATGGTAATTGTTCATATCAGCCGAGAGCTTTTTACAACGAGGAAGAAAACCTCGGCAAAATCTTTTACTATAACGAATTCCGCAAGGGTGAGACCTACACTTATGACGAGGATTGTTTATTTCTCAATATCTGGACACCCGAAAATGCGACAACCGACAGCAAATTACCTGTTTTAGTATATATTCACGGTGGTGGATTTACAGGCGGTTGTGGTTACGAAAAGCATTTTGACGGACCCGTATGGGCACAAAAAGGTGTTGTTGCAGTAACAATCAATTACCGTCTTGGTCCTATGGGATTTGTTTGTCTGCCTGAGCTTAAAGAAGAAGCAGGACATACAGGCAACTACGGACTTTATGACCAATTAACTGCTATAAAATGGGTAAAAAACAATATTTCAGCCTTTGGTGGTGACGGAGATAAAATTACAATTATGGGACAAAGTGCAGGAGCAATGAGTGTTCAATGTCTTTGTCAAAGTGACTTAACTGACGGACTTTTCTGCGGTGCAGTTATGTCAAGCGGTGTGGGAATGGGTTCAATGTTTACGAGCACTGCCGAAAAAAGCTACACCTTCTGGCAGGAAGTTATGAAGATGACAGGCGCAACTACTCTTGATGAATTCCGCAAGATTTCCCCTGAAAGACTTTTTGAAGAATGGGGAAAAGCACAAAATCAGGTCAAGGGTGGTATGATGGCAACTTTTCCCGTAAAAGACGGAGAGTTTATCAAGGAAGGTACGATGCCGAAAAAAATTCCATATATGGTTGGTTCAACAAGTCACGATATGGCTCCTGCCATTTTATACACGATGACTAAAAAATGGGGACTAAAAAATAATGCTTATGTATGGCACTTTGACCGTATGCTTCCCGGAGATGACAAAGGTGCATGGCACAGCAGTGATTTATGGTATTGGTTTGGTACGTTGAAAAATTGCTGGCGTCCAATGGAAGAAAAAGACTATGCACTCAGCGACGAAATGGTATCATACCTTTGCAACTTTGTAAAAAACGGTAATCCGAACAGTAATGGATTACCCGAATGGAAAAAATGCACTGAAGAACACAGTGTTATGTGTCTTGGTGAAAAAGCAACCGCAATGGGCAAAGCAAATATGAAAAAACTTATTGTCACTACACTGACAAACAAACCTGTGGGAGAATAAAAAATAGAGAAAGCGGACCATTTACTCTGCTTTTTGGGACAAATAAGGTGTAATTTTTATAATGCTGAATTGTGTATACAGATTCAAACGAATAATCGAAGCGTCGAAATAAATACGTTACACAAAAACGGCGGACAATCAAAACTGATTGTCCGCCGTTAGTTTGTTAATACATTAAAATGTTATTTTGCTGTGTTTCTTGTCAAAGTTATAGAATAATTATCTGACTCGCCGGTAACGGTAAGTTTATCACCTTTAACGGCAAAAGTTTCACGGAATGAATCATCATTAGTAGTATAGGTAATCTTATTTCCATCAATTACATAGGTACCCTTTTGTTCTTTACAGATATCTTCTAAAATTTCATCAGCATAGTTTTCATAATAAAGAACATCGTCAGTAGTGAGATATTTTCCTTGTGATTCAACATTTTTTCTTCCAGCCTCAACCATAAGTGAACGGTATTCAACACGTACTGTGCTTATATTCACAATGCTGACTGCCGTACTGAATGTGCCGTCGTTATTAAACTTATAAGTTGTTCTCAATTTAACATTTGTCTTTGTAATTTCAGAATTATAAAAATCTGTGTAAAAATTCTGTGGAGAAACAGTTTCATCATAAATCCACACGCCCACAAGACTTTCAGTTGCTACGCTTGTTGTTGACTCAACGTTTTTTGTTGTTTCCTGTTGGGTAGTGGAAGTTGTTGTAGATGTTTCTTTATCAATATTTGTATCATCCTTTTCGCAGGACGCAAAGGCAAATATCATTGACATTACAATAACGCAAGTCAATATTTTATGAAAAATTCTGATAATAATCCCTCATTTTAAAAAGCCTCACAAGGAGGCTTTTTATTTAAAATATTTTAATTTTAAGCAATGTTTCCATAGGCATTTCGCTGAACGCTGCGTCACCATAAATGCTGTAAAGCGCGTCACTTATTGTCTTTGTAACAACATACAATGCCTTTGAAGTGTTCTTTTCGCTGTATAAACTATTGCCGTTAACGATTTTATCATAAATCGCATAGAAACGATCATTTGCAGCTTCATATACTGCAACATCAATTACAGTATCTGCAAGCATTTCATCAACCTGTGCAATAGCCGCTTTAAGTTCTGTTGCATCTGCTGAAGAAAGAGAACTTGTATCATATACTCTCATTTCATCAACATCTTTACGAAGCTGAAGAGTTTCTCTGCTATAATTGAACTGTGGGTATTTTTCAGGATATGAATAAACACTTGTAAAGCTTTCGTCTGTAAGAAGTTGAATAATCAAGCTCATAATAACATCGTTTGATGCAGTTGTTGCGTGGTTTTGTCCGCTGAAATAGAATGTCTGGTCAGGAAGAAGTCCTGCACGGACATCCATTATTCCCTCAGGGTCAGTATGGTCGTGGAATGGATTAAGGCAATTGCCAAGACCACCATTATAATCTTCAGGAAGCTTTTCGTAAACGCCTGTTGAATATGCGCCCATTGATGTTGAATCAACGTGAATAATTCCGTCAGCCTGGATTTCATCATAAGAAACTGCAAGCTGATAAAGGTCAACATTAGTATCAACAATATCAAAAATTTCAACGCCTTGTAATTTTGCTGTTAAAATGTATCTGTCAGAATTAAGCTGTGCGTCATAATACCAGTCAGCCTGACGACGAATTTCTGCCATATCGTCACCTGCAAGATACATATCACGGCAAGCCTCATAATCACCTGATGGAATAAGCCCCCACAAAAGTGTTGAATATTTAAGATAGTCATTGATAAGTGTATCAGCAACAATATCTAAAAGATTATTAACATCAGTATTCGGCATAAGTCTGAGAAGGATGTTGATAAGATATGGCAAATATGCATCCTGACCTAAAACTGAAGGGAACATTGTTGTATAAAGTGCTTCGCTTTCATCGTTAAGGCCGTATCTGTAACAGTCACCAAGAAGTGCTGCGCCGTCAAGAGCAGGAACTGTAAATACAATTCTGTTAACATCTTTTGCAATAGATATGCCTTTTTCTTCATAAACCTTGAAAAGTCCGTTAGTAATTGAACCGCCCTGGCTTACAGGAACAAGGTTAACTTTTGAAGCGCCTGTATCCCCTTTTACAAACTGAATGTAATCATAAAGGTCATTTGCAGTTTGAATCATATTGCCTGTTGAAACATAGTTGAATACATAAAGGTATTCTTCACCTGCAATATCAAAATACTCTTCAACCGGGAAGTGTGATAATACACTTTCTTTCTGGTCTTCAGTAAGAGTTGCAAAACTGCCATTATAATATTCAGCACGGACATCATCAATGAACTCACCGTTAGCATCACTTTGTTGCTTGCCTATAAGAAGCTCACTAACAAGCTTTGAGAATGCTTTAGCAGCTAACTGATCTTTATCTTGCTGAGTAATAAACATTGTAGTAATAGGAATAAGTGCAGTTGTTAATGCGGCACCTACAAATTCTTTTGATATGCTGATGTAGAAAGGTGCAGCCAACGGGTCACCGTTTGAGTCAACCACTAATTCACCATTCTCATAATAATGAGTTTCACTCTGGAAAAGTCCCGGAATGATGATTGTAGGTGTAACCTCAGGTGCTTTTGCATAACCTAAAATTGACATACATGACAATATCATAACTACTGCCATTACAACGGAAATTATCTTTCTGAATTTTTTCATAGCAAATTCCCCTTTCAAAAGAATTTTACTAAAGTATTATACCAAAATTAAAACAAATTGTAAACAAAATACATATGTCAATATGTTAGAAAAAACGTGTTCAATTTTTATCATAATGCACAACAATCATTTACAATAACTCAAAGTGGTTTTTATTAAATGTTAAAAGTCCTTCATTACGCATTTTGCAAAGTTCATTGGACATAGCACTTCTGTCCACTGACAAAAAGTCTGCAAGTTGTTGACGATTAAACGGAATCAAAAAGCTTGCACTGTTTTGTTTTTTTGCTTCTTCTGACAAATATGAAATCAACTTTTCACGTGTTGAGCGTTTAGACATATGCCCGATTTTTTGCACAAGTTTTCTGTTCTTTTCAGAAATAGCAAAAAATACATTTTGCACAACCATTGAATGAAAACGGCAAGCAGAAGAACATGTTGTAATAATTCGTTTTACATCAAAAAAGATTACGGTACTGTTCTCAATCGCCACTACATCATTAAGCAAAGCACAGCTCTCAGGTGCAATATAAGCCTCACCAAACACTTCGCCTGTGGATATGTGTCCTAAAATACTGCGATTCCCCCAATAATCGTCTTTTTGAATATGCAGACCTCCCTCCACCAGAACAATAATATCATTCAGGTGTTCACCCTGTCTTAAAACATATTCGCCTTTTTTATAGTTAAAAACCCTTGCGTTAAGGCAACTGAGCATTGCAAAGATTTCGTCATCAGCTACACCTGAAAACATTTGTGTTTTTTTAAGAATTGGAATATATTTTCTCATTTAAATCCTCTTTTCGTTGTAAAAACAACAGATTTGTTTTGTTTATTGTAATATAATTATGTTACAAATTCAAGTGAAGGAGTCAGACTATGATCAGAAAAATTATAAAAATTGATGAAGAAAAATGCAACGGATGCGGTGCTTGTGCTGCCGCTTGTCACGAAGGCGCTATTGAAATGATAAATGGCAAAGCAAAACTTACACGTGAGGATTACTGCGACGGTCTTGGTGATTGCTTACCCGCCTGCCCCGTAGACGCTATTAGTTTTGAAGAACGTGAAGCACCCGAATACAATGAAGCAGCAGTTCTTGCTTCTAAAAAGGCAAAGGCGAGTTCACCACTCCCCTGCGGATGTCCGGGTACAAACTCAAAAGCAATTGTAAGAGAAAAAAATAAGGTTTCGGCATCAGTTGCAGTTTCACAAAGCCAGTTATCTCAATGGCCTGTGCAAATAAAGCTTGTTCCCGTGAACGCACCGTATTTTGACAACGCAAATTTGCTTGTTGCGGCAGACTGCACAGCTTTTGCATACGGTAATTTCCACAATGAATTTATTCGTAATCATATTACCCTTATTGGTTGTCCCAAACTTGATGAGGGAGATTACGCTGATAAATTAACTCATATTATTTCAAGTAACAATATTAAAAGTGTGACAATCGTGCGTATGGAAGTACCTTGTTGCGGTGGCATTGAAAACGCCGTAAAAAGAGCTTTACAGGCAAGCGGAAAATTCATACCGTGGAGAGTTGTTACAATCTCAACTGACGGCAGAATATTAGATTAAGCAACAAAAAGG
>CAYXMF010000056.1:0-9645 GCA_964465845.1 uncultured Eubacteriales bacterium | reverse complement strand
ACTGTTGTAACTACGCCTGCAATTACTGCAAGTGCTATTCCTGCAACAACAATGTAAGATAATACAGAATTGTTACGGAATGTATCAGTAATATTGTCGATTACATTGTTACTGCCGTTTTCACCGTCGCCATTATCAACAATGTTGCCACCATTTGTACCGTCAATAACTGTGCCGTCTTCGAGCGTTACAACCTTTGAAATTGCAAAACTGTCAATTCTTTCTTCTGTGCCGTCAGAGTTAACAGCATAAGAATCAAAGTAAAGGTTACCGCCGTCAATCTGAATGTATGAATATGATGGAATGTCAATTGAAATAACAGTTTCAGCAGTCGGGAATGTTTCAGCAGTTTCTTCTTCAGCCTTTGGCTCATAATGTTTTGAACCTGCTGTTCCGTTGATTGAATAGATTGTACCGTCAGGCTCAATCTTTGAAACATATTCAAGACCATTATATTTAAGAGTCTGAGTTTCTGTTTCAACAACAGCGTTGTTGTTCATAACATCTGTACGCATATAAACGTGGTCGTGACCCTGGAATACAACGTCAATGTCAAGCTCAGGCATAAGAGTCATAAGCTGAGTACGGATTGCAGAAACATCGTCATCATCAAAGTGCGAGCCGTTTGAATAAGGTGCCTTGTGAATTGCTACGAATTTCCAAGCTTTATCGCTTGAGTTCATATCTTCAGTAAGCCACTGAATCTGTGCATCTGAAAGTCCGTTGTCATCGTTGAGGTCATTTGAGTTAAGAACTGCAATGTGTGCTGTGTTGTAATCAAATGAGTAGTAAACACCTGTTGTTGTATCTTGATCAGGAAGATTTGAATAAACAAAGTTGTTTACCTGTGCATAGTCGCCACGTTCTTCATGGTTACCTGATGCAGACATCATAACAGTATCCATAAGTGTATCAACTGCAGAGTTAAACATTCTCTTCCATTCTACGAAATCGTTACCGTTGTCAACAAGGTCACCTGTGTTAAGAATGAAGTCAGCATCACTGTGATTTGCGAATGCAGTGTCGAGAGCAACTGCCCAGTTTTCAGCGTACTGCTTTTCTGTAACAGACTGTGGGTCAGTCATATGGAAGAAACTGAATGCAGCCTCATTGTCGGCAGTATCAATAACGCCGATGTCACTCCACCAACCACGGTCAGCATCACCAACACGGTAGCAGTATTTTGTGCCTGCTTCAAGTCCGCTGATTTCAATTATGTGGCGGTTAACAGTAACATTGTGAGTGATAATTCCGATGAAACTTAAATCAATTGCATAGTATTCTCTCTGAGCATCAATTTCACAAGTTGTGTCAATGTTTACCGGGACTGTTGTGCCCTTTGAAAAATCAGGATTTTCTGAATAAGGAACAATCTGAATGTCAGTATCTGTAATGCTGTATTTTGTAAAGTAGCTGATGTTTCTTGTAGTAGCGCTGTCTTCACCGAATGTTACTGCAATGTGTGAGGGGAGGCGAAGATTGTCTTGTGAAAGAGGAACTGCAACCTTGCCGTTGTATTCAATAACGCCCTCAAAGTCAGCCATGTAATCAGGATTTTCATCGTGTGTGAAGTCTTTGAGAATTCTGTAGAACTCGCCGTCAATAACATCGTACTGGCTCTGTGTAAGGTATTCGTCAAGTGCTGAGTAAACAACATCTGAAAGTGTGTCACCGTCAACAACACCTGAGATAAGAAGAATAGAAATAATATCACTGATTCCAAGTCCTGAGAAACCATTTGTACCGAGAATGCCGTTAACTACGTCAGCAAGAGCTTCGATAAGTTCGCCGTTTTCACTGTTGATTCCCCAAGAAAGCGGGTCAATCTTAATGTCTTTAAGAATTGTGTCCTGAAGAAGATCGTCAAGCACAACTTCAAGAAGTGTATCAACGATTACCTCTGCATTTTCACCGTTATAGAAACGGTCAAGTGCGTTCATAAGGAATTCGTCATTTTCGGGGTTTTCGTTATTTGTATAATGGTATGCAAGAACAGTTGAAGCAAGGTCACCGAGTGTACCTTTGTCACCTGTACTGCCAAAACCGAGTGTATCCTTAAATACTACTGAAGGTACATCTGCAACTTCAATTGCGAGAAGTTTGTCGAGCATTGGCTCAATAATGTCAAGTGTTGCGTCAGGATCTTTAAGATATGCCTTGTCAATCTGATTACAAAGTGAGTAGAGAAGTGCTTTCACAGCAGCTTCACCGATATAACCAAGAATTTCACTGCCTGCAAGGTCGGTGATAAGCTCTTTAAAACCAATCATATTGCTGAGATAGTAGTAAAGTCCGCCTGCATCCTGAACATCTTTACCGAAACCGTATTTAAGCTCGTATTCAAGCATATTCATAACGAAATTCTTAATGTTGTCGCCACCGAAGTTGTATTTCCATGTCTGATATTTGAACGGTTTTGCCTGTGCAACACCGTCAATGATTACAGGAACATATTCGTCAACGTCGTGTGTTTCGTATGTGAGAGTGGAATTATCGTTTGAAGTAGATGAAAGTGTAACTGTTCTGAACTGGTTAGGATAACTTAAAAGTGATGTTGTAACAATATCAGTAATTGTTTCGCCGTTGTCACTTACATAAGACGCAACGTCCTGCATATGAACGTGACCTGTAATAACATAGTGCATACCTGCATCCGCTACTGCATCAGCAAATTTTTCCCAATCACGAAGAACAAAGTTGTCAAAAAGGTCAACTTCAGTTTCAAAGTGGGGAACAACGTTTGTATGTGTCATACCGATAATTGTCTTGCCGTCAGCCTTAGCTTTTGCGCATTCCTCAAGTGTCCACTCTAAAAGTGCATCTGAAATGTGACCGGCAGTTTCCTGCTCATCCTCACCTGAGTCTGTGTTGTCAGCAGAATAAAGCTGTGAGTCAATAGCAATAAGACGGTAATCGTCACCAACGTCAGTAGCGTATGAAAGTGAACCTTCACTGTTTTCAGCCTGAGCTTTGTAACGGTTGTAGTAACCACCCTCTGCAGTGTAACCGAAATCTTTGTAGATTTCTTCAAATTCTTCAGGTGTTGTGTCAAGAGAATCTCTCAATTCGGGAGCATCCTTGGCACTGATGAAATCTTCACCGTCATAGTATGAGGCTCTCTGGTTGTTAATGTCGTGGTTGCCGTTAATAACATAAACGGGCACGCCTGTTGTACGCTCAAAAATTTCAAGACGTGCTGCAAGCTTTTCGTGAGCTGACTTTTCAGCATTTCTTGTCAAGTCACCGGGAAGAAGCAAGAAGTCGATCTGGCCTGCAAGTGCCATAGCTGTAAGGTTTGCAAAAGCAGCTTCTGTAAGCTCCGGTGCAATACCGCTTGTTGAGTTGTTGAGATACATAAGTTCTCTGAACTCTGTCTGATCTTCATCTGTGGTACCCATAGCAGATTCAGCAAAGTAGTGAATATCACTGACAATTGCAAAATTCACTTCGCTGGCACTACCTGCAATAGCTGTAAAAGGAATGCTTACAGCAAAAATTGCAACAGCAAGAATAACACAGAAAAGTTTTTTGAATGTGCTTTTTCTTTTCATTCTCCATACCTCCAGTAAGGAATAATTATACAAATAATAATACAATTTAAAATTTTATCATAAAAAAAAGAAAAATGCTACACTTTTCGGTAACATTTTTCCATTAATCAGTATTAATTTTAGGTAATTGAACACAAACTCGCTATTTGTTCATAATATCTGAGATGATCTGACCGTCTTGTATGCGGATTACACGTTCAGCCTCGTTAGCAATGTCGTTATCGTGAGTAATAAGAATAACGGTTCTGCCTTCTTCGTGAAGTTCGTGTAAAATCTTCATAACCTCAACGCCTGAATGTGAGTCAAGGTTACCTGTAGGCTCGTCAGCAAGAATAATAGGCGGACGCGCCGCAACTGCACGGGCAATAGCAACGCGCTGCTGCTGACCACCCGACATCTGCTTGGGCAAATGATCAAGACGGTGTGAAAGTCCGACACGTTCAAGGGCAGCCAGAGCCAATTTGTTACGTTCTTCTTTTTTCATACCGCGATATACAAGAGGTAACTCAACGTTTTCAACGGCAGTAAGACTTGGAATTAAGTTAAATCCCTGAAAAATAAAGCCGATTTCTTTGTTGCGGATTTCAGATAAATCATCATCAGTCATATTTGCGGTGTCAACACCATCAAGAGTGTATGTTCCGCTTGTTGGTATGTCCAGAAGTCCAAGCATATTCATAAGTGTTGATTTGCCGGAACCCGACTGACCTACAATTGCAAGGAATTCGCCGTGTTCAACAGTTAAGTTAATGCCGTCAAGAGCACGGACTTCATTTTCACCGGGATTGTAAATTTTATAAATGTCGCGAATTTCAATAAGGCTCATTTTTTTCACCTCAAAAATATTGTATAAAAAGTATTGTCAATATTTTACGCTTTTAATTTAACAAAATCAATGAATAAAGTGTTAATAATTTTGCACTCTGCATTCTGAATTTAGAATTTCCTTTACAACTTCCCCCGCAATTATAAGTCCTGCTGTGCTTGGAACAAAAGAAATACTTGCAGGGGTGCGTTCACCGTCATTTTTAGGGATTTCCGTTGAATACAGCACTTTTAATTTCTTAACATTTCTTGCTTTTAATTCGCGGCGCATAACTCGGCAAAGGGGACAGGTGTCAGTTTTGTAAATATCAGTAATCTTAAATGCAGTAGGGTCTAATTTGTTTCCCGTACCCATTGATGCAATCATTGGAATGTTCAATTCCTGCGATTTAACAGCAAGGTCGATTTTTGCGGTAACATTATCAATGGCGTCAATAATGTAGTCGTATTGTGAAAGATTAAATTCATCTGCATTTTCGGGCAGATACATTTTTACGATTGGAGTAACTTCACATTCGGGATTTATGTCAAGAATGCGCTCACGCGCCACATCTGCCTTGTTTTTGCCGATTGTTGAGTGCAAAGCATATAACTGACGATTGATATTTGTAGTGTCAACTGTGTCCTTGTCAACCACTGTCATTTTACCAACGCCACAACGGGCAAGTGCTTCTGCTACATAAGAGCCAACACCACCAAGCCCGAAAATAATAATATTTGATTTTTTTAGTTTTTCAAGCCCGTCGTTACCGATAAGCCTTTCAGTTCTTGAAAATTCAACCATAATATTCACTCAATTCTGCATTCTGCATTTTGAATTCTGAATTTATTTTACCATATTGAAAATTTTTCGGCAATAGTGTATAATCCTTTTTTGGAAATAAAATCTTAAATATAAGGAAGAATAATAATGAAACTTGGTATCGTAGGTTTGCCAAATGTAGGCAAAAGTACACTTTTTAATGCTATTACAAACGCAGGTGCACAGTCTGCGAACTACGCATTCTGCACAATCGAGCCAAACGTGGGTGTTGTTGCAGTTCCTGATTACAGAATTGATAAACTTGCTGAAATGTATAACCCTGCAAAAATTACTCCTGCAACAATCGAATTCGTTGATATTGCAGGTCTTGTAAAGGGCGCATCAAAAGGTGAGGGACTTGGCAATAAATTCCTTTCTCATATTCGTGAAGTTGACGCAATCATTCACGTTGTACGTTGTTTTGATAATGACGATATTATTCATGTTGAGGGTAGTATTGACCCACAGCGCGATATTGAAACTATCAACCTTGAACTTATTCTTTCTGACGTTGAAATCCTTGACAGAAGAATTATTAAGAGTGAGAAAGACTTAAAGGGTGACAAGTCACTTCAAAAAGAAGTTGATTTCCTTAAAAGACTTCGTGACGAATTAGAAAACGGAATCAATGCACGCGCAGTAGAAATGGATGACGAAGAGCGTGAAATTCTTTCAACAGTTGCACTTCTTTCATCAAAGCCTGTTATCTATGCTTGTAATATGAGTGAAGAAGATTTTGCAAACGATATTCGTGATAACGCGCGCTATAATGCAGTTTGTAAACTTGCTGAGGCAGAGGGTGCTGAAACACTTCCGATCTGCGCAGAGTTAGAAGCACAGATTGCTGAACTCGACAAGGAAGAAAAAGAAATGTTCCTCGCTGATTTGGGGATTCAGCAGGGCGGTCTTGATTTACTTATTCAGCGTTCATATAATCTTCTCGGACTTATCTCATACTTAACCGCTGGTCAGCCTGAAGTTCGTGCATGGACAATCAAAAAAGGCACAAAAGCACCACAGGCAGCAGGCAAAATTCATACTGACTTTGAACGTGGATTCATTCGTGCAGAGGTTATTCATTTTGATGACCTTATGGCAAACGGCACAATGCAGGCTGCAAAAGAAAAAGGTTTAGTACGCTCCGAAGGTAAAGAATATGTTATGAAAGACGGAGATATAGTATTATTCAGATTTAACGTTTAAATCCGAATAATACTAGTGCAGAGTGCAGAACGCAAAGTGCAGAGTGGGGTTATAAAATGAGTGAAAGTATCACAGAAAGCAAAAGTTTTCAGTTTGCAGTAAGAATTGTGAACTTATATAAATACTTAACAAAAGAAAAGAATGAGTATGTTCTGTCCAAACAACTTTTGAGAAGTGGTACAAGTATTGGGGCGAACGTTGCTGAAGGCGAGCGTGCTCAATCAAAAGCAGATTTTTATGCTAAAATGAGTATAGCTCTTAAAGAAGCAAATGAAACTTATTATTGGTTAAAACTTTTATATGAAACTGATTATCTTACAGAAAAAGAATTTTTGTCAGTCGAAATCGATGTAAATGAATTAATATCTTTATTAGTTTCTATATGCAAGACAACACAAAACAATAAACAATAGCTCTGCGTTCTACACTCTGAACTCCGCACTTAATATTTGCGCTTGTAGCTCAGTTGGATAGAGCATCAGACTCCGACTCTGAAGGTCGCTGGTTCGACTCCAGTCAAGCGCGCCATATAAATATAGGTGGTGTTATAAAAATGTTCTCGTTTTTAGAAAAAAGCAGAGAAATGTTTCTTTTGAAATTGATTATCCTAAATTCTCAATAACCCCTGATTCTAATAATTTGGAAACATCATTAAAACAAGCGGGAATCGATTATACCATTGTAACAAATGGTTATATTGTGTTTGAGGGGAATGTTTTTGGTAGTGATATTCCACTTATGATTGGAATACACTTTAATTCGGGCAAGGTTAAATACATAGAAATATTCCGACCACGCGAATACTACAACGAAAAATATGATATTAATGCTTCTTTTGCTGAATTATCAAAAATCCTAAAAAACAAATATGGTAAGCCATTGATTACAACATCGGCATCTATTAATGGTTATCCATGTGAACAGTGGCTCACTACAAACTATATAGTTAATCATTATATAATGGATAGATTTGGACCAGAAGAACATTTACACATAAATTTACATAAAAAATAAAAGGATTTGCATTCCCGCAAATCCTTTTTTCTATAATTGCAACGCAGTTCCTACGTTCTGCACTCTGCACTTTGCACTCTGCATTCAAAAAATTACCAACTCTTTATAATCTCTGGGTTCTCAAAAATCTCATCAAGTTTTTTGATGAACGGAAGAACGTCATTGAGTGCGCCTATTCTGTGGTCAAAGGTAAGTGTGATTGGCATAACTTTCTTAACACCTAAATCAACTTCGCCCTTGCTGTTGCGGAATGCGAATTCTTTGTCCTGTACCATACCTGTACCCATCATAAATACCTGTGGGTAAAGAAGCGGTGCCTGTGTGCCCATACCTGTAAGGCCTCGGTAAAGAGTTCCCCAGTTAGAGAAACATACGGTACCTTCATTAACGTGTTCAGGTAAAAGTGCATTTTCTTCTTTTTCGGGACGGTTAAAAAGTTCTTTAACTGAGCCCATTTTACTCTTGCCCACAGCACCTTTAATTCCCATAGCCGCTGCCCGAATCACTTTGCCGGTAAGTGCAAATGCAATTCCACGGTTCAGCACGAGATCTGTATAGGTGCGCTTAATATCAGTAGTTTTCATACGTGTAACTACGTCAGTAATTTGTTCCTGAAGCTCTTTAAGAGTTTTTTCTTCAGCGTTAAGAATGTTTACCGGGAAAGTTTCTCCGTTATCAAGAACAACAGGCATTGCAATATTCATATGCTTCTTAATAATAAGTCTGCCTGATATTGAAAACGGCTTGAAATCAATGTGGGAGTTGAGTCTGGGTGCAGCCTTTAAGCCCTCAACCATAGCACGCATAACAACTGTGTTGAATGAAAGAGCATAGCCGCAACTTGCTTTCAGTTCTTTAAATGCGTCCCAAAGTTTTGTAACATCGGCTTCATAAGAATAAGCGGCTGCAGGTTGGCTTGTAGCGTTTGAAAGTACGTAGCCGTTGCATTTCTTTTTTACTTCGCCGAAATATTCAACTCTGTCGCCTTCAACAGGGCGTCCAAGTGATTTATCAAGAAAATTTTTAAGTCCCATATTTTCACCTCGCGTGAATAATTACAATAATCACAATAAGTATATCAAAATAAATATATTTCGTCAATCCGCAAAATTTCGCAAACTTACCCATTGACAAACGCATTTTGCGGTGCTATAATACATAACATTCACACTTTAAAGCTTTTATGCGTTAAAGCGAATATTTTACAAGAGGCGAAACAAAAATGGCACCAAGAAAAGGTAACTTAATGAGCGTGCGTCATGATATTAAGGTGCTTGACGCAACAATCCGTGACGGCGGACTTTGCAACAACTTTGAATTTACAGATGAATTTGTACGCGAACTTTATAAAACAAATATAAAGTGTGGCGTCGACTATATGGAATTTGGTTACAGAGCAAGCAAAAATATTTTTAATGAGGCTGACCACGGCAAGTGGAAATTCTGTAACGAAGAAGATTTACGTGCAATCGTAGGCGAAAATGTATCTGATATGAAAATCGCAGTTATGGCTGATGTTGGCCGTTGCGACTACAAAACAGATTTCATTCCTAAAAAAGACAGCGTAATTGATATGATTCGTGTTGCCTGCTATATTCATCAGATTCCTGCAGCAGTTGAAATGATTAACTATTTTAATGAGTTAGGCTACGAAACAACATGTAACATTATGGCTATTTCTCAGGCAAGTTTTAATCAGATTGACGATGCACTTGAGATGCTTGGAAAATCAAAGGTTGACGTAATCTATCTTGTTGACAGTTACGGCTCACTTTACCCTGAAAATGCTGCCGAACTTGCTAAAAAATATCTTGAATACGGTGAAAAATACGGAAAGCAGATTGGCTTCCACGGTCATAATAACCAAAATCTTGCATTTGCAAATACAATTGAAACTCTTTCTTATGGCGTTTCTTATGTTGATGCAACTGCTCTTGCAATGGGCAGAGGTGCAGGTAACTGTGCTATGGAATTAATGCTCGGATTCCTTAAAAATCCTAAGTACAGTATTTACAGCCTTCTTGCATTTATTGAAAAGTATATGCTTCCTCTTAAAGAGCAGGGCGTTGTATGGGGCTTTGACTTGCAGTATATGTTTACAGGTCAGCTTAACCGCCATCCAAGAGAAGCAATGAGCTTTACTGAGAAAAAACGTAGCGATTATACAGAGTTTTACAAGGAACTTTTGGACAACTATTAATAATTCGCAATTCGAAATTAACGGTGGGATTTCCCCACCGTTTTTTGTGT
>CAYXMF010000055.1:1780-9683 GCA_964465845.1 uncultured Eubacteriales bacterium | reverse complement strand
AAATCGCAACGCAGTTCCAACACTTTGCACTTTGCACTTTGCATTTTGCACTCTGATTCAATTCGACAAACTCAAATTTATCATACAAAAAGGGACGTTGTGGTTAATTCACATCGTCCCTTTAACTTTTTATTTATATTTTCGTGTTGCTTTTTTAATAACCGATGCAACGGGCGGGGCAATAACAGTTGTAGTTACAACTTCCATAACACCGTTAAGTCCTACAAAAGTGACTAAGAACGCCCAAAGATTTGCACCGCCGCGCATTCCTGTTATGTAGTCGCTGTTGCCGAAGAAAAGCATCAGTAAACTCATAAAGAAAACTGTGTTGAGTACGGGGGCAAAAAAACTTGCAATAACAAGTGCCACCTTTCTCTTTTTTCTTGCAATGAACTTGTAAATCACACCGCAAAGATAACCCATAAGCACTCTCGGTACCATACACATAATAAATGTGTAAACAGGGTTAATCCCTAAAAGCGTAGTGCCGAAAATGTCAAGCCCGAAGCATTGAATAAAACTTGTAATACCAAACACAAGTCCTAAAAATGCGCCTGACTTTTCCCCTAAGGTAATCGCACCTACCGCTACGGGAATCATAATGAAGGTCATTTTTATAACACCTATCTGTAAGTAACCGAGTGGTGTGAATGCCATTAGCACAATAATTGCCGAAAGCATTGCATTCTGAGCAAGGGCGAGAGTTTTTCTCTTTCTTGCTCTTTTTGTGGCTTTTGCCATTTGTATTCCTCCTTGCTACTGTTCTCAAACTATTATGAGATACAATGCAAAAAATTGACGAATAATTATTTATTTTTCTCGTATATTGCTTTAAGTCCTTTAAGAATTAAATCCTGGTCAAGCACCATTTCGCGTTTACAAACGGGGGCAATGAATGAAGAAAGTCCACCCGTCGCAATAATTGATTTCGGCTCGCCAAGTTCTTTTACGAAGTGGTCAAGAATACCGTCAATCATTGATGCCGTACCAAGAACTATTCCACTTTGCATACTTTCAATAGTGTTAGTTCCGCAAGCCTTTTTAGGTGGTTCAAGACTGATTGCAGGCAAAAGTGAACTTGTGTCAGTAAGTGCCTTTAATGAGATTGCAACACCCGGGGCAATCATACAACCTCTGAAGTTGCGATTTTCATCAACAGCACAGATTTTTGTAGCCGTACCCAAATCCACAATAAAAGCAGGGAGTGGGTACTGTGAAACCACACCTACCGCACCTGCGGCAAGGTCAGCGCCAAGCTGTGCAGGGTTGTCAATTAAAATATTAAGTCCCGTCTTAACGCCGGGGGAAAGCACAATAACTTTTTTACCGGTTAAACGCTTAACCGCATTTTTAATATGGACGGTAATTTCAGGCACAACTGAAGATATTACAGAGCCTTCAATATCAGCGGTTTTAATATTATAAACTGAAAAGATATTTACAAAATCAACTGCAAATTGGTCATCGGTTTTCTGACGGTCAGTAGAAAGTCGAGCGCTCATAGTAAGCTCGTCATCATCAAAAATGCCAAGATTTATATTTGTATTACCAATATCAACTGTAAGAAGCATATTCTCACCTCGCGAAAACAATATAATAAGTATATACCATTTTTTGTTGTTTAGCAAGTAGATTTGTGTTACAATACTTAATGTATGAAAGAGGTGATTTTATGACTTGCAACATTTGTCCCCGTAATTGTAACGCGGAAAGAACTGAATATGTTGGCAACGGATTTTGCAAAATGCCACAGAGCCCTGTGCTTGCCCGCGCAGATATTCATAACTGGGAAGAACCATGTATAAGTGGCGAAAATGGTACAGGTGCAATCTTCTTTTCAGGTTGCAGTCTTAAATGTTGTTTTTGTCAGAATTACCCCATAAGCCACGAAAACAAAGGCGAGGTAATCACAACTGAACGTCTTATTGAGATTGTAAAAGAACTTGAAAGCAAAGGCGTTCATACAATCGACTTTGTAAACCCCACTCATTTTTCACATATAATAATTGAAGCGTTAAATCAGTATAAACCGCAAATCCCCGTAATCTACAACTCGTCAGGGTATGACAGCGTTGAAACTTTACAAAAACTTGAGGGACTTATTGATGTCTATTTACCCGATTTAAAATATTTCAGCACGGAAAAATCAACAAAATATGCAAAATGCCCCGACTATTTTGAAAAGGCAAGTAAAGCAATACTTGAAATGCATCGTCAACAACCAAGAACAGAATTCAAAGACGGCATAATCCAAAAAGGAATTATAATTCGCCATTTAGTTTTGCCACAGAACGTGGATGAAAGCAAAAATATACTTTTATGGATTAAAAATTACTTGCCAGATGATACATATATAAGTATTATGAGTCAATACACTCCATATGGAAATATAGCAGAATTTAAAGAACTGAATCGCCGACTAACTACCGCCGAATACAACAAGGTTGTGAATTTCTTTATTGATTTAGGGCTCCAGAACGGCTTTATGCAAGAAAAAACATCGGCAAAGACAGATTTTATACCCGATTTTGACTATACAGGTGTAAAATAATATTGAAATCTATAAAAATAGTGATATAATTATTACATAAATTTTCATGAAAGAAGGATTTAAAAATGAAAGGATTTTTAAAAGAGTTTAAAGAGTTCGCTATGCGCGGTAACGTAATCGACCTTGCTGTCGGCGTTATCATCGGCGGTGCGTTCCAGAAAATCGTAACATCAGTAGTTAATGACCTTGTAATGCCACTTATCGGCCTTATTACAAAGGGCAGTGATTTTGCTTCAAAGTTCGTAGCACTTGATGGCGGCGAATATGCAACAATCGAAGAAGCAACTGAAGCAGGTGCAGCAATTCTTACATATGGTAACTTTATTGCAGTAACTATCGACTTCATCATTATGGCATTCGTTATCTTCCTTCTTGTTAAGGCGCTTAACAAGCTTACTTCACTTGGCAAAAAGCCGGAAGTAGTAGAAGAAGCAGCACCTACAACAAAGGTTTGCCCATTCTGTAAGAGTGAAATCGCTATTGATGCAACAAAGTGCGCACATTGTACATCTGACGTTGAATAAGGTGAATTTATGAGCTTTAAGTTAGGCTTTATCGGTTGCGGTAATATGGCAACAGCAATTCTTAGCGGTGCAGTTACATCTGAATACGTAAACGGTGCTGATGTTTGTGTTTTTGATGTAAATACTGAAAAGACCAATGCACTCAAAGAAAAATTCGGTGTAGAGGTTTTAAGTTCTGCTGAAGAAATTGCCGCAAATTCAAAGGTTGTCGTTCTGGCAGTAAAACCGCAGGTGTTCCCCGAAGTTTTACCTAAGATTAAAGATGCACTTTCTGAAAATAATACAGCGCTTGTGTCAATAGGGGCGGGCAAGACTATTTCTTATATCTGCTCATTTCTTGAAACAAACACTCCCGTTGTTCGAGTTATGCCGAATATTAATGCAAAGGTCGGCGCATCAATGAGCGCAGTCTGCAAAAACGAGAAAGTCACATATGCACTTCTTGATTTTGTAAAAGGACTTTGCGGTTCATTCGGTGATGTAATCGAGTTGCCTGAAAGTCAGTTCTCGATTTTCGGCGTAATTGCTGCTTGCTCACCTGCATACGCATTTATGTTCATTGATTCAATGGCTCGCGGTGCAGAGAAAAACGGGATGAAGCGTGAAGACGCTCTTAAAATTTCAGCTCAGGCAGTGCTTGGCAGTGCAAAAATGATGCTTGAAAGTGGCGATTCCCCGTGGGCGCTCATTAATAGTGTTTGCTCACCCGGTGGTACAACTATTGAGGGAATTGCAACTTTGCAGAATGAAGAATTCGACAAAGCCGTTATGGATGCAGTTCAGGCATCGTTCGATAAAGACAAAAAACTTTAATATGTAAAATTTGGCACGAGTTCAACTCGTGCTTTATTTTTTTGCTTGTATATGTTAAAATAAAAAACAGCACAGCGTGAAAGGATTTTCATTATGATTATTAACGGCTTTCAAAAATTAACATTACTTGATTACCCCGGCAGAGTAGCTTGCACAATTTTTACGGCAGGGTGCAACTTCCGTTGTCCTTTCTGCCATAATGCATCACTTGTAACTCATATTGATAAAGACAATATAATCAGCACGGAAGAAGTCCTCGACTACCTTAAAAAGCGTAAAGGTATTTTAGAAGGCGTCTGCATTACAGGTGGTGAGCCTTTGCTTCAGCCTGACATTAAAGAATTTATAGGCGAAATCAAAAAACTTGGCTATGCAGTTAAACTCGACACAAACGGCAGTTTCCCCGAAAAACTTAAAGAGCTTGTGAATGAGGGACTTGTTGACTATGTGGCTATGGACATTAAAAACAGTAAAGCAAAATATAAAGCAACTGCAGGCATAAGCGATTTGGATTTATCAAAAATTGAAGAAAGCGTCGAATTTTTAATCAACGGCAATTTGGATTTTGAGTTCAGAACAACAATTGTCAACGAATTTCATACGATTGACGATATACAAGATATTGTGGTCTGGATTAAGGGCACACACAAGTATTTTTTACAGAATTTTATGGATTCAGGTGACCTTATAGGTGCCGGTTTAAGCCCTGTAACCCTTGATACACTTAGGGTTATGAGGGGAAAAGCGACAGAAAATATACCTTGTGTTGAAATTCGTGGCGTTTCTTAAAATTCCACAAAAAACACAAGATATTGTGTAAAAACCTATTGACAAAACACTATATATGTACTATAATAAATCTCGCTAACCCGAAAAAATTAGCGGGATTTATTTTTAATACTATAGAAAATTAAAATCAAAAGGGAGGACACAAAAATGTATAACGTACTTAAAAGAGACGGCAAAATAGCAAATTTTGATGTTAAAAAGATTGCTGACGCCATTACACAGGCATTTGAAGCTTGTAACAAACAGTTTAACCCTGATATTATCGATTTCTTGGCTCTCAAAGTAACAGCAGATTTTGAACCAAAAATTAAAGATGGAAATATCGCAGTTGAAGATATTCAGGATAGTGTTGAATCAGTTCTCATCAAGGCTGGTTATGATGATGTTTCAAAAGCATACATCATCTACCGTCGTCAGAGAGAAAAGGTTCGTAACCTTAATGCAACAATGGTTGACTATAAGGCTATTATCGACAACTATCTTAATGTTAACGACTGGCGTGTTAAAGAAAACTCAACAGTTACTTACTCAGTAGGCGGTTTGATTCTTTCAAACTCAGGTGCTGTTACTGCTAACTATTGGCTTTCAGAAATTTATGATGATGAAATCGGCAACGCTCACAGAAATGCAGATATTCACATTCACGACCTTTCAATGCTTACAGGATACTGTGCAGGTTGGTCACTTAAGCAGTTAATTCAGGAAGGTCTTGGCGGTGTTCCGGGCAAAATCACATCTGCTCCTGCTGCTCACCTTTCAACACTCTGCAACCAGATGGTAAACTTCCTCGGTATTATGCAGAATGAATGGGCAGGCGCTCAGGCATTCTCATCATTTGATACATATCTTGCTCCTTTCGTAAAGGTTGATAACCTCTCATACAAAGAAGTTAAACAGTGTATTCAGTCATTTATCTATGGCGTAAATACACCTTCACGTTGGGGTACTCAGTCACCATTTACTAACATTACTCTTGACTGGACAGTTCCGAACGACCTTGCAGAGCTTAACTGTATTGTTGGCGGCAAGGAAATGGACTTCAAATATAAAGATTGTAAAGCTGAAATGGATATGGTTAACAAAGCTTTCATCGAAGTTATGGTTGAAGGCGACGCTAACGGTCGTGGATTCCAGTATCCAATTCCAACTTATTCAATTACTCGTGACTTTGACTGGTCAGAAACTGAGAACAATAAGCTTCTCTTTGAAATGACTGCAAAGTACGGTACACCTTATTTCTCAAACTATATCAACAGTGATATGGAGCCTTCTGACGTTCGTTCAATGTGCTGCCGTCTTCGTCTTGACCTTCGTGAACTTCGCAAGAAGTCAGGTGGTTTCTTCGGTAGCGGTGAATCAACAGGTTCAGTTGGTGTTGTTACAATCAACTTACCAAGAATTGCTTATCTTGCAAAGGACGAGGCTGATTTCTATGCTCGTCTTGACAAGATGATGGACATTTCTGCACGTTCACTTAAAGTTAAGCGTGACGTTATCACAAAGCTTCTTGATGCAGGTCTTTACCCATATACAAAGCGTTACCTTGGTACATTCAATAACCACTTCTCAACAATCGGTCTTGTTGGTATGAACGAAGTTGGTCTTAACGCAAAATGGCTTCAGGCTGATATGACAACTGAAAAGACACAGCAGTTCGCAAAAGATGTTCTTAATCATATGAGAACAAGACTTTCAGACTATCAGGAATTGTACGGTGACCTTTACAACCTTGAAGCAACTCCTGCTGAATCAACAGCATTCCGTCTTGCAAAGCATGACCTTAAATACTACCCAGACATTATCACAGCAGGTCGTAAAGAGGGTGAAACACCTTATTATACAAACAGCTCACATCTTCCTGTTGGTTATACACAAGATATTTTCACAGCACTTGATATGCAGGATGAACTTCATACTCTTTACACATCAGGTACAGTATTCCACGCATTCCTTGGTGAAAAACTTCCTGACTGGCAGTCTTGTGCAAATCTTGTAAGAAAGATTGCATCAAACTACAGACTTCCTTACTACTCAATTTCTCCAACATATTCAGTATGTAAGACTCACGGTTATATTGCAGGTGAATCATTTACTTGTCCTGAATGTGGTGAAGAGGCAGAGGTTTATTCAAGAATTACAGGTTACTATCGTCCTGTTAAGAACTGGAATGACGGTAAGGCTCAGGAATATAAGGACAGAAAAGTTTACGATGTAGAAAAATCTACAGAGCCACATCATACTGCAAGTGAAACAGCTTGCGCTTGTGAAGAAACACCAAAGTCAGATGTAGCAGACGGTACATTCCTTTTCACAACTGCAACTTGTCCTAACTGTAAGATTGCTTGCTCTCTCCTTGATAAAGCAGGCGTAGCATATGAAAAACTCCTTGCAAATGAACACGCTGAAATGGCAACTTCGCTCGGCATCAAGCAGGCGCCTACACTCGTAGTTGTTGAAAATGGTGTAGCAACAAAGTATGCAGGCGTTTCAGATATTAAGAAATTTCTCAACGCATAAGGATTATAATTATGTATGATATTATAATAGTCGGCGGCGGCCCTGCTGGGCTGACCGCTGCCCTGTATGCTCGCAGGGCAAACAAAACAGTTCTTGTTATTGAAAAAGCAAGTTTTGGCGGGCAGATTACATATTCACCAAAAGTTGAAAATATTCCTGGTTTTGGGGAAGTAACAGGCAATGAGTTTGCCGAAAAACTTGTTGAACAGGTGCTCAATCAGGATGCAGAGGTTGAATGTGCTGAAGTGCTTGAAATTCGTGACGGTGAATACAAAACTGTAGTCACAGACTCAGGCGAGTTTGAGGGTAAAGCAGTAATTATTGCAACCGGTGCAAAACACAGACTCTTAGGACTTGAGAATGAAGAGAATCTCATAGGCGAGGGTATTTCATTCTGTGCCGTTTGTGACGGTGCTTTTTATGAAGGTAAAACCGTTGCAGTAATCGGTGGCGGAAACTCAGCGTTACAAGAAGCAATTCTCCTCTCAGACCTCGCTAAAAAAGTTTATGTAATTCAGAACCTTGATTTCTTCACAGGTGAACAAAAACTCGTAGAAAAGCTTGAGAGTAAGTCTAATGTTGAAATTATTCTCGGCACAGTAGTTGAAAAACTTATTGGGGACAACGAACTTAAAGGAATCACAATCAAGAACACTGCAACAAACGAAAGTAAAGACCTTGCTCTTGACGGTATGTTCGTTGCAATCGG
>CAYXMF010000055.1:0-1680 GCA_964465845.1 uncultured Eubacteriales bacterium | reverse complement strand
AAGTTGGTCGAGTTAAAGCAAAAGCCACTCCAATACGGAGTGGCTTTTGTAATTTTTTTAACTATTTATTTGTTGAAATTTTTTGCTTTTTCAAGACACTCTTTGCAAAGTGGCAAATCGTCATCAACAATTTCATTGCATTCGCAGATTTTACATTTTGGTGCAACTGCTTCAATAGTCAACTTGCCGTTTACCTCGTGTAAAATAACCTTTGTGCCGGGCTCAAGTCCCATTTTTGTTCTGTATTCCCTTGGAAGAACAATTCTGCCTGCATAGTCAATAGTTTTGACTGTTCCGTATAACATAAAAACCCTCTTTTCGTCATAATTTTATATATTTTTTGTCGCGTATTTTGTTTGCTATACATAATATAATACATTTTGCCACTTTTTGTCAAGTTTTGGCAATAAAAAATCTGCAAGTATTTTTATACCTGCAGATTTATTTTAATCTTTTGCAAAGAAAATACCTACAATACTGAAAACGGTAAAGGCTATTATCCCAACGGTCAGTGCAGTTTTCAGCAAATTTAACATTCTAAGCATATTTGCCATTTTATAAACGGCTTCAATTTCTTTTTCTACATTCATTTTATTATTCCCCCGATGTTAATAGAACTCCGTGTGCAATTGACGGAATACTCTCACCCTGCATTGTTGAGGTAGGTGAGAGTAATGCGCCTGTGCCAACAAAAAGCACCCGATTAAGCTCTTTTTCTTTAAGTCTTCTCATAATATATGAATTTACAACCGAGCCACTGCAACCGCATCCTGAGCCGCCTGCGTGAACATCTTGTGCTTCAAGGTCATAAATCATTAGTCCGCAATCCCCATGAACTGATGAAATATCGTAGCCGTAATCCTTTTTCAGTAATTCAATAAGCAATTCCGCACCAACTTTGCCAAGGTCACCTGTCAAAATCAAATCATAATCTTCGGGGCGTGTCTGTGTGTCGTTAAGAAAATCGCCAATGGTAGATGCCGCTGCAGGTGCCATTGCCGCCCCCATATTGTTGGCATCTTTTATGCCTAAATCCATAATTTTGCCGAAAATTACAGCTTCAACACAAGGCGTAGATTCTTTGCTTGCTGATATTACAGATGCGCCTGCAGCCGTTGCTGTGCGCTGTGCAGCAGGTGGTCGCTGACCGCCGTATTCTAAAGGCAAACGGAATTGTCTTTCAGCAGATGCAAAGTGCGAAGATGTAGATGCAACGGCATAAGTTACTGCACCTGAATCCACAAGCACCGATGCAAGCGCCATTGATAACGCCATTGTTGAGCAAGCACCGTAAAGCCCTAGAAACGGGATTTCAAGTTCACGGATACCGAAAGATGTACCAATACATTGGTCAAGTAAATCGCCCGCCATAATCAAATCAATATCTTTTGGGGACAAATCTGCCTTTGCAACAGCTCGGGTAACTGCTTCATACTGCAAGGCACTTTCAGCCTTTTCCCAAGAGGGACAACCGTCAATAGAGTCGTCAGAATAACAATAGTCAAATTCGCTTGCGAGAGGACCTTCGCCTTCGGTTTTTCCCACAACGGCGGCGTGACCATGAATTGATGGCTTTGAGGGTAAAATTAACGTATATCTTCCTTGACGTTCAGCCAAAATTATCAACCTTTCATTTGCGTTTGTTTTATTTTTACCCATAAAAGCTTAATAATACAAAAA
>CAYXMF010000054.1:0-9778 GCA_964465845.1 uncultured Eubacteriales bacterium | reverse complement strand
TAAAGGATAAGGTGCATATTGTGATTGAATTCAAAAATGTTTCAAAAACATATGATAATGGTACTGCAGCACTTCGCGATGTGTCAATTACAATCAATGACGGCGAATTCGTTTTCATTGTGGGTTCATCAGGTGCAGGTAAAAGTACTTTTCTTAAAATTATAATGCGTGAACAGGTTCCGAACAGCGGAACAGTTATAATAAATAACTACAATCTTAATAAAATCAAAAAACGTGAAATTCCTAAATTCCGTCGTACAATGGGTATTGTTTTCCAGGATTTCCGTCTTATTCCTAATATGACCGTTTTCGATAATGTTGCTTTCGCAATGCGAGTAATCGGTGCAAAGGAAAAAGAAATCAGAAAAAGAGTACCTTACGTGTTAAGCCTTGTTGGTCTTACCTCAAAAGCAAGACAGTTACCAACTCAGCTTTCCGGTGGTGAACAGCAGAGAGTTGCACTTGCACGTGCTCTTGTAAATAACGCAGGTATTATTATTGCGGACGAGCCTACAGGTAACATTGACCCTGAAATGTCATACGAAATTGTTGATTTGCTCAATCATATCAATAATAACGGAACAACTGTTGTAATGGTTACTCACGAGCACGAATTGGTGCGCCGTTTCAACCATCGTGTAATTACCATTAATCAGGGACAAGTTGTTTCTGATACAGGTGAAAAATACAAAACATCAGTTGATGAAACACCAATTACAGAATTAGAGTCAAAGCCGGAAACTAAAGAAGAGTTGATGGAGGCTGTTGAACAAGAAATTCAGGAAAATGTCCAGAAACTTCGTGAAGAGGTTAAAGCACCTGAAGTTATTGAAGAAAAACCTAATACAAGTTTCTACATACAGCCTAACAGCGACAGCGAGCTTGAAGAATTTATGAAAAATTACGGTATTGATACCGACGATATGCCAACAGATGATATTGACTATTCTGCATATCTTGATAATACTTCAAACGGAGGTGACAAGCAATGAAAGGTGCAAGTTTGAAGTATCTAACAAAAGAGGGGTTCCGTAATGTATGGGTTAACCGACTTATGTCATTGGCGTCAGTTACCGTTCTTATGGCGTGCCTTGTAATTATTGGTCTTGGAGCAATGATTTTCTTCAATATTGATTCATTGCTTGATACTATTGAACGTCAGAATGTTGTTATGGTTTATGTTTCAGACGAAGCAACTGATGAACAGACTTCCCAAATAGGTAATCAGATAAAAACCATGAGCAATGTTGCAGAGTGCATTTTTGTACCCAAAGAAGATGCTTTTCAGGCTCAACTCGAAGCAATGGGCGACGATGCAGTTCTTCTTGAAGGCCTTGATGAAAATCCGCTTCCCGATGCTTATAAAGTAATTGTCAGTGATCTTACACAGTTTAAAACTACAGTTGACAGTTTAAAGGCTATGGATTATGTTGATACAGTCCGCGAAAATAGTGACGTGGCTGATAAACTTATAAGTGTGCGTAAGGCAGTTTCGGCAGTAATCATCGGTATGGTTTCATTGCTGTTTATTGTTTCACTGTTTATTATTTCAAATACAATCCGTATTACAATGTTCTCACGTAAACTTGAAATCAGCATTATGAAAGCCGTTGGTGCAACCAACTGGTTTATTCGCTGGCCGTTTATGATTGAAGGTATGCTTTTAGGCGTAATCGCAGGACTTGTGTCTTTCGGCGTGTTGGCAGGACTTTATCAGGGTATGGTTTATGTGTTTAAAGATGTCCTTGCAATATTTACACCGGTTGCATTCGGCGGATATGCAGGTTACATACTCTTAATATTTATGGCTATCGGCATTTTCACCGGTTCATTCGGAAGCCTTATTTCAATGGGCAAATACCTTAAGGAACAGGGGAGTGTTGTAAGTGAAGAATAGTACAAGAATACTTTCGTTCATGTTTGCAATGATTTTACTTGTTTCAGCAGTTTCATTGCCTGCATCTGCTACTACTGAGTCCGATTATCAGGAAAAAATCGATTATTGGGAAGAATATATTGCTAAAAATGAAGCAGGTGAAGAAGAAATTCAGAAGCTTCTTGACGCCCTTGATGAACAGAACGAAGCTATCAGTGCAAAGATAGCTGCAAAAGAAAAAGAAATCTACCCTTTAAGAGTTGAAATTAACGAACTCAATGAACAAATTACATCACTCCAGAAACGTATAACTGAACTCACCGACGAAATTACAGAAATTGAAGTTCAGACAGAAGAACAGAACAAGTTGATTGACGAAACTTATGATGTTCTTGGTCAGCGTTTAAGAGCCTCATATATGGCAGGCGAAACAAGTGAATTAGAAATTTTCTTGAGTGCAACTGATTTTGAAGATTTCCTTACCCGCAGTGAGCTTATACGTCAGATTGCAAAGCACGATAATGAAATCGTTGCAGGACTTGAAGAAAAAATCAAAGAGCTTAACCAGATGCTTGAGGAATTGACTGCTAAGCGTACTGAAATAGAAGAAAGCAAAGCTCAGGTTGAAGCAGATAAAAAAGAAGTAGAAGAAGATAAAGCTGTTCTTGATAAGGAACTCGCAGCTCTTGAAAGTGATAAGAGTAAAATCGATTCTAATATTCAAAAGCAGAATGATATTCTTGAAAAATATCAGAGTAATCAGGCTTATGGTGAAAAACAAAAGGCAAAGGCTGAAGCGGAATTTGCAGAATGGTCAAAACAGTTAGAGGCTGATGCAGGTAATTCCGGCTCAACAGGTGATGGCTATGTAAGCAGTGGTGGCAACCATAATTTCAGAACTTCATCAAAGGGCTACATAAGTCCTATTCAGGATAAATCAGTTTACTACTCAGCTACTTATGCTCAGCACAGCGCCCGCGGTACAAAATCAGTTGACTTCTGTGCTCCTGCAAACCGTGTTTTTACAAACGGTAACACCTATTACACATCAAATGGTGCGAAGATTTATGCCGTAGCATCAGGTACGGTTGTTCAGGCAAGTTATCAGACAACCGGAGGCAATTTCATGATAATTGACCACGGCAATGGTATGAGAAGCCTTTATGCTCACTGCCGCGTGCTTTATGTTTCAGCAGGTCAGAAGGTACAGCAAGGTGATGTAATAGCACTTGTGGGTAATACTGGTACAGCCGTTTATCCAAGACCAACAAGTTCTAATCCTGTTGCGGGCTCGCATCTTCATTTCCAGATGCTTCTCAACGGAAGTCCCGTAAACCCTGAACAATATCTCCCATCACCTCTTGTTTAAGCGTGTGAATGATAATAAAACAAAAGTAAAGGATGATGTCCTTTGAATAAAAAAATATCATTAGGTCTGGCACTTTCTTTGATTTTCTTATCTGTCGCTTTGGCAGTTACAATTACAATGACTTTTTCATTGAATATTTATAACGGAATTATCAAGGATGTTGCTGACCGTTCAAATCTGTATTCAACAGTGTCTGAAATCGACGATTTAGTCCGTGAAAATTATTTCGGCGAATTGAATGAGAATTTTCTCAATACAATGATGTCCGAAGGCTATGTTGAAGGCGTTGGTGACCGTTATAGCTATTATATGACCGCAACTGAATATGCTGATTATCTTGAAGAAGAAAAAGGCAATAAAGGCGGCATTGGCATTATTGCAGTTTATGACAGTACAAATAATAACATTTACGTTTCTGAAGTGTCTGAGGATTCTCCTGCACAGGTGCAGGGAATCTCAAAAGGCGATGTTATTACTGCTGTTGACTCTGTAAAGGTTACATCTTCAAACTATGAAGAACTTATCAAAAAACTTGACGGCGAAAAACTCACTAATGTTCAGGTAACTTTTAAACATGGCGATACTGAGAAAACTGTATCTGTCGCCCGTGGCTATTCTGCACAGTCAGTTTATTACAGCGTAAGTAATAAGGTTGGTTATATTAAAATTACAGCTTTCTACAGCACAACTGCAGAGCAGCTTGAAGATGCTCTTGATTATGTGAGCAAAAATTCAGTAACATCAATAATTTTTGATGTCCGTAATGCAAATACAGGACTTATCAGGAATGCAGTTGAGTGTATTGACATTATTGCACCTGTTGCAACTGAGGGAACAGGCGCACTTGCTACCGCAGTCGATAAAGACGGAAATACAATCGAAACATTTACTTCAGATTCTGACAGCAGAAGTTTTGCAATGGCAGTTCTTGTAAATGAAAGCACATCAGGTGCGGCAGAACTCTTTGCCTGTGATTTGCGTGACTTTGGTATTGCACAGCTTGTAGGTACAAAAACTGCAGGCAACGGCACAATGCAAAAGGTGTTCGAGTTAAGTGACGGAAGTGCGGTAGCTTTGACAGTTGCAAAAATCATTCCGTATAAGAGCGAAAGCTTCAACGGTGTGGGGCTTGAACCTGATTATAAGGTTGAACTTACCGCGGAACAGAATCAGCGCCTTGCAATGCTGACTTTGGCTGAGGATCCCCAATATCAGAAAGCGTTGACTTTATTAAGCAACTGATAAATAAAACATAATCTCTCCGCATATTTTTTTGCGGAGGGATTTTTTTATGTTTTGTGTGTTGAATGTGGAAAAAAAGAGCCTTACATTACTTGAAAAAATATTTAAATTTCTTGCACGGGATGAATACCGAATAAGAACTGTACCTGTGTTTAAAGGCGCACCGTTTTATATTCTTGATGTTTTTCTGTGCAATAATACTATCGATTGGGAAAAAATAACAACCTGTACAGGTAAGTGTGCCAAAAGACTGCTTGTGAATAATTGCATTGATACACCGCCAAATAAAGAAATAGGATTTTTTAAAAGTAATATCTTATATAATAAAGCATTTCAAAATACATTAATTCAAATTTTAAACAATAATAAACTCAATATAAAACCTCAGCATATCGCTGTTTGTGATAAAAAAGGTATTTATACCGATTTCGCTTCAAGACTGATACCGTATGCGTCAAAATTAACGGTAGTTACTGAAAATAAAGAAAAATATATGGATTTATGTGACCATATTCTTGAAAGCACGGGACTTTGCATTTCAGTCCTTTCTGACTTTGACAATGCAAAAATAAAAATAGATACCGAACGAAACTTGATGAGCGTAGATTTAAAAACAGAATTTGTAAATGTGTGTAACGGCGAAGAACTTATGGTAAATGATATGTATAAAAAACTGTTGCCACAGGGAATTGACGAATGTGATTTTTACTCTGCGCTTTATGAACTTTGCGGAGTTTTTTCATTAGGTGAGTGTATTTTTGAAAAGATAAGTGTAAACAATGAAAAAAAGCGGACAGATACTGTTACTTTCTCTTGACACAAAAGGAAATATTTAATATAATATATTCTATATGGGCGGCAAGACTGCTTGTTTTGTTTAGGTTGGCAGATACAATCTGAACTCGCCTGAAATAAGCCATTTTTAAGGCTTTTCGGGCTTTCAGATTTGAAAGGCGTCAGCCTTCCTACATCTTCAAGCACCAAAAATCCAATAAAAATCTTCTTATTTCAGGTCGAAGATTTTTTACAGAACAGATTTTTGTCAAATCAAGGCATAAAACGCAGTTAATCCTTTTGGATTAACGAGTATTTTAACGATGAGTTGGCGGAAATCTGTCTGCAAAAAACGGGTTTAGATTATATTTGCCAACCTAATAATTTCCAATAAAGGAGTCAATAAAATGGCACAGGAAACATTACTTACAATAGAAGCTCTCAAACAACTTGAATCTGAACTTGAAGATTTAAAGGTCAACGGCAGAAAAGAAGCTGCTGAAAAGATTAAAATTGCAAAATCTTACGGTGACCTTTCAGAAAACAGTGAATACGATGAAGCTATGAATGACCAGGCAAAGCTTGAAGCTCGTATCAGCGAAATCGAGAATATCATCAAACACGCAAAGGTACTTGACGTTGAGTCCCTCGGTACTGAAAATGTTCATATCGGCTCAACAGTTAAAATTACAGATAAAAAGAAAAAGTCTTACACATATACAATCGTTGGCTTTGCACAGGCTGACCCTGCAGTTGGTAAGATTTCAGACGAATCTCCTGTTGGTAAAGCGCTTATCGGTCACAAGGTTGGCGAAAAAGTAACTGTTGAAACACCTGCAGGTGTAATGGAATTCAAAATTGCTGAGATTTTAAAATAATTGGAGTACTAAAATGGCAGAAGAAATCAGAAATAATCAGCCTGAAGTGGATTTGGGCGAACAGCAGCGAATCCGTCAGGAAAAACTTAAAGCTTTGCAAGAAGAGGGCAAAGACCCATTTGTGATTACAAAATATGACCAGACACACCACAGTTCTGATGTTAAAGATAACTTTGAAGAGCTTGAAGGTAAAACTGTACGTGTAGCAGGCCGTATGATGTCAAAACGTGTTATGGGTAAAGCATCTTTCTGCAATGTTCAGGATTTAAAGGGCAATATTCAGTCATACGTTGCAAGAGATAGCATCGGCGAAGAAGAATACAAAGGCTTTAAAAAGCTTGATATCGGTGATATTATCGGTATTGAGGGTGAAGTGTTCAAAACAAAAACAGGCGAGATTTCAATTCACGCAACTGCAGTAACACTTCTTTCAAAGAGCTTGCAGATTCTTCCTGAAAAGTTCCATGGCCTTACAAATACTGATATGAGATACCGTCAGCGTTATATTGACCTTATCATGAATCAGGAATCAAAACAGACTCTTATCAATCGTTCAAAGATTATCAGCGCAGTCCGCAGATACCTTGACGGTGAGGGCTTTATGGAAGTTGAAACACCAATGCTTGTTTATAATGCAGGCGGTGCAGCAGCAAGACCATTTGAAACTCATTTCAACGCTCTTGATACTGATATTAAACTTCGTATTTCTCTTGAACTCTACCTTAAGCGTCTTATCGTTGGCGGTATGGAAAGAGTTTACGAAATCGGTCGAGTTTTCCGTAGCGAAGGCCTTGATACTCGTCATAATCCGGAGTTTACACTTATGGAACTCTATCAGGCATATACTGACTACCACGGTATGATGGATTTAACTGAAAATCTTTACCGTTTCGTAGCACAAGAAGTTCTCGGCACAACAAAAATCACATTCAACGGAATTGAAATGGATTTAGGTAAGCCATTTGAAAGAATTACAATGCTTGATGCAGTTAAAAAGTATTCAGGTGTTGACTTTAATGAAATCAATACAGTTGAAGAAGCTCAGGCTATTGCAAAAGAGCATCACGTTGAGTTCGAACCACATCACAAGAAAGGTGATATCCTTAACCTCTTCTTTGAAGAATTTGTTGAAGAACACCTTGTTCAGCCAACATTCGTTATGGATCATCCAATTGAGATTTCACCGCTTACAAAGAAAAAGCCTGAAGACCCGAATTACGTTGAGCGTTTCGAGTTCTTTATGAACGGTTGGGAAATGGCGAATGCTTATTCAGAGCTTAATGACCCGATTGACCAGCGTGAACGCTTCAAGGCTCAGGAAGAACTTTTAGCACTCGGTGACGAAGAAGCAAACACAACTGATGAGGATTTCCTTTACGCGCTTGAACTTGGTATGCCACCAACAGGCGGTATCGGTTTCGGTATTGACCGTATGACAATGTTACTTACAGACAGTCAGGCAATCCGCGACGTAATCCTCTTTCCGACAATGAAACCTTTAGACTAATAAATTTAGGACTACGAAAGTAGTCCTTTTTTATTGACAAATATTCCTTATATCGTTAAAATAAAAATATAAAGAATAGGGAGGGATTCTAATGTTAAACTATAAAATCGAAGGCGGTCATTTGCCGGTTGTAACTTGCTATCTTGAACCGGGGCAGACACTTTGTTCTGAAAGTGGTGCAATGAGTTGGATGAGCCCTAACATGCATATGGAAACCAATTCAGGCGGTGGCGTTAAAAAGGCTCTTGGCAGACTTTTTTCAGGCGACTCACTTTTTATGAACGAATATACGGCTCAAGGCTATACAGGAATGATTGCATTTGCGTCAAGATTCCCGGGCTCAATTATTCCATATGAAGTAACTCCGGGTAACGGTATTATTGTTCAAAAAAAAGGCTTTCTTGCAATGGAAAAAGGGCTTGATTTGTCAGTTTATTTTCAACGTAAACTTGGCAAGGGCTTGTTTGGCGGTGAAGGCTTTATTATGCAGAAAGTTTCAGGTAATGGATTAGTATTTCTTGAAATTGACGGTCATTGTGTTGAATATACTTTGGGTGCCGGTGAGAGCATAATTATTGACACAGGCTACCTTGCAGCAATGACTGAAACCTGTTCAATGGACATTGAAACTATTAAAGGTGCTAAAAACATATTCCTTGGTGGTGAGGGATTTTTTCATACAAAAGTTACAGGTCCCGGTAAGGTTTATATTCAGTCAATGCCGATATGGCAGATTGCCCAAGAGCTTATTCCGTATATGCCCACAGCTACAAACGGTAGTGATGGTGGAATTAATATTAAACTTGGTGGCAACTAAATAAATTTTTAACGTCCTCACAGCAAGTGAGGACGTTATTTTTACAAATTATTGAAACTTCTGTAATTTGGTGGTACAATAATCATATTGGAGCGTGATATGTATGTATCAGTTTGATGCACTTAAAGTTAAAAACCAATGCGTAGAGTGGATTAAAGAATTTTTTGAGCAGAACGGAAAAGACTGTAATGCAGTTGTTGGTATTTCCGGCGGTAAAGATTCATCAATCGTAGCAGCCCTTTGCGTTGAAGCATTAGGAAAAGACAGGGTTATAGGCGTATTAATGCCTTGTGGCGAGCAACACGACATTGACTGTGCAAAACAGCTTGTTGACCACCTTGGTATTAAGAATTATACAGTTAATATTAAAGATACAGTTGATGGTCTTATGAGCAATCTTCCAAAAGATTTGGAAATCACACCACAAACTGTGCAGAATATTCCGCCAAGAGTGCGAATGACAACTCTTTATGCGGTAAGTCAGTCCGTAAACGGCAGAGTTGCAAATACTTGTAATCTTTCTGAAGATTGGGTTGGCTATTCAACCCGTTACGGCGATTCAGTAGGGGATTTCAGTCCTTGCTCAAATCTTACAGTTGCTGAAATGAAACAAATTGGTCATTTGTTGGAACTTCCACATAATCTTGTTGAAAAAACACCGATTGACGGACTTTGCGGAAAAACCGATGAAGATAACTTAGGCTTCACTTATGCCGAACTTGATAAATATATCAGAACAGGCGAAATCGAAGACGAAGAAAAGAAATCGCTTATTGATAGAAAGCATAAAATGAATTTGTTTAAGTTGGAACTTATGCCATCTTTTAAGCCTGAAATATAACGGGGGAAATATTCATGTCAAACCAAAAACTCTCAACTAAAGAAACTCTTATTCAAATTGCAAAATTCGTGGCATTTTCAATGGGTGCAGGAATTATTCAGATTGTGTCATACACAATTATTCACGAGTTGACAGATTGTGCTCATTGGAAAGCATATTTACCATCACTCATTTTGTCAGTTCTCTATAATTTTACAGTAAACAGAAAATTCACTTTCAAATCTGCAACAAATGTGCCCGTTGCAATGCTTAAAGTAGCACTTTTCTATTGCGTATTTACACCCGTGTCACTTTATCTTGGCCATTTGGCAGAACTTGCAGGAATAAACAACTACATAATTGAAGTTGTAACAATGGGGTGTAATCTTATTACAGAATACCTTTTCTGCCGATTTGTAGTTTACCGTGGCTCAATGAACACAAACAACCTTGCAGAAAAAGACAAAGCAAAAGCAGAAACTAAATAAAACCTCT
>CAYXMF010000053.1:0-9836 GCA_964465845.1 uncultured Eubacteriales bacterium | reverse complement strand
ACGTTATGACCAGTTCGGCCACGCAGGCGTTGACCCCAACTACGGCGCGGGTCAGGGTGGCTATGGTGGTGGCTTTGGCGGAATGGATTTCGACTTAGGCGACATTTTCGGCTCAATATTCGGCAACGGATTTGGCGGTGGATTCGGTGGCGGCGGCAGAGCAAATCCGAACGCTCCACAGCGTGGTAGTGATACTCAGGCAAGCGTTACAATTTCATTTGAAGAGGCTGCAAAAGGTTGCGCCCGTTCAATAGATACAATGCGTATTGAAACCTGTGACGATTGTCATGGTAGCGGTTGTCAGAGCGGTCATTCACCAAAAACTTGTCCCGAATGTAACGGTCGCGGTCAGGTAACAGTTCAGCAAAGAACTCCTTTCGGCGTGATTCAGTCATCAAAACCTTGTACCCGTTGTAACGGTAGAGGAACAATTATTGAAAATCCTTGTAAGAAATGTAACGGTGCAGGCAGAGTGCGTAAGAGCGCAAAGCTTGATATTAATATTCCCGCAGGTGTTGATGACCGTCAGATCTTGACAGTTCGCGGTCAGGGTAATAAGGGTGTAAACGGCGGTCCCGCAGGTGACCTTAACATCGTTGTTAATGTTCGTCCGCATCCGATTTTCGAGCGTGATGGCTATAACGTATGGTGCGATGTTCACCTCACATTTATGCAGGTAACCTTAGGTTGCACAATTCAGGTGCCAACACTTGATGGTAAAGTTGAGTACAATGTTCCTGCAGGCACTCAGCCGGGCGATGTGTTCAAACTTCGCGGACGTGGTATTCAAAGCCGTAGCGGTATGGGTAAAGGCGACCAACTTGTGCGCATTATCGTTGATATTCCAAAGAAACTTACCGATAAACAGAGTGAATTGATTAAACAACTTGCTCTTGAATTCGGCGTTGCTGATGGCCTTGGCGACGAGAAAAAAGGTTTCTTCGGTAAAAAGAAAAAATAAATATGAAGAGCTTGGCGAGGCAAAAACCTCGCCATATTTTTTACTTTAATATGTTGCAAATCAAATGATATAATAGTAATATGTAATGGAAGTAGGTGAAGTTATGAGCAGATTAGATTCAATAAAACTTGTTGATTATTCAAGAAAAGAGGATTGGGTAAATTCAATTACCCATATGATTGGTGCAGTTTTTGCACTTGTTGTAATATTCCTTTGCGTAGGTCGTGGAATTCAACTCGGACGTACCGATTATATTATTCTAAGTCTTATTTACGGACTTACAATGCTCGCCGTTTTTGTCTGTTCATCAGTCTATCACGGGTTGCGACCTAATAATGCGAAAAAAGTAATGAGAGTAATTGACCACGCAATGATTAACTTTATGATTGTGGGTACAATTACTCCTTATATGGTGCTTGCCGTTGCACCAATCAACCCCCTTATGGCGTGGATTTTACTTATTGCCTGTTGGGTGGCAGCAATTCTTGCGGTTGTAATCACTTTTACAATGTTCAATAAAACAAAGGTCATTCAAATGGTCTTGTATATGGTGATAGGCTGGTCGTCATTTATAACGGTATTTGTTTTGTGGAATCATTTTACACCGTCAGCAATATTCTTAATGATTGCAGGTGGCGTAGCATACACAGTAGGCGCAATTCTTTACGGAATAGGCAGAAAGAAAAAGTATATTCACGCCGTATTCCACATCTTTATAATACTCGGCGCATTACTTCATTTTCTTGGATTATATTTATATGTATTTATATAAAATAAAAGCGTGATAACCAACAGGCTATCACGCTTTGTTTATAATCTCTTATCAATTTTTGTCTTTTTAAGAACTTTATATAATGGTATTCCAAGTCCATAGCACATTACAAGCTCGCCTAAACCTACTTGCATTGCTGAAATTAAAAACATTTCAACCTTAAAGCCCTCAGGCATAAATAAGGTGATTTCAAGTCCTATTATTATGGCGTTTGAAAGCACAGGGAACAATGCTGAAAGCAACGGCAAATCCTTGAACTTAATATTTCTCGTCCAATAACTGAGCACCGCCGCAATAAGCGTTGCCAGTGTTCCGCAGATAATATCAACCAATCCGTAAGGACTCGTAATGTTACCTAAAAAGCAACCAATCGTAAGTCCCGGAATTGCCGCAGGGGAGAGGGTTGCTAAAATTGTCAGCGCCTCAGAAAATCTGAACTGAATACTGCCATAAGCTAAATTCAGTACACCTGCCGCATAGGTAAGCCCCGCATAAATCGCCGCAATAACTGCTGATTGCACCACAAAAACCGTCTTTTTCTTATTCATTTATATCACTCCATAGTTTTATTCTTGAGCTTTCGCTCACGTCAGGATGGTTTCGAACTGACGTATTTTTAACAAATCATTCTTGACTTAACTTATCCTGATTTGCTTTTTCCTTGATTTTTTTGAGCGTATCATTCCATATCTTTTTAGGTGTGGATTTTACGTTCTTATTGATTGTTGAGAATAAATTTCCCAAACCTTTAAGTACAAGATTTCTGGTTTCAGGGTCTAAATCCTTAAGATTTTCATAAATGATACTTGAATTGTTTTTAAGGTTTTCAGACCAATCCACAAAGCTTGTAGCATTTTCAGCATTTGCCGCATTAATCATACGGAATAACGCCTCAACAAACTGTTCTCTCTGTTCAGGCTCTGAACTGTAAACCCAGTCATTAAAGGTAGTATCAAAAAACTGAGACATAAGATATAACTTTTCTCCGTCAACAAAGTCATTCTTATCAATATCAATCTGCCACAAAAATGGGTCGTGTTGCATAATTCCCGAGCCTTCGCTCTTGATTATACGATAATTCTCACGATTGTTGAGCAAAACACCAACCAAAGACTCTTCGGGAATAAACTTTACTATAATTTTTTCAGCCTCAGTATGCTCAGCAGATTCAATGAATTCTTTTGTAAATCCCGGGCTGTCAAAACTCTGTATTTCAACAATTTTGCTTTTTGCAAACGCAGAACACTTTGTTCCGGCATAAATTGCAAGGTTTCCACCTTTAGAATGTCCCGTAAGAACAATATTACCCTTAATTTTCTTTGCTACTGCATCGACATAAGGTACAGAAAGACTTTGTGCCGCAACAGGTGAGGTGAAAAGCATATTGAAGTTTTCTTTCCAACCTGTAATTGTTGAGTCTGTGCCACGAAATGCTATGCAAGCATCACCGTTTGGCAGAATAAAAGTAATCGCACAGAATTGTGTGTCTTTTTCCGTATCAAAAATATCTTCATAGTAGTTTACTCTGATTTTTCCGTAACGCTTGCTGTATGCAACTGCGTTAAGTAACTTTTTATTTCTTTCAGCAGTTCTTTCTAACGGAAAAATATCGTCGTAGTTTTGGCTTTCAGCAATGTCTGAAAACAATAACCCTTTACCCTTGTTTTTTGTGTCGGGAACAATATTGTCATAACTTAAATATGCAAGTTCCGCAAATATAAGCCCGTCAATTTTTGAGTAGGGAAGTGTGTCAAAATCCTTATGAGCATTTAATAAAGCATAATCAATAATATCTGCCAATGCCCACATCTCCTTTATCAAGTATAATGTCGGAATTAAGTTGTGCACTCAATTCCGACTTCTTTATTTTATTAAATGTTTTTATAAAATATGCTATATTTTGAGAGATGCAATATCGGTAAGGCTCATCTTACCGTCAGGAACAACAAATGTACTTCTCATAACGCTGAGTGCCGCATCAAGAGATGTAAGACAAGATGTACCTGATTCAACTGCAAGACGACGGAGCTTGAAACCGTCACGGTTAGCAAGACGACCGTGAGTAGGTGTGTTGATGATGAGTGAAACTTCACCATTCTGAAGCATATCCATAATGTTAGGTGATTCGCCTGTAAGCGGATTGACCTCTTTACACTCGATTCCGGCTTCACGAATAACCTTGCAGGTACCTGGAGTTGCATAGAATTCAAATTCAGAATTCTTGAACTCTTTAAGCATCTCGCCAACTTCTTTCTTGTCCTTGTCACGAACAGTAACAACAATCTTTGCATCCTTAGGCATTGAAACTCCGCCGCCCTCGAAAGCTTTAAGAAGTGCTTCGTTATAGTCTGTTGAGATACCAAGAACTTCACCTGTTGATTTCATTTCAGGGCCGAGTGAAGTATCAGCACCGATAATCTTTTCAAATGAGAATACAGGAAGCTTGATTGCGTAGTAACCGCTGTTCTTGTAAAGTCCTGTGCCGTAGCCCATATCAGCAATCTTTTCACCGAGCATTGCACGTGTTGCAAGACTGATTGCAGGAATACCTGTAACCTTACTGATATAAGGAACTGTTCTTGAAGAACGTGGGTTAACCTCAATAATATAAACTGTTTCACGAAGTACAATAAACTGAATGTTCATCATACCTACAACGTGTAATGCAGACGCAAGACGCTTTGTATAATCAACAATAGTTTTCTGTACTTTCGCTGAAAGTGTAACTGCAGGGTAAACTGAAATTGAGTCACCTGAGTGAATACCTGCACGGTCAATGTGTTCCATAATACCTGGGATGAGAATGTCTTTACCGTCGCAGATAGCGTCAACTTCAACTTCCTGTCCCATAAGGTATTTGTCAACAAGAACAGGATGCTCTGAAAGGTCAGGGATTGTTCTTGTGATAATGTCCATAAATTCAAGAATATCTTCATCACTTGCAGCAATCTGCATACCTTGACCGCCAAGAACATAGCTTGGACGAACAAGAACAGGGTAGCCAAGTGAATGTGCAGCCGCAATAGCCTCTTGTGCTGTGAATACTGTCTGTCCCTTTGGACGAGCAATGTCACAGAATTCAAGAATTTCGTCAAATCTTTCTCTGTCTTCAGCAGCGTCAACGTGGTCTGCGTCAGTACCAAGAATCTTAACACCTAAATCGTTAAGTGTTTTTGTAAGCTTGATAGCAGTCTGTCCGCCAAACTGAACAATAGCACCATCAGGATTTTCAAGTTCAACAATGCTTGTAACATATTCAGGGGTAAGTGGCTCGAAGTAAAGCTTGTCTGAAACGTCAAAGTCAGTTGAAACTGTTTCAGGGTTGTTATTTACAATGATTGCTTCACAACCTGCTTTTTTAAGTGCCCATACTGAATGAACTGAACAGTAGTCGAATTCAACACCCTGACCGATTCTGATAGGACCTGAGCCCAATACCATAATCTTTTTCTTGTCAGTCTTTGGATTAACTTCGTTTGCAATGCCGTAATCTGAATAGTAGTAAGGTGTCTGTGCAGCAAATTCAGCGGCACAAGTATCAACGATTGAGAATGACGGCATAATGTTCCAGAGTTTTCTCAAATGCTTGATTGCACTCTTTGTTGTACCAACATTCTTAGCAATAACATTGTCAGTAAAGCCCATTTTCTTTGCTTGGAAAAGAGTTTCCTGGTCACATTTACCTGATTTGAGTGTCTTTTCCATATCAACAATGTTCTTAATCTTATTCAAGAACCACATATCAATCTTTGTGATATCGTGGATTTCTTCTAATTTAATTCCCTTATAGATTGCAACTGCAATTGCATATACACGAAGGTTGTCTACATTATAAAGAGCATTGTGAACTTCTTCTGTGCTCATTTCCATAAATGAATCAAGAAGAAGTGATTCTTTGTTTTCTTCAAGTGAGTGAAGTGACTTGTGAAGTGCTGCCTCAAATGTGCGAGCAATTGACATAACTTCACCTGTAGCCTTCATTTGTGTACCGAGAGTTTTCTTAGCAGTAACAAACTTGTCAAATGGCCATTTCGGGAACTTGCATACAATGTAGTCGATTGTAGGCTCGAATGATGCGAAAGTCTTGCCTGTAACAGCGTTAGGAATTTCATCAAGACCTAAACCGAGAGCGATTTTTGATGCAACTCGTGCAATTGGGAAACCTGTTGCCTTTGATGCCAATGCTGATGAACGTGAAACACGAGGATTAACCTCAATAACTGCATATTTGAATGATGTTGGGTGAAGTGCAAACTGAACATTACAACCACCCTGAATATCAAGCTCAGTAATAATGTTGAGAGCAGCATTACGAAGCATTGAGTATTCCTTGTCCATAAGTGTCTGTGCAGGAGCAACAACGATTGAGTCACCTGTATGAATACCAACAGGGTCCATATTCTCCATAGAACAGATTGTAATACAGTTACCTTTTGAGTCACGCATTGTTTCAAACTCGATTTCTTTCCAGCCTGAAATACATTTCTCAATAAGAACCTGATTAACACGTGAAAGACGAATACCGTTTGATGCAATTTCAAAAAGCTGTTTCTCGTCGTATGCAATACCGCCGCCTGTACCGCCAAGTGTATAAGCAGGACGAACAATTACGGGGTAGCCGATTTTTGCAGAGAACTCAAGTGCATCTTCAACTGTCTCAACAACCAAAGACTCAATACAAGGCTCACCGATTTTCTCCATTGTGTCCTTGAATTCCTGTCTGTCTTCAGCCTTTTTGATTGAATCAGCATTGATACCGATAAGACGAACATTATTTTCTTTAAGAATTCCTAACTCATTTAATTCCATAGCCAGGTTAAGACCTGTCTGTCCGCCAAGAGAGGGGAGAAGTGAGTCGGGCTTTTCTTTTTCAATGATCTTTGTAAGTGTAGGGATTGTGAGAGGCTCAATATAAACCTTGTCAGCAATATCACCGTCAGTCATAATAGTAGCAGGGTTTGAGTTTACAAGAACAACCTCAACGCCTTCTTCTTTAAGAGAACGGCAAGCCTGAGTACCTGCATAGTCGAATTCGGCAGCTTGTCCGATAATAATAGGACCTGAACCGATAACCATTACCTTTTTAATGCTTTTATCTAACATCTTATTTGCCCTCCTTAATCATTTTTGCGAAGTCGTTGTATAAGAAGGATGTGTTGTGACCTTTTGCAGTGTCAGGAATAAACTGAACTGTAATAGCGTTCTTATATGAAAGACCTTCAATTTCACCGTCATTTACGTTTACACATAAAATTTCAGCGTTTGCAGGTACACCGTCTTTTGTAACGGTGTGACCGTGGTTGTGTGTAGTGATATATGTTTCATCTGCTGCTGTGAACTTAACCGGAAGATTTGCTCCTCTGTGACCGTAGAGCATCTTTTCTACTTTACCACCCTGAGCCATAGCTACAAGCTGGTGACCTGTACCGATTGCGAAAATCGGCATATCAGCATCCATAAGCTTCTTGATTTCTGCAACAAGTCCCTCGAATGCACCGAATACCTCAGGACCATTTGAAATTATAACGCCCTGTGCATCAGAATTAAGGATTTCGTCAGCCTTAACTTCAGCTGAATACTTTGTTACTGCAAAACCTTTGTCAGCGAAACTCTGTGCAGAACTCTTTCTTGCACCAAGGTCAATGAATGCTACTTTAATTCCCTCTGCTGAAACAGTTTCAGCCTTTGCTTTCTCAACGTCAACTTTCTGTGCGTCAAAAGCCTTGATTTTTGAAAGGAGAGCATCTTTGTCAGAAATATCGTCTGTGATAATTGCTCTCATTGTACCGTTGTCACGAATATTCATAACAATAGCACGTGTGTCAAGGTCAGTAACACAAGGAATATCGTGTTTAACAAGTAATTCTTCAAGTGTCATCTCACATCTGAAGTTTGACGGAGTGTCGCAAAGCTCATGCACCAAAAGTGCAGCAGGGTAGAGCTTGTCTGATTCCATATCAGCAAGACAAACACCATAGTTACCAATAAGTGGGTATGTCATAATAATACCCTTGCCCACATTTGCGGGGTCTGAAAGATTTTCAACATATCCGGTCATTGATGTGTTGAATACAGCTTCAAATACAGTTTCTTTGAATTTAGCGGCGGCAGTACCTGCATAAACAGAGCCGTCCTCAAGCATTAAATACGCTTTCAAAATTCACACCAGCCTTTCGTTTTATTTCAACTAATAATTATACTATATTAATTTTTATTATTCAATATTAAATAACCTAAAAAATACAAAAAAATAACGACGGGAAAACCGTCGTTAAAAAACAAAATAAAAATGAGAAATACTACCGCTTGTGTGTTGTGAACAACAACCGATAGAAAAAGGAATAGCAGTACCAATGTTTTTTTGTTTACAAACTTGTTTTACGAACATTGTCCTCACTCCTTTAATTTATCTTTGAAATTTTATCATAAAACCAAATTCTCGTCAACACCAAATCCCGAAAAAAATCACTTTTGGCAAAATAAATAAAAAGGTAAAAATATAATACCATATAATTTAGTGAAATTTTAATTTGATTTTGTATTCTGAATTCTGCAATTCGCATTTATGAAAAAACTTTATATAAATTGCTTGACAAGTATTGACAAGTGTGTTAGAATACCGATACCTCGAAAAAGAGGGTTCTTTTTTTGTGCCCATTTTTTCTTGAGGAAGGCTATACACAAGTTACCTGCTGATTTTTCAGGTAGCACATTAACGGAGGTGCCGAACAAATGAGAGTAAAAATCACATTAGCTTGCACAGAGTGCAAACAGCGCAACTACAACACAAAGAAAAACAAGAAGAACACTCCCGACAGAGTCGAGATGAATAAGTACTGCAGATTCTGCAAGAAACACACTCTTCATAGGGAAACAAAGTAATCCGGAGGTATGTGAAATGTCTGAAAAGAATGAAAAGACCACAGCCGAGGTAACTAAGAAGGACAAAAAATCTGACGCTCCTGCAAAGAAAAAGGGCGAAGGCCTTAAAAAAGCAGGCGCTAAGGTAAAGAAGTTCTTCAAGGACTTCAAAGGCGAGTGGAAAAAAGTCACATGGCCATCTGGTCAAACAGTTCTTAAAAACTCAATCGTTGTTATTGTTATCGTAGCAATTGTAGGTGTTGCCATTTTTGGAATTGACACAGGTCTTTCAGCAATTATTGATGCACTTGTTGGTCTTGCGGCAAAAGAAGACACAACAACTACTACAGCAGCAACAGCAGAAATGATTAACTTGTTTTTATTGAAATAATCGAGAGGGGATTAAGTTATGGCAGAAATCTCCAAATGGTATGTAGTGCATACCTATTCAGGTTATGAAAACAAAGTAGCAACTAACATTGAAAAGGTTGTTGAAAACCGTAAAATGCATGACCTTATTCTTGAGGTTAAAGTTCCTACAGAAATCGTTACTGAAATTAAGGACGACCAGAAAAAGGAAGTTGAAAGAAAAATCTTCCCTGGTTATGTAATGGTTAAGGTTGCAGTTTTTGAAGATGAAGAAACAGGTGACCTTGAAATGACAGACGATACTTGGTACGTAATCCGTAATACTCGCGGTGTAACAGGTTTCGTTGGCCCTGAAAGCAAACCGGTTCCTCTCACTGAGGCTGAGGTTTACGCAATGGGCGTTGAAAAGAAAGTCGTTAAAATCGACTATGAGGTTGGCGATATGGTTACAATTATCGACGGCGCATTCGAAGGCGTTATCGGTATGGTACGTGAACTTGACGTTGATAACAATTCAGTATGTGTTGTTATTTCAATGCTCGGTCGTGAAACACCTGTTGACCTTGAACTCGACCAGGTAACAAAGGTTGAGGATTAATAACTTATTAATTTGGTAATTAGCGTAAAATACGCTTTTTATGACGCTTTTGTCAAAGCGTCGTGGGAGGAGCAGAAGAGCTGTCTGTTCCGCCATACCACGAATTTTGGAGGTGCTAAAAATGGCTCAAAAAGTAGTAGGCTTTATTAAGCTTCAGATTCCTGCTGGTAAAGCAACACCAGCACCACCTGTTGGTCCAGCTCTTGGTCAGCACGGTGTAAACATTATGGCGTTCACAAAAGAATTCAATGAGCGCACAAAGAATGATATGGGTC